>JANMIF010000294.1:0-31215 GCA_031375695.1 Planctomyces sp.
CCGCAATTCCCCGCAGCCAACCAAGACTTTTCGAAAGGCGATCGTCATGCTCGATTGAACGGTATTGGGCCTAAGCGCCTTTTACAAACCTCAGCAAGTCGCAGAACTGAAGGTGGCATTAGGGATCACCCTCGACAGCACCGAAGGTTTGTTGTCCGAGGGAGGAATCAGGGAATCTTTTGGACTCAGTCAAATCGCAAAGTATCGCAAGCGAGGCACCATCACACCGTTCGGTTACGCGGTTACTGGTGGCGGTCTCATTCCTTTCTATCAGCCTCAACAGATCGCAAAGTTGAAGACAGCGTTAGGCATCACCCTCGACAGTACCGAAGGTCTGCTCAACGAGACGGAGTTCCTGCGAGTATCGGGCCTGTTCAACATTGCCGCGTATCGCAAACGAAGGCTCATCAAACCAATCGGCTTTGCAATGGCGGGGCCGCGTGTCGGTGCCTTCTATCATCCCCGGCAAATCGCAGAATTAAAAAAAGCCCTTGGGATCACCCTCGAAAGCACTGACGGATTGTTGAACGAGAAAGAGTTCGGAAAAGTGTCGGGATTTAGTCGAGTCTCAACGTATCGCAAGCGAGGGCTCATCAAGCCGATCGGACACGGAATGTCGAAATCCGGCGTGAGTGCGTTCTATGATCGAAGCCAAATCGGAGAATTAAAGAAGGCATTGGGGATCACCCTCGACAATACTGACGGCCTATTGAACGAGTCGGAGTTCATTCGAATATCAGGGCTGACCAACTTTGCCACATTTCGCAACCGCGGTCTCATCAAACCGGTGGGTTTCGCGCTGCGGAATAGTGGCCTTGTGGGTTTCTACCACCCGCATCAAATCGCGGAACTCAAGCAACGTCTCGCAGAATTGCGATCACGATGACAGATCACGACTACGTCCTGCGATTCGATATTGTGCGACGTGTTTCCACCACTTGGGAGACGGACCTGGATGAGATGCGTGCGATTTACGCCGCATTCGAGGCGCTCGGAATTTCAACCGTGAAATCGTCTCGCATCAAAGCCTATCACGATGCGTTTCACTCCCTTTTGGACGCAGCTCGAAACCAACGTCATCTGGACTTGAACTTGGCGACTCGCGTCCTGAACACGATGGTCGAGTTCCGGCAGTTGCAAACCATTTTGAAAGCGGCAACGGCGTCACGTCACTGCGAAATGTGGACGCCCCGCCTCTGCCAACTCATTTCCGGTTCCGAGTTCTCGACGCGAGAATCGAACTCAGCGTCAGCACGCGATTTTCAATTTGAATCATTCATTGGTGCAGTCTGCGAGTTGAGCGGCTACGCCGTCCATTTTGATGAACCGGATATCATCTTGTCAGATAACGCCGAAGTATTTGGCATCGCCGCCAAACGGCCTCGAAACCGGCGGCAAATCGAAAAGAACTGTAAAAAGGCCGTGCGGCAAATTCGTCGCTCCGGAGTGCCTGGACTAATCGCTCTCGATCTGTCGTTCGCGCTGCAAGCCAATCAATGTGTCAACACGAATGACCTTCTTGGTGCAAAAGTTCTTGTCGAAGAAATCGTCAACGGTTTCATCCACGAGAACAATGCGCGCCTGCGTCAGATTTGTCGGGAAGAATGCGTCCTCGGCGTTTTGGCTCACTTGCAAATGCCGGTCATCAATTTCGGTCACCAAGACGGGCCGCAAGTCGCTACTGCCATCCGTTGGACCGTCGCACCATTTACCGATCCGCAACTTGATGGCTTTCTTTGGGCCAATGAGTTTAACCGTAAATGTGAAATCGGTCTGTTCGGTCCACGACCACTCGACGCGATCCCGGAGAGTATCTCTGCAAACCCCGATAACATCTTGAATCTTTGACCATCCGCGTGAAATCATGGAGCTCAATCATCGTCTCGCCGAACTGCGATCGCGCTGACTTCCCCCGTCGCGAGCCTCTCGCCGCTGTCGAGCCGCTGGGCGTCAGCCCTCTGTCTTCCGCCACAACGTGGCAGCCCCATGCCAGCCCAGGCCATCGGCCTGGGTCACGATCACAACAACCGAGAGGAAGCCCCGATGGGGCGGACCTATTCGTTGTTCGTCATCGTCGATGGGGTGTTTCATGTCTGTCGAATTGAGAGCCGCCCCGTTGGGGCTTTGAATTCGGATGGTGTCCGTGACCCAGGCCGATGGCCTGGGCTGACATGGAGACGTCCCGTTGGGACTGAACCGCATCGGACAGGAATGAACCGCATTGGGGCATCGCGTTGGGGAACTGGACCACATCGGACTGAACTGAACCGGATTGGACTCGGCTGATCCCAATACCGTTCAATTCCGGAAAAAGGCCACTGTTTTCAGGGTTAGTGAGTCATACGAACTCCCCAGTTTGAAACATTGGCATGCTCTGGCTGCCTCGATAACCGTACGGACTCAACTTTGAATTCTTGGGGAAACTCCAGTCACTGGTGCATCGTTCTCGCTCCTCGTCTTGCACTCTATACGCCCGAAAAACGGGCGGAAGCCCAACGCCTTGTGCCTTGCGGTTCGCCAGCGGCGATCAAATTCAGGGCAGTGGCCGTTGAGCCTGAACCCAAAGTCCCAGAGATTTCCGTGGCGAAGAATTCGACAGGATCGAAAAAAGCCCAGAAATCGTGAAGTTTCAGTGACCGAAAGTCCGCGGCCCAGAGATTACTTCGGGCGATGGGCACGGCCGTTGCTTAATGCGGCATCAAGGCTTTTGGTGCACTCGCCCGTTTGGCGTTGGTTGATTGACGACGATACCAATGGTTGCGTGAGATCATACACGCTCGGCCGGCGGGTGGTGCTTTGGCAACTTCATTAGCTGTAGCTGTGAGATTGTTCTGCATGTCGCAGAGTTTTGTGTTTCCATTGTGGCTCGTTAACGAGAGGAATCAGCCAAATGTTGCGCCGATGTTTGCTGGGATTATCCCTGGGAGTGATGTTGTCGTGGGGGGGGGCGAGTTGCTGGGCACAGGACCCGGTCACGGCCTCGCCGGCTGGTGAGGCCGCGACCACACCGGCGGCTCCGGCTGCCCCGGTTGTGCCGGACTATTTCACGGGCACCAATTTGGATCCTAAGGCTCCGAAGTGGCCAGATGCTGGTGGCGGTGCTGCTGGTTACTGGACAACTCCGTCCGCTGGTCCGGTTGGTGACGGTGATCCAAAAGCAATGACGCCGGACAAGCTCTATGACCGGATTGCCCACAACACGTTTTCGATCAACATGGTTTGGGTCATGATTTGTGGATTCCTGGTGATGTTCATGCAGGCGGGCTTCGCCATGGTTGAGGCTGGCTTGGGGCGGTCGAAGAATGCGGCTCACACGATCACGATGAATCTGATGATCTACCCGTTGGGCTGCCTGGCGTTTTGGGTGTACGGCTTCGCGATTGGTTGGGGGAACTGGTTCAACGGGCCGGTGGCTCCGGGCTGGTATTCTTCACTGGGTCCGGGGACGTCGATTCTCAACAGCGGCATTGGACTCGGCGAGACGGCACCGGGATCGGGCGTTTTCGCTTACGGCTTGATGGGGACGAAAGGGTTCTTTCTGAACGGCATGGACGACGTCAGTGTCATGGCGTTGTTCTTCTTCATGATGGTCTTCATGGACACGACCGCCACGATTCCGACCGGTTCGATGTGTGAACGTTGGTCTTGGAAGAATTTCTGTCTGTATGGTTTATGGGTCGCATTGCCGTACTGCTTGTATGCGAACTGGGTTTGGGGTGGCGGTTGGCTGGCCAACCTGGGAACGACGATGGGGCTGGGTCACGGAGTCGTGGACTTTGCCGGATCGGCGGTGGTGCATTCGATGGGAGGTGCGATCGCGTTGGCTGGAGCCATTGTGATTGGCCCGCGGATCGGAAAGTTTGTGGATGGCAAGCCGCAGGCGATGCCGGGGCATCACGTCCCGATGGTGGTGATTGGTACGTTCATTCTGGCGTTCGGCTGGTTCGGATTTAATCCTGGCTCGACGCTGTCGGGAACGGATTTGCGGATCAGTGTTGTCGTGGTGAACACGATGTTGGCCGGAATCACCGGTGCCATTGCGACGATGTGCTGGATGATGGCCAAGGGGTTTAAGCCTGATCCATCGATGATTTGTAACGGGATGTTGGCTGGCTTGGTGGCGATCACCTGTCCGTGTGCGTTTGTGGATTCCTGGGCGGCCGTGGTGATCGGCGGAGTTGCCGGTGTTTTGGTCGTGGAGAGCGTCTTCTTCTGGGAACGCCGTGGGATTGACGATCCGGTCGGTGCGATCTCAGTGCATGGTGTGAATGGCTCATGGGGCGTGATCTCTTTGGGAATCTTCGCCAACGGCAAGTACGGCATGGGTTGGAACAATGTTGTTCGAGCCAAGTACGACGCAAATGGTGCCGAAGACGGCGTGTTGACGGATGGCGTGAGTGGTTTGATCAACGGCGACGTGTCGCAGTTGTGGGCTCAGTTGATCGCTGTCGCTGTGGTGTGGGTCTTCGGTTTCTCAATGGCCTACATCTGGTTCAAGCTGAGCGACCTGATCACGCCGCTGCGAGTCAGTCGCGAGGTCGAACTCGAAGGTCTCGATGGACCGGAAATGGGTGCGTTGGCATATCCCGACTTCCAAACGTCGCACCGGTCACACTAATCGGAACTCCCTTTTGCCTCCCGACAGGGCTTCTGTCGGGAGGCTTTCTTACATTATCATTTCTCACCGCGCGAGCCGCACTCGCTCAAGGAACCAGCAATGAAAAAAATCGAAGCCATCATTCGGCATTTCAAATTGGAAGATGTGAAAACCGCGTTGACCAAGATCGGCGTGGTGGGCATGACTGTCACTGAAGTCAAGGGATTTGGTCGGCAGAAGGGACACAAGGAGCAGTATCGCGGCGCGGAATACACCGTCGACTTCTTGCCGAAGACCAAATTGGAGATCGTGGTCGGTGAAGAGCAAGTACAGGCAGCGATTGATGCGATCGTCGCGGGGGCTCGAACGGGTCAAATCGGAGACGGGAAGATTTTTGTTTCCAGTCTCGAAAATGTCGTCCGCATCCGTACTGGCGAAGCTGGGAGCGGCGCGATCTGACTGACGCCGTGGCGACAATTTCGCTAGCAACTTTCTTGGATCGTGGAAAAGCTGGAATCGCTGTGTCAGTGGACGTCTGGGTTTCAGCGTTTTAGTCTGTGCTGCGGAGCGGCGATTTCACGCTCCGTGCCGTAGCCTGAATCCAGCGTCAGCGTGACGACGGTGGCGAACGGCAAACCGGCCTGGCGCGACTCGATGAGCCGTCGGGATCACCAACACGTCCAAGGGAGGTTTGACCCACATGAAGATTAAGACACGCGCTCGGCTGATTCTGGCGAGCATTGTCCTGCTAGCGATGAGCGGGCTGACGTTCGCTCAGGAAGGAACTCCAGCAGAACCCTCGGTGGTTGTGGCTCCGGCAGGACCACCCAAAATTGATACTGGTGACACCGCCTGGATGCTAGTGTCGTCGGCCCTTGTGTTAATGATGACCGCACCCGGTTTGGCTCTGTTCTACGGTGGGCTGGTCCGCAAGAAAAATATTTTGGGCAGTATGATGCAGTGCATCATACTGATGGGAATGATGTCCACGCTCTGGGTGATCGTCGGATACAGCCTCGCGTTTGATACCGGGATCGCTGGCGGATTCGTAGGCGGTTTCGGAAAAGTGATGCTGAACGGAGTTCAAATCAGCAGCCCTAACGGCGAAGCGTTGAACTCAATTCACGGTCTGACGATTCCCGACGGGCTGTTCATGATCTATCAGATGATGTTCTTCATCATCACGCCGGGGTTGATCTGTGGCGCGTTCGCAGAACGCATGAAGTTCAGTGCGATGGTGTTGTTCTGTGCGTTGTGGGGTTTGCTGGTTTACTGCCCAGTGGCTCACTGGGTGTGGGCGGCGGACGGCTGGTTGAATCATGCCAATGCTGGAGCAGCCTATCCATCGCTCGACTTTGCCGGTGGTACAGTTGTGCATTTAATCTCGGGGGCGTCGGCTCTTTTGTGCGCGATCATGCTCGGCAGGCGTTTGGGCTTCGGCCAAGAGCCGATGCCTCCGCACAATCTGACGTATACGTTCATCGGTGCGACGATGCTGTGGGTTGGCTGGTTCGGATTCAACGCTGGCAGCGCGGGAGCTGCAAATGCTCAAGCGGTGTCCGCGTTTATCGCGACGCACTTGGCTGCGGCAACGGGAACGCTGGCTTGGGCCGGTATCGAATGGATCAAGCGCGGCAAGCCGAGCATCCTTGGAGCGTGCTCAGGCTGCGTAGCCGGATTGGTTTGCATTACGCCGGCCGCCGGATATGTCACTCCCGCGTCGGGCATGATTCTGGGAGTGATTGCTGGCGCGGTCTGTTACTTCGCTTGCACAACGATCAAGTCAAAGTTTGGCTATGACGACTCGCTGGATGCCTTCGGAGTTCACGGAGTTGGTGGCACGGCGGGGGCGTTGCTCACCGGGGTCTTCGCCAGCAGCGCCATCGCCGGAGCGGGCAAAGGTGGCCTCTTGGACCCAACCGGAAGCATGAAGCAACTCATCAATCAAGTGGTGGGCGCTGGAGCAAGCTTACTTCTGACGGTCATCGGAACGTTCATCATCTTGAAGGTTGTCGACGCACTTGTCGGGCTGCGAGTCAGTCAGGAAGACGAAGTCCAGGGCCTTGATCTCAGCCAGCATGGCGAGGAAGGCTACATTTTTTATTAAACGGACGTGTCGTAATGAAAAAAGTGGAAGCGATCATTCGGCACTTCAAATTGGAAGACGTCACTCAGGCGTTGTTGATGCTAAATATCCCAGGCCTGTCCGTAGAGGAAGGTCGCGGAAGTGTTAGCCGTCGTGCCGCCGAATCGGGCGGCGAGTCGGCGGAGTTACTACCAAAGATCAAGTTAGAACTCGTCGTCGCCGCCGAACAGGTACGGGCCATCGTGGAGACAATCCAGCGAGCCGCTCGCACAGGCCAGGCGGGAGACGGCAAAGTGCTGGTCAGCGACGTCGAGCGAGTCATCCGCATTCGGACCGGAGAATCGCTCAATTCACCGCTGGCCGCTACGGCGTGAACATTCAGCATTTGCAGAAATCGAACTTTCGACCAAACTATCGGCCGTCGGCAGCGCCCGTCGGCCAAACGCATTCAGGAGCAGCTCATGAAAAAGATTGAAGCAATTATTCGGCATTACAAACTGGAAGAGGTCAAGAACGCCCTTACGGCTGCCAGCATCCAGGGGATGACCGTGACTGAAGTCCGCGGTTTCGGCCGCCAGCGCGGTCACAAAGAGACGTACCGCGGCGCAGAATACACCGTGGACTTCCTGCCCAAGGTGAAACTCGAAGTGGTGGTAGATGACGCCGACGTACAGCGCGCGGTCGAGACCATCACAAGTCACGCGCGCACCGGTCAAATCGGAGACGGAAAAATTTTTGTTTCGAGCCTCGATGAAGTCATCCGCATCCGTACCGGCGAACAAGGTGGCGGCGCGATCTGATTTTCCTGGGAATGCTACGGCTCGACGCAGCTCTCCATGCAATTGCAATCCCGACACTCAGCATCCAACACCGACCTGACGAGAACCGGCTGATCGGCAGTTGCTTTCTGGACAATCAACGACTTTATTCCAACTGGATGGAGGCTGCGTCGAGCCGCAGCACTCCAGGTTGAGTACTGCCTTTCGATTGAATCCGCCCAAGCAAATCTCTGTGCCTGCGCCGGCTTCGGCCGCGAAGATCGAATCGCTGCGCGCGCGGGTGGCCGAGATTCGCGAGCACGCTCAAGAGCTATTTCAGCAGGGAGCGAACGGATTGCAAACCGCCACCGTGCTGGCCGATGGCCTGCGGCAGTTTGCCGTGGATGTTTGGATGGAAGCGTTGCAATCGGCTGGCTCGCCAGAGATCGTCTCGCGGCTGGAACAGTATTCTGCGGTCGTAGCGGTCGGTGGCACGGGACGCGGTGAGTTGGCACCCTATTCCGATCTCGACTTGCTGTTTTTGTATCAGCCGTCGGTCCAAGCGGACTTCATGCGAGCGGCTCGCGCGGCGACGCAAGACTTGTGGGACTCCGGCCTGAAGCTGGGCGAAAGCAAGAGAACGCTTCGCGATTCGATTGCGTTTGCGATTGCCGAGCCGCAATTCGCCACGTCGCTGATCGAAGCCAGATGGCTTTGGGGGTCACAAGAACTGGTCGAGCGATTGCAGCGAAAGTTTGAACGTTCGGTGATTCGGAAACGCCGGTCGGCGTTTATTGAAACGGCCTGTGTCGGCAATCGGCAGGACGAGCGGACGAAGTTTGGCGGAGCGGTGCAACAACTCGAACCGGATGTCAAAAGTTCCTGGGGCGGGCTGCGCGATCTGCATCTGCTGCGCTGGGTCGGCTTCGCATTCTTCGGATCGCGCGACATCGACTCTTTGCGACTCCGCGGCGAGTTATCTCGCGAGGATGCCCGCTCGCTAATCGAGGCGCAAGAATACTTGACGAAAATCCGAATCGACCTGCATTTCGCCGCAGGCAAGGCGCACGACCGGTTGACTCGTGACGAACAACTGCGGATCGCAACGGAACGCGGCGTTGAACGAACGCCAGCCCAAAGCCCGGTCGAATTGTTCATGCAAGAGTACTTTCGTCACACGACAGCGGTGGCGGACATCGTATCGAGATTTATTGCTCGGCATCGCCAGCCACCGTGGTGGCGGCGGTTCTACGATCTGCTGATGATGCGCCGACAAGACGGATGTTTCTTGGTTGGAGCTGGGCGGCTGACGGTCGCACGCAGCCAGCAGGACACCGTCTGCTCCGATTTCCTGTTGGTGCTGCGGCTGTTTGAAACTGCCGCGCGCCAGCATTTGGAAATTTCGCCGCGAGTCTTGGAACACATTCGGTTGGCCTCGCCGAATTTCAGCCGCGCGATCATGGCCGAACATTCGCGCGTCTTTTTGTCGATCCTCGATCAACGTGGCTCGCTGGGAAAAACGCTCCGGGCGATGTTTTCGACCGGCGTGCTGGAAGTATTGCTCCCGGAGTTCACACGCATTCGTAATTTGACACAGTTCAATCAATACCACCATTACACGGTCGATGAACACACGTTTCAGGCGGTTGAACGAGCGGAGGCGTTTGAAAACGCGAGCGGTCCGATTCACGCCGCGTATCGTGGTACGAACATCAAATGGCTGCTGCACCTGACCGTGCTGCTACACGACATCGGCAAAGGGCAAGTGGAGGATCATTGCCTCGTCGGCGAGCGGATCGCGGAAACGGTCGCTATCCGATTTGGCCTGACGGAACCGCACCGCAAGTTGTTGATGTTCCTGGTTCGCTGGCATTTGGAAATGGCGGACGTCGCCCTGCGCCGCGACACGTCGGATCAGCGGTGCTTGTCCAAATTCACGCATCTCGTTGGCAGCCCCGAATGGCTTACGATTCTGTACCTTCTCACCGTGGCCGACATCTCCGCCGTCGGACCAGATATCTGGAACGATTGGAAAGCGGGATTACTGAACGACCTGTATGACCGCTCGATGCTGCTGCTGTCGGGCAAAATGCCGGGGTTTTTGGAGCAAGAGCGAATGCGAGTCGCTCGCGATCATGCCGCCGTCACGCTCGCGCCGCCGCAAGCGACTCAGGCCGAAAGGGTGCAACTCGTAACGTGGCTCAATCAGCACTTGCTGGAATTCCCGGCGCACTACTTGGCTGGAACTTCGGTCGAACGGATCACCGCCGATCTGGACATCATCCGCCGCCTGCAACCGGGCGAAATCATCGTTGAAGGGAACTTCGACCCTGGTACCGACACTGTCGATTACCGCATCGTCACCGACCGGCAACATGCCGTTGGCTGCTTTCACCGCATCGCCGGGACGCTCACGTCGCAACGGTTGGAGATTCTCTCGGCGCAGATTTGCACGACACAAGACGGCACGGTCGTAGACGTCTTCCGTGTTCGCGACGACGACTTCGCCGGACCGGTCCCACCCGATCGAATCGCCGCCATCGGACAGGCGATTCGCCGAGTGCTCCGCCAGGAGATCAAAGTCGATGAGTTGTTTCAGCGGTCAAAGCGCTTCCGTTGGCAATCCCCGAAGCCCCCTGCGTCCGGTCTGCCGAACCGTGTCAGCATCGACAACGATTCATCGAACCGCGCCACGATCCTGGGCATCTTCGCTCATGACCGACCCGGCCTGCTGTACACTGTCAGCCGAGCCATCTACCGCCTGGAACTCTCGATCGACCTGGCCATCATCGCCACGCACCTCGACCAGATTCACGACGTCTTCTACGTCACCGACCGCGCCGGCCAAAAACTCACCGATGAAGCCCGCCTCGCGTCCATTCAACTCGAACTCACGAGCACCCTCGCAGAATTCGACGCGACCGGACATCAGCGATTCATTGGTTGACCGCTTGTCGTGCCGCTTTTAGGCGGAGTCATTCTTCTCGAATTTCACGACATTCCGTCTAACGACGGGACTACCAACATCACTTCCCTTTGCCCAAAAACAGTTTGATCGAATCGTAGATCGCCTCGCGGTTCGGGATTTCCGACAGCACGAGGTTCTCGTGTTTGCTTACGATCCGCTTCAATTCGCGGATGTAGTCGCCGCTGCCGTACGGGCTTTTTACTTGGCCGTAGCAGTACAGATTGCAAACCGGCAACATGTCTTGAATCAGCATCTGCAGGCATTGCTGATTGTCTTCGCCCCAGTTGTCGCCGTCGGAGAATTGGAAGATGTAGATGTTCCAATCATCGGTCGGGAAATCCCGTTCGATCACCTGCTTGGCCACGGTGTACGCCGAACTGATCCGCGTGCCGCCGCTTTCGTGCGTGTGATAAAAAGTCTCTTCATCGACCTCTTTGGCGATTGCGTCGTGAATGACGTACCGCACCTGCACGCCGTCGTATTGGCTTTGCAGCCAGGTGTCGATCCAAAACGACTCGGTGCGGACGATCTCTTTCTGCTCCTGAGTCATCGAGCCGCTGACGTCCATCATGTAAATGATCGCCGCGTTGGCTTGCGGTTCGGAGATCGTCTTCCAGCTTCGGTAAAGCTGATCGTCCTTGGTCGGCACGATCTTCGGCTTGGCGAGGTCGTAATCATTCGAGGCGATGCTGCGTTTCAATGCCTCTTTGTACGTTCGCTTGAAATGTCGCAACGACTGCGGCCCCGTCTGTCGGATGCTGCTGTATTTGTCCTTCCGAGTTCTGAGGGCGTCTTGCCCTTTCGGCTGGATGTTTGGCAACTCCAATTCCTGAGCCAACATCTTGGCCAACTCTTCGATCGACACTTCGACATCGCGCGTGTGCCCGTTGCCTGGATCGCTACCGGCCTGACCTTCGCCGTCTCCTTGATTGCCGCCGCTGCCGATCGGTTGCCCAAGCTCGCCCTCGCCCTGAGCGACCCCGCCCGACCCTTTCTGTCCGTGGCGGAAGTGCGGAATCTCGATATTCGGCACTGGAATCGTCACCAGCCGACGCCCCTGCCGCCCGGTCATCTCGCCGTGAGTGATGTACCGACGAAGATCCTTGCGAACTCGCCCTTTGACGATTTCCTTGAATCGTTGCACGTCTCGGTCAATGGCTCGTGTCATGTCATTCCTCGTTCAATCGGGATGGGACGTCCCGGTCGTCGGAAAGTTTCGGCAGATTCATTCCGCCACAAGTAGTTGGATATCGGAAAACATCATTCACTGAGTTGCTGAATCTTGGCAAGAGCGAACTTTCGGCAACTTACGCTCCACAAACCGAAGTCGGCGATTTTTCTTTGGCCGAACATGGCATCATCACCTTCATTGCCAGTCCTCTAATCGCAAGTTGGGAACACGGCTGAATTCGCGAGTGTTATGAGTCACCAGGATCAAATCATTGGCGAGTGAGATGGCGGCGATCAACAGGTCGTTGGGTCCGATGGGTTGACCTTGTGATTCCAACTGGCGACGAAGAACTCCGTACTCCACGGCGGCGCGGTCATCGAACATCAAGGAATCAAACGATTCAAAAAAATGCTCAAGACGGTCATAGCCTTGTTCGGGGTTACTGCTGCGCTCGACACCATAGAATAACTCGGCTTTGACGACCGAGCATAACGCCACCCTGCCTGGCGGCGTTTTGGCAAACCGCTGGGCGACATTGGATGCACTGGGGTTTCGCAACAACTGAACGCAGGCATTCGTGTCGAGCAGATGCGTGATCATTGTCAGTCATCCCTCTTCTCGAAGGTTCCTTGATCGTGCCGACGAAAAGACGGATCGGGAATGCTTCCGGCGACGCTCAGAATGAACTCGCACCACTCTTCCTGGGTCAGCTTCGGCTTCTTTGCCGGTGACACAAACCGTTCTGAACCGACGGTACGGCGCAACGCCATCAGCCGTTCGCGGGCTGTGGACTCGAAGTCTCTTTCATCCGACGTTGTTGGTGGGGGCAGCTTGTTGGTGTCGGGCGGCATGTCCGTTCTCCAATTGGAACTTAAGTTTTGGTCTCGTTAACCGGAAACGACCAGTTGCCTTGGCGGTCGGTGGCGGAAGTGGGCGATTGTCTTGCTGAGTGATTTCTCTGCGCTCTTCGCTCCTCTGCAGTGCAAAGTATTTTTCTACACGCAGAGGAGCGAAGAGCGCAGAGAAAAACGTTTAGTCTCTTTGATTCCGGAGTACGTCGCCATTCCTCCGCCGACTTCCAATCTTCCGGCGAGATGTCGGCGATCACTCCGGCCATTTCATGAATCGCGGCGTCCGGGGATTCATCGAAGAGGAACCGCACTCGCTCGAACAGATCGGCGCGAAGCACGACGCATTCCACGTTCGAACCGGTCACCGTTCCGCGAATGACGTCCGTTTGCTCTCGCTCTGTTAATTCAACGATCATTCGTCACCTAATCGCTTTGTGCCACAAATGGACCAGTCTTTTGTTCGTCGATTTGCTAGTCGTGAAACTCGTAGTGCTCTTTTATCGCGGCAAGAACGAAAGCCCCTTTTTCTGTGGTCCAAATGTCGTCAGCGTTGAAGCCGTGCCAAATGAAGTCGTGCTTGTCGAGCAACCAAACGAACCAAGTTGAAAGTCCCGGTGATACAAGACTCCGCGATTCTACTTCTCTTGTGACGGCCGAGAAACGTTCAGAATCACGTAGCGCAGACGCAGATTGACGATCGGATGCAAATTGCAGGACATCCCGAAGGGTTCTAATCGCCTCCTCGTAATACCCACAGCCGCAATAGCCGAGCTCCGAAGTGAGAAATGCAAGGAGTTCGTCACAGGTATCGACCTTGATTGGCAGCTTCTGTGGCATTTGATTTCCGCCAAGTAGGTTGGCTCCTGCTAACCTGCTTGTAACTTCAAAGGTGCCGAGCAGGGGCCGGCCTTACATCTACTCGCTCTTCGAGTCCCCACGCGCGAAGATGCTGGCGACGTATTGCAGCACGTCCGTCGCCGACTCCTCGTTGTAGCCGAAGTTGCGGATGAGGCGGCTTTTGACGATGTCGATCTTTTCTTGGGTGTCTTTGTCGATGACGTTTGACACCAGACTCGTCAGCTTGATCGTGTCTTTTTGGTCCTCGAAGAGTTTCATTTCGAGCGCCTTTTGCAGGCGTTCGTTCGTCTTGTAGTCGAACTTTTTGCCGTCGAGAGCCAAGGCTCCGATGTAGTTCATGATCTCGCGGCGGAAATCGTCTTTGCGAGTTTCTGGGATGTCGATTCGCTCTTCGATGGAGCGCATCAGGCGTTCGTCCGGTTGCTCTTCTTCGCCGGTGAATTTGTTCTTCACCTTTTCACGCTGCGTGTACGCCTTCACGTTGTCGATGTAGTTCGAACTGAGCCGCATCAGCGCGTCTTCGTCGGCGGCGATAGCTCGTTGGACTTCGTTCTTGACGACGTCGGTGTACTCGTCGCGCACGACCGAGATCAGTTGGCGATACCGTTCGCGAACCTCTTCGGCTCCGACCAGCGAGTGATGCTTGAGGCCGTTCTCCAGTTCCTTCATGACCATGAACGGGTTGAGGCTCGTGGCGGCCGGGTTGACGACCAGGGCGTTTGAGATTTTGTCCTGAACGTACCGAGCTGAGATGCCGTGCAAGCCCTCGGCCTTCGCTTCGCGGCGGAGTTGCACGACGTTGTCGGTCGTGAAGCCGGGGAGCGTCTTGCCGTTGTACAGCTTCATCTTTTGCAGCAGGCTCAGGCCATGATGCTTCGGCTCTTCCAACCGCGTGAGCACCGCCCACATGGCCGCCGTTTCCAGCGTGTGCGGGGCGATGTGTTTGCCGCGGACCCGCTTCTCGTTGTAGTCCTTCGTGTAGATTTTGATCTCGTCCGACAGCGTCGTGACATACGGCACGTCGATCTTGATCGTGCGGTCGCGCAGAGCTTCCATGAATTCGTTTGATTGGAGCTTGCGGTATTCCGGCTCATTCGTGTGGCCGATGATGACCGTGTCGATGTCGGTTTGAGCGAACTTTTTCGGCTTGATCTTGTGCTCTTGCGACGCACCCAGCAGGTCGTACAAGAACGCCACGTCGAGCTTCAGCACTTCGATGAACTCGATCATGCCGCGGTTCGAGACGTTGAACTCCCCGTCGAAGTTGAAGGCTCGCGGATCGGATTCGCTGCCGAATTCGGCGATCTTGCGATAGTTGATGTCGCCGGTCAGCTCGGTCGAATCCTGATTCTTTTCGTCCTTCGGCTGGAACGTGCCGATGCCGATGCGGTCCTGTTCGGACAGGAAAATGCGTTTGACGACGACATCATCGACCACTTTGGTCCAGTCGCCGTTGTAGCCGATCAACCGTTCGCGGAATTCGTAGCGGCACAGCGGGCAGAGTTCCCCGGAGAATTCGATCGGGTAATCGTGCTCGCCGACTTTGCTCGCCGTCGGCCGCCCAGCGTCGATGAAATCGCGCACGGCGACACGCTGATCGAGCGGCACCAGTTGCAGCGGCGATTCGTGCATCGGGCACCAAGTGACCGAGCTGTCTTTTTCTTTCCAGCTGAACGAATACAGCGTTCCCGAATCCTTGCGTGAGTAGCGTTCCAAGCCGCGCTTCAACAACCGCGCGATCGTGCTTTTGGAACTGCCGACCGGGCCGTGGAGCAACAGCACGCGCCGCTCGCTGCCGTATTTCAACGCCGCAGATTTGAAGACGTTGACCAAATCCATCAAGGTCTTGGTCAGACCGAAGATCGCATCCTCGCCGCCCCCTTCCGGGTCGTCGAAGAATTTGAAGCGAGTCAGATTCTCTTTGGTCCCTTCGACCTGATACGTGCCGTAGGACATGACCATGTCATACAGCCTTTGATATGCCGAGCGGCAGACCCCTGGATGCTCGTGGCAGGTCTCCAGATAATCGGCAAAGGTTCCTTGCCAGTGTTCTTGCTGAAACTCCTGGGGGCTGTGTTGCCGGGAAATGGATTCGAGAAGTTCGCGACCTGTCGCCATGGCAAGATTCCTTCCATAAGAGACGAGAACGGTTAAGGGCTGTTGTTTGGCCAAGCGGGACGAGCCGTCTCACCGTGCGCCTGGAAGGCGGCTGGTTGCCGCAAGCACTCCCAGATAGGCGGGCTCGACCGTCCCTGGCCAACACCGACTTGAGCGAAGAGCAAGTTGGGGTTCGCGACCTCATCCAACACGAGTCAGACTCGTTCGCAATCCCAACTGTTTTCCGGTCGCGATTGCATGAACCGCGAACGGAGTTGAAGCTCGTGTGGCCCCTTCCTGGGAGGTTCGTCGAGCGGAAGTTAGGGGAAAGCTCTCAAAACTGAGCGCCGGATTATCACGCAGACCGCATTTCTGGCAAGACGAGTTTTTCACGACGGAATAACTCGGGCGCACGAAGCACTTTGCGCATGCAGCGGAGTGGGTTAGAAGCAATACCGTTGAATTCGTGTTAGCAAATCGCAGCGTCCTGCGACTGTTTGGATGTAACAAGTCCCACGTCGCAAGGCGGCTGCGATGAGTTTTTGAGTCAGGATGCCGACGTTGCAGTGCGCTGATCCACGGTGGAGCGGATGTTGGCATTGAAGCAATTCGTGCCCAAGTCGACTATCGGAGTTGTGCTGCGGAAGTGCGGGCAGGGGACTGCGCCTTGTCGACGGTTGCCACGGTGGTTTGTAGTCTGGTTTGTGATTTCGATGGCGTTGTTTTGTCGCGACAGCTATCGGCTGGTGTTTCGCTGGTTGCATCGCTTTCGTCCCAGAGGCACTCCCGGTCGTCCGACGTTATGTGAGGCACGTCGCAGCGTGGGAGTGGCACCGCTGCGGTTGCTGGCGGAGCAGGTCATCCAACGGCCAGCTCGGCCCGACACGCCGCAGGCGTTCTACCACGAGATGCGGTTGATGGGTTTGGACGGTTTCGTGGTCAATGTGCCCGATACGCCAGCGAACGAACGCGCGTTCGGACGACCGGGAAGTGGTCGCTCGCCCAGTGCTTTTCCGCAGGCACGAGTGCTCAGTCTGTGCGAGTTGGGCACGCATGTGTTGTGGAAGTCGTTCATCAAACCGCGCCGTCGCGGCGAACACCCGATGGCCCGTCACATCCTGCATGTTCTCGCAGAAATCATGCTCTTGTTGTGGGATCGGAACTTTCTGTCCTTCGACTTGGTGCGGCAGGTCCGGGCTCGTGGCGATCATCAGCAACCTGACCTTCACGCCCACTCGCCGCCTGCGCGATGGTTCGTTCCTGGCCAAGTTTTATCCCTCGCCAAGTCATCGCATGCGGGATGAAGGGGGCGTTATCGTGCGAATCATCGAATACCGCTTCGACGATCCCAACCGTCCGGGTGCCGAGCAAGTCCATCGCTTGCTGGCCAAGCTGCTGGACGAACAGCAACATCCGGCCAAAGATCTGCTCGTGCTGTATCACGAGCGTTGGGAACAAGAACTGGCCTACGACGAACTCCAGACGCATCAGCGTGAATGTCCGGTACTGCACAGCCAAACGCCCGGCGGAGTCGTGCAGGAATTGTACAGCCTGCTCTTGGGACATTTTGTGATCCGCAAACGGATGTACGATGCCGCCGAGCAAGCCGAAGTTGCCCCGCGACCCGCAATTTGCCACTTTCTTCCGACTGGCGACCGCGATGAACTGTTGAAAGAGTCTTGAGCATCGCGAGAAATCGCCCGCAGCAAGAGCCGCGTTCCAGTCCGTACGCCGCGCCCCGCTCAATCACCCCCTCACCGGTTCCGCGAATCAAAAGCCTCACACCACGACAACTCTACCATTCCAAACTCCGTAATCGTTCACGGAGTCTAAAAATGGCTCGCGTCATTTGGTTTTTTTCTGCGATCAGTTGGTGATGTCGTCGGTCGTCACGGAAGAACTGATTGCGAGCCAATCACCTGAAGCTCAGGCGATCATTCGGTTGTTGCTGGCCGAGATTCAGGAATTGAAGTCGCAGTTGCTAAAGTTAACTCCGCAGAATTCCTCGTTGCCACCGAGCAGCATCACCCCGCCCGTCTTGAATTTTTAACGTTACATCTAGCGTGTCGGGCTTGAGGTATCAGAATCCACGGAGTTTTGTGGCGTCGGCGACTCGCTGTACGCCGAGCAAAAATGCGCCGCGGCGGAGCGACACGCGATGTTGCTCGGCGGCCGATTGGACTGCTTGAAAGGCTCGGATCATCCGCGTTTGCAGACGTTGCTGCACATCGGCCGCCTCCCAACGGAACTGCTGGAGGTTTTGCACCCATTCGAAATAGCTGACAGTCACGCCTCCCGCGTTCGCCAGGACGTCAGGGACGACGGTGATGCCACGGTCGGAAAAAATCTTGTCGGCGTCAAGAGTCGTCGGAGCGTTCGCTCCCTCGACGATCAGTTTGGCGCGGACCTGAGCGGCATTGTGGGTTGTCAGAACTTCTTCCAGCGCAGCCGGGATTAGTACGTCGCAGTCGAGCGTCAGCAGTTCGTCGTTCGTGATCGCTTCGCTGTCGCGCAGGTCGTTGATCGAACCGTTTGCGGTCAAGACCCGCTGTGCTTCCGTCAGGTCGATCCCTTTCGGATGGAAACGGCCGCCTTCGACATCGCTGATCGCCACGATCGTCGCGCCCATTTCGTACAGCGCCGTGGCGGCATGTGCTCCGACTTTGCCGAAGCCTTGAATCGCGACTCGCGCCCCGGACAGTTCCAGCCGTATGGCGCGACATGCCTCGCGCGTACAGATCGCCACGCCGACTCCGGTCGCCGACGCGCGGCCCTCTGAACCGCCCAGCGACACCGGCTTGCCCGTCACCACCGCCGGGCTGTAGCCATGTCGCCGCGAGTATTGATCCATGATCCAGGCCATCGTCTGCTCGTTCGTCGCTACGTCGGGAGCGGGGATGTCGATGTTCGGGCCAATGATCGGATCAATGATGTCGGTGAACCGCCGCGTCAGACGTTCCAACTCCAGCAACGAGAGCTGTTTCGTGTCGACCTGAATGCCGCCTTTCGCCCCACCAAACGGCAGATCCATGATCGCCGTCTTCCAGGTCATCAGCGACGCCAGAGCGGTCACCTCTGCGTCGGTGACGGTCGGGTGATATCGCAGCCCACCTTTAAACGGTCCGCGACTATCGTTGTGCTGAATCCGATAGCCAGTGAAGACTGCCAAGTTGCCGTTATCCCGGATGATCGGAATCTCGACTCGCAGTTGCCGATCGGGGGTCATCAGAAACGAAGTCAGAGCATCATCCAGCTTCAACGACTGAGCGGCATCGACGACATAATGGTTGACGGTATCGAGAGCGTTCATGGTCGGCTTTCTGGTGTATTGGATGACAACATGGAACGGGCGGCTCCCCTGTTCCGATTCACCGAAGGAATCACAGGCGAGCCGCCTATGCTACGTCATCCGGCTTCCGAAATTGAACTTGTATCTTCCGAATGTCCATCGCGCCAGCGGAACAGCAGCCATGCTGTCGGGGCCAAGACCAGCAACATGCCGACGACGGTCAGACGGTTGTATTGTCGGTGTTCCCACAAAATTTCAAAGACGACAGCGAACCCGACTTGCGTGAGTCCGATCACAGAAACTCGCGAAGGTACGCCGAGCGTGAAGGCTTTCGTCAAACCAAATTGCCCCAAAGTCGCCCAGAATCCAACGCCAACCAGGCAGAGCCAATTCAGCGCGGTCGGGGCACCGGAATGTGTTCCTGCCCCGAGGTTTAACGGCTGCGCTCCCGATACCCACAACGCAGTGCAACCAAAGATCAGCGACACGCCGCTGAAATGCCACACGATCGCGCGTGTGTCGAGTCCCCGAACTCGGTGCAGCCCCAGCATCGCGATCGCGCTGGTCAACGACGCACATAACGCGGTCAGAGTCGCTAGGTTCCCCGATTCGAGATGCGGCTGCTGAATCAAGATCACGCCAGCGATCGCAAACACGACGCAGCCCCACGCAAATGAATCGGGCCGCTGATGCAACATCGGCCACGACAGCAACGCCACCCAGATCGGGAACAAATTGGTCAGCGTCAGCGCATCGGCCACAGGGAGTCGCGTCAGCGCGAAGAAAGTCAGCACCAAACTTGTGCTTCCCGCCAGGCTGCGGAGCCACAACGCTCGTGAACCGAACACAACTAGCTTCCCGCCCGCGATAATCGCCGACAATGCGGTCAGCACGAACGGTACACTCGACCGGCCAATCGCAATCGCCGGCCACGAGAAACGGTCGCGGATCGAGTGTGCCAGCGTGCTCATCACGGCGAACGCGAACGCTCCGAACAACATCCACAAGTATGGTGTCGCCGGTTGAACGGCCGGACGAGTCGCGGCGACGTCGGAGTTCGGATCCATCACGGCTCCCACGTTTGTCGCAACCATTCGGTGACTCGCGTGGCGTGAAACGGCAACCACGTTCGCTTCATATACACGCCGTGACCAAACAAGGCGATCTCGTCCGTGCCGTAATCGAACAGCCACGCGGCGTCGCCGTCCGACGGGACACGCGGCCCGCTCCGCCAACGATTCAACAGCACCTGCAACTCGTTGAGCTTCGCGCGAACTTTGTCGCGAACCATCGGCAGCAGATGATCGATCACACTATTCTCGGTATCGACTTCCGGCAGGCCGAGATCGGTTTCCAACAGTTCGCGTAAAGCACGATCGGCCGCGCGTTCGTCTTGGACCATCGGAATCAAATCGGTTCCGGCAATCCCCATCGACTGCACCCAGTCGCCAAACTTCGCCTGCACGATCTCGTCGAGCGTCTGAGGCATCGCAGGTTTGGCAAGGAATTCGCGTTGTCCATTCACCGGTCGATGATTGCAAACGTGCAGCAACCGAGCATAACCGTCCCGATCCCAGCCGTATCTTACCGGTGTGCCGAACGTGACGATGTTCAGTCCTTTCGCCAGCGGATGCGGAGTCGGGGCCGCAGCCAATCGCTGGCGAGCCGTCTGCCATGCAGCGCTCCGTTCGGCAATCGAACCCCCCGCCTCGAAGAATTTCAGAACCGCCGCGCGATCATTCGCCAACAGGTTCGTCAGTAGAGCAAACACGTTGCCGGCATGACTGTGCCCCCACAACAACACGCGGTCACGAATCGCATCCGGCGGCAAGTCGGTCAAGCGATTGAACAACTCGACCGCCGCTTCGGCTCGCGACAAATGATTGTTGCCACTCGACCAATCGAATCGCTCGACTGACGGTGCATCGCCACCGAGCAATCTCCGAAACTCGTTCAAGTACTCATCTTGAAAGCTGCCGACTTCGCCAAACACTTTGTCGCTGATTCGCTGGTTGATCCCCCGCAGCACGTGACCCCACGCCTCCATCGCGATGACTTTTAGAGCCGGCCGCAACATCGCCGGGACAGACTCGGACAGCTCATCCAAACGCTGAGCCAACCCAAACGGATCGTCGCCGACAAACGTCCCGTGTACGAAAATCACGGTCCGAATCCGCAGCCGCCGCAGCGTCGTCCCGACATCAATTTCCGCCACTTGCTCGCGCGTCACGGTGGCGACTTTTGTCGGAATCGGTGGCTGACCCCAAGCCACATACGATTGATGTCGAAAACGATTCTGACGCGGCATGACGATTCCCCTTTAGGCCAACACGCTAACCCTCGCTTGCGCACTCGCGCTTTGGGTTAGTGCATCGAATCGCCACGGAAACGTTTTCGAGTCCACGCCGATTCACGCTGCCTGCGTGGTTGTGGCGGCGACTTCCATCGCCACGACTTCCTCGACCATCGACAGATAATCGAGCGCACCAGCGGATTTCGGTTCGTAGTCGAAGATTGACTGACCGAAGCTGGGAGCTTCCGCCAGTTTGATGTTGCGGCGGACCTTCGTTTGGAAGACGCGCGCATTAGCCCACGGCGTTTGCGGATCGCTGGCTCGCAGAAAGTTCGTCAAGTCGGCGATCACGTCGCCGGCTAGACGCGTGCCAGTTTCGTAGAGGCAGATCGCGATGCCGGTGACTCGCAATTCACGATTGAGTCTCCGTGTGACGCGCGCGGTTGTTTCAAGCAGCTTGGACAAACCTTGCAGCGCGAAGAAGTGTGGTTGCAGCGGAATGAAGACTTCTTTGACGGCGCTGAGTGCGTTGATCGTCAGTACCCCCAGCGACGGTGGACAATCCATGACGACGTAATCGACCGGTTGCGTCTGCAGGAATTGCTGCAACGCGCCGCGCAGGATCAACTCACGATCCGGCGTGTCGGCCAATTCAACTTCGATCGCTGCTAGGTCGATGTTGGACGGGACCAGCCACAAATTTGGGCCGACCATTTGCCGCGCTTCGGCCATCGTTTTATCGCCAGCGAGCACTTGATAGATCGTCGGAATCTGCCCGACCGGCTCAACTCCCAGGTGCATTGACGCGTGGCCTTGCGGATCGAGATCGATCAAACAGACCTTGTTCCCCTTGGCCGCCAAACCAGCAGCTAGATTGACGCTGGTCGTGGTTTTGCCGACGCCACCCTTTTGATTCATCACCGCAATCGTGCGCATGGGATTCCTTTCCTAAGTTCGCACTGTCTGAAAAGCGGCGGAAGATAGGCGGAAAGGGCTGAATCGGAAAAGACGAGTTAGGAAACCCGAATTCCGCAGCTCGAATGCTCCGGTTGTATGCGAGTTTCGCGTCATCATGTCCTGCGGTTTCCAAATCGCATCACTCCAACCATCCGCTCATTCGTTCCATAGTCGGTCGAGTTCTGGGGGCCATTCCCCGGTGAAATGCTGCGGCTCGCCCGTCACCGGGTGCTGGAATTTGAGTTCGCTGGCGTGCAGGGCCAAACGGCGTGCCGACGACTTGATGGCATCGAGTCCATATTTGACGTCGCCGAAAATCGGATGGCCAAGTTCCGCCAAGTGAATGCGGATTTGATTGGTTCGACCCGTTTCCAAGCGGCATTCGAGTAGTGTCCGACCGCGCCGAAAGGCGATTGGCCGCACATGCGTAATCGCCAATTGCGCGGTTTCTGACTTCGAGGCAATATCGGCTGGCGAGTTGATTCGTTCCAGGCTGCCTCGCTTGCCGTCGCCGCGATCGCGAACGAAGTGCGTGCGGATCGTTTGTGCTTCGACTCGGCCAAAAACGATCGCTCGATAAATTCGGCTGGGAGTTCTCGCAGCAAATTGTTTGATGAGTTGATCGCGAGCGTTCACAGTGCGAGCCACAACCAACAAGCCACTGGCATCACGATCCAGTCGATGCACGATCCAAATGTCGCGCTCGTCGGGACTCAAGCGATGCCCGGAGTATTCGGCAATCACCGGCGGCAAGAGTTCGTCGAGCGACGGGTCGCGCGGCACCCCGCGTTTGCGGAGTCGCGACTCGGCGGCCGGACGTTCGGTCAACATGCCGGTTGGTTTTTCCACGACGACGATGTCGCGATCGAAAAACCGAATACAGATGTCGTTTGACCGAGGCGGCTGGCGGCTCGGCTTCGATAAAACTTCGATGACGTCGCCGACTTGCAGGCGCCGAGCCTCCTCACAGCATGGCGTGCCGTTGACGGTCACTTTCCGCGCGGCCAGCAATTCGCGAGCCGCTCGCCACGACAGCGCGGAATCGGCACGCCGCAGCGCGGCCAACACCGTCTGTCCGGCAAGCGATTCATCAACAACTTGTGAGTCGGTGGAATTCATGGGTCGTTTGGTGTCAATGTCAGCGTCAGTGTCAGCTTGTGTCCATGCAGTCGCACTTGAACCGGTGAAGTTTCCGACAGCCAGTCGAACGAGCCGAAATCCCAACGGGCAACTCGCCCGCGATCCTGGCTGACTGGACCTTCGTAGTCCAAATACATCAAACGATGATCGGCAATCGGCTCGGCAATCACCGACGCCAGCGGCGCTGCCGATAACCAGCGAGCCGGGCTTTCTAGCAACCGCCACGTCCGTGCCGTCTCACCCGATTCCAACAGCAAGTCCCAATGCACAAACGGATGATCGTGAATCAGGATTGCAAAACGATTCACTGCATGATCCCTTTGGTGATCGACATAAAAGCATCTTCGAGTGTTTCCGTTTTGCCGAGGAACTCGACGACGGGAAATTGAAGTTTGACCATGCCGGCGAGCAACTGCTGCTGCGCGACGGGATCGCCGTCGAATTCAAAGGCGACTTCGCTTCCGGCGACATTCACCTGCGCGACGAACGGTTGTTCGACCAACCAGCGTTCCAGCGCCGCGGCGTCATGCTTCGGATCAGCGTCGAGGAGCAGTCGGACGGCAATTGTCTTGTGGCCCGTTTGACCTTGCACGACACGCTGCTGTTTCGACAACTCGTCGATCGTGCCGTAAGCCAGGACTTTGCCCGCTTCTATGATCGCCGCCGAATCGCAGATCTCACCCAGTTCGGTGAGGATATGCGAGCTGATCAATATCGTCTTTTTCATTTGCGTTGCCATCAGGCGGATCAGTTCGCGCAATTCGATGCGAGCGCGCGGGTCCAGTCCGGCGGCGGGTTCGTCCAGAATCAGGACTTGCGGGTCGTGAATCAAGCAGCGGCCCAAGGCGAGCCGCTGCGATTGCCCTTTCGATAAATTGAAGATTGGCTTGTCCGACAGCTTGCGAAGTTCAGTGAAGACCATGACGTTGTCGATCGCATCTCGCCGCTTAGCTCCGGTCAGGCCGTAAGCTCGCGCGAAGAAGTCGAGGTATTCGACGACGTTCATGTTCTGGTACTTCCCGAAGGCATCAGGCATGAAGCCCAGCATCCGCCGCACTTTGTCAGGGTCGTCGATGACGGAATAGCCGCAAATGAACGCATCCCCGGCGGTCGGCGTGTCGAGTGTGGCGATAATTCGCATCGACGTCGTTTTGCCAGCGCCGTTCGGACCGATGTAGCCCAGTACCTGGCCGGGATATGCTTTGAACGACACATCGTTGACCGCTTTCAACTTGCCGAAGAACCGATGCAGGTGCTTCAACTCCAGGACTGGCTCGCCTGAATAGGTCGGTGTCGCGGGATGTACGTCCGCAGATTTCAAGGCTTCGTCGTTCATGGGGACGGCTCACTAAATGACCATGCGGGAATCGTATCGATGAGACAAACTCGTTCCCACGCGGATCGTGGGAACGAGTTTATCGGTCGATTCATTGTGGCTGAGGCGGATCGCCCAAGATCTCGTCTTTCTTGGCCGTGTGCTTGGCCAGAACTTCGTCCATTGAGGCTTTAACTCCCGGCAGATAGGTGACCAATTTGGCGAACGCATCGCGTGAGATGCTGATCAGATCGAGCGGCGATTTGGCCCGGACAGCGGCACTCCGCGGCTGGTCGCTTATCAACGCCATCTCGCCGAAGACGTCACCGGGCTTTAGCGTCGCGACGGTGCGGTCGCCGTTGAGGACCACTTCCGCCTCGCCGCTGACGATGACATAGACTTTGTCACCAAAATCCTCTTGATCGAAGACTTTTTCGGCGGAATGAAAATGCTCGCGTGACACGGCGTCTTGATGAAAGATGCGGACTTCGGTGATGTCGCGAGGCAGAAACGTGTCCCAAAACCAGTCGGTGAAAATTCGCAGTTTGCGGTCGAAGCCAGGGAACTTGCTCAGATAAACGGCGCGCCAAAACAACCAGGCGACAACGCCGCGCAACTTGATCCCGAACACCTCCGCAACAGCCGACCGATGGCCCAACGAGGCGAGTTTCCCCAGCCCAGTGAATCCGAATTTTTTGGGCGGCGTGCCGCGCAGCGAAGCCAAGATATTCGTGGCACAAGTTTGAGCTTGCCGCAGGGCGTGCTGAGCCGTCGGTGGGGACGTGATCCCGTCCGGCTGTGGGACTGCCGCGCAATCGCCGAGTGCCCAGATGTGCGAATGTCCGGTTACGTTGATTTCGGGCGAAACGACGATCCGGCCCGGCTTGTCTTTTTCAAACGGCAATTGTTCAACTAGGCGATGCGGAGCGGATGGAACTGTTGCCACGACAATTCGCGAGCCGATCAGTTCGGCCTCTTGTTGATCCTTTCGCTGAATCACGACCCCCATCGCCGTGACGGCTTTCAGTCGCGTGTTAAGCCGGATGTCGATCCCTCGATCGGTCAGAATTTTGTGAGCATAACCGGCCAAGTCTTCGCCCAATTCGGGCAGAATCCGCTCGGCGCTTTGCAGCAAGACAACGCGGAGTTCTTTGACTTTAAGCGTGCGATACGCCGGCACGGCACTCGTCAGAAAGTCGTGTAGCTCGGCGATGCACTCCACGCCGGAAAACCCACCCCCCGCGACGATGAACGTCAGCAACCGCTGTCGCTCTACCGGATCGGACTCGTTGTCCGCCTCTTCCAGGACTTGCACAATCGCGTTTCGCAGCCGCAGAGCGTCACCGAGATACTTGAACGGGATCGCATGTTCTCGCATGCCGGGGACGAGGTCGTAATTCAATCGCGAACCGAGCGCGATCACCAAATGATCGAACGGTAGTTCTTTGGTCTTCGGCTGAAACTCCGGCCCCAGCGTCACGACCTTGCGCTCCAAGTCGATGCCTTGAATTTCGCGCGTATAAAGATTCGTTCGCTTGGCCAGACGCCGGATCGGCGAGATGACGTGCAGCATTTCGATCGTACCGCTGATGACTTCCGGCAACAGCGGCTGAAACACCATATAATTTTCCAGGCTGACCAGCGAAAGTTCCAAGCGGCTCCGCTCTGAAGCAAACATCTGCCGTTCCAGATACATCGCCGTATACACGCCGGCAAACCCGCCTCCTAGAATCACGATCCGCTGCTTGTCGTTGCTCATGTTGCGCTCGCGGTGTGGAAGGGACGTCAGCCGACTGCGTCTTGAAATGCGAAGTCACTCTCAAATGCGAGCCACGGAAAGTCAAGCAGGCAGCGGGGGTGATGAATGACGAACGACATTCTTCATTCGTGCTTTGTCTTTCGACATTACTGAGCGGCGCGCAACTTATTCCTTGAGTTGATATTCCTTGATCTTGCGATACAGCGTTCGTTCGCCGATACCGAGCATTGTCGCAGCCTCCTCGCGGTTCCCTTTTGTGACTTCGAGTGCTCGCTGGATGTAGTACTTTTCGACTTCATCCAGCTTTTTGCCGATGAGTTGATCAGCCCCGAAGACCATGTCCCCGAGTTCCGCTTCGGCGGCAGAACCGGGAGCGGGGCGGATTTCCTCCGGCAGATCGTCGATGTCCATCAGGCCGTCGATGTCGTTGACGAGCATGCTTTCGACGGCATTGCGAAGCTGACGAATGTTCCCCGGCCAATCGTAAGTGACCAGCGCGTGACGAGCAGCTCGCGAGATGTTTGGAGCTTCGCGGCCGTGAGCGTCGGCAACCACTTTGCGGAAATGATCGAGCAACAGCGGGATGTCGGCTCGGCGTTCGCGCAGCGGCGGCAGCGTGATCCGCAGCACGTTCAGGCGAAAATACAAATCTTCGCGGAACTTGCCGCTCGACACTGATTCCTTGAGATCGGCGTTCGTGGCGGCCACGAGCCGCACGTTGATGTCAAACTCGTCGTTGCTGCCGACTCGCGTGATCTTGCGGTTTTCGAGAACTCGCAAAAGTTTGATCTGCGTATCCAGCGGCATCTCGCCGACCTCATCGAGAAACAGCGTGCCGCCGTTCGCGTATTCAAACTTGCCGATCCGCTTGCTGACTGCTCCGGTGAACGAGCCCGCTTCGTGGCCGAACAGCTCGCTTTCGAGAATGCTCTCGGGCAATGCCGAGATGTTGACTGGCACGAACGGTTTGTTTTTGCGATCACAGTTTTGATGCAACGCGCGAGCGACAAGTTCTTTGCCGGTGCCGCTCTCGCCGAGAATCAGCACAGTCGTGTTCGTGTTGGCGACGTGTTTCAACTGGTCAATGACTTTCTTCATCGACGGGCTGTTGCCGATCACCCCTTCAAAGCCGAATTTTTCGTTCAGCCGCCGAGCCAACTCCGTATTCTGCCGAATGAGCCGCACACGCATGGAGGCTTTTTCAACGGAAGCCCGCAGTTCGCTGATATCGAGCGGCTTCGTCAGGTACATCGACGCCCCGGCCTGTCCCGCCGCGAGGGCCGATTGAACCGAAGCATGTCCCGTCAGCAGGATGACTTCGGCGTCCGGCAACTCTTCCTTGGTTTTGCGGAGCAGCGTCAGGCCGTCGATCTCACCCATGCGGAGATCGGTGACAACGACGTCGTAGGTTTCCTTTTCGATCAGTTGCAATCCGGTCTCGCCCGACCCGGCGACCGTGCATTCGTAGCCAACTCGCTCCAAACTTTCAGCTACCGCCTGAGCATGGGCTTCGTCGTCATCCACGATCAAAACGCGGATATTGGTTCCCGGAAGCTGAGATTTGTCGATTGTCACAGTCATGGCGGCTCATATTGTGAGTACACAAGGCGGCAGGTTGATGATTCCGTCCCCCTTCCGGCAAGCCTGTCGGGCGAATTTGTCCCGGGGTGCTGGACTTATTTCATCGCGAAGATCACCGTTCTCGCCTGAAGGCTGACGCCACCCGGCTCGCAAAAACCCGCGCATATCGAAAGGAAATTCATGTCGACAGAGAAGCGGACCTGGAGATGTCCCGAATGTGGCTCGCAAGTTGAGCTGTCGATCTTTCAGCTCGACCCGCTGGCCTGTGACGCCTGTTTGACCAAGCGGAAAAGTGGAGTCTCAGCCACCGCGCAAGGCAGTCGCGTTGCGCCGAGCGCGGCAGCCGGGCAAGTCGCCGGGATTCCCGATGTATTGAAATTCGCGGCAGCGTTGGTCGTCGGGCTGATTGTCGGTTTGCCGATCGGGTTCATTGCTGGGCGAATCACCGCACCGCAGAGTACGCAACCGACCGCGAATACCTCGCGCAATCTGCCGACTCGCGACGACGACGCGATTCATCGAGATTCGCATGACGACGAACCGGATGAATCGACACGTCCCGGTCCCGGTCAAAAATGGGTCAAGGGCTACACTCGCAAGGATGGCACCCCGGTCAAAGGACACTGGGCCAAGGATTCCAGCAAGAAGCGCTAACGGCGAAGGCTGTAACAAAGCAGGGTCCCTTGGTCTCGCAAGAACAGGTTTCCGTTGGCGACGACTGGATAAGCCCAGGATTGTTGTCGGCTGCGGTTGGGCTGGTCGAATTTCCCCTTCTCGACGTACCTCTGCGAATTGGCTTCGACCAGCGTGACCGGGCCTTGTTCGCTGCGGACGATCAGCATGCCGTCGGCGAATGTGATCGAACCCTTGCCGGGCGCACGTTCCTTCCACATGGCCTTACCGGATTTCAGGTCGAGGCAGGTGAGAATGTTCTCGTCGCAGCCGTAGAGGAAGCCGTCCACGATCACCATGCCGCCGTGATGATTCTTCATGTCTTTGGTCTTGTAGGCCTCTTCGGCGCGTGTCGAGTTACCGCTCGATTCGAGCCGCAGACAGGTTCCACCCGTACCATAGCCCGAGCCGTAGAAGACGTGGTTGTCGTAGAACACGGCCGCTGAGCAGTTCGCCGTGCCGTTCGCAGCGGAAGAATTCTCCCAGAGAAACTCGCCGTCGTCCGCTCGGACACCGATCAGAGCGCGCGATGTAAACGTGACATACTGCCGCACTCCGCCGACCTCGACCGCGATGGCCGAGGCGTAACCAGCCGGAGGATCACCAGGCGCTTTCGACTTCCAAATCATACTGCCATTGTTCTTGTTGAGCGCGACAATCGCGGCTCCGCGACCACCCGGTGTGACGATGAGCTTCTCGCCGTCGATCAGCGGAGATTCGCAGATCCCCCAGTGGATCGAACTCCCATTAAATTCCTTGAGGATGTTCTTGTGCCAGCGTCGTTGCCCGGACTTGGCATCAAGGCAAACAAGATCACCCAAGGCCCCTAAGGCATAAACACGATCGCCATCCACAGTGGGTGTGCAGCGCGGGCCATCGCCAGACCCATCTCGATAGGCACCGCCGCCCGTCGAAACCGACCAACCCGGCCGGCCGTCACGCTCGTTGAGAGCGAACACTTTCTCGTCCGTGCCCACCAAACCCATCGTGTAGATGCGCCCATTCGCAACCGAGACGGCGGCATAACCTTCCCCTAGGCCTTTCGCGGACCAAGCCTGCTTCGGCCCGGACGACGGCCAACTGGTGGCGATGTTGTTTGCACTGCCTGAGTGACCGTCACGGCGGGGGCCGCGAAACTGTGGCGAGTCACTCGACTTGCCTCCGATGTTGTTGTCACTCGAAGTTTCAGCGACTGGGTCAGTTTTCTTGGCCTTGGGCGTGCTCTTCGGTACTGGCGTCGTCGCGGGGAGAGATTCCGTTTTTTCCTTCTCGTTGCGGACGACAACCAGGGTCACCGTGTCGCTGCTAGTGGTGAAGACGGTGACCTGCTGACCGACTTTCAGATCGCTGAGCGTCGCCGCATTCCCGTCGAGCGTCATTTTGACGCTGTCTAGAATCGAGAACACCCGCTTTGGTCTATCACCGGAGGGCTTCACCGTGATCGTCTTGCGATCCGCCGAAACCGACTCGATCCGGCCGTTGGTACTGGCGGCCCAGCCGGTCGTCGCGACCAACAGAGCGCAAAACAAACTGACCAACCGGATTTTGAAGCGTCGCAGAGTCATGGCATTTCTCCTTCGAAACAGCGAACGGACAGAATTCGGCCACGGTTCAACTCTAAGAGAAACATACTTCCGCCCAAGCTGCTGCACCCAGCGCCACGGCATCATCGCCCAATTTGGCCGCGACAATGTCGTAAGTCTTGAGATACGGCGGCAGCACCCATTTCTTAGCCAATGCCGAAACCGTCTCGACATACAGGTCCGGCATCGCTTCGACCAAGCCGCCGCCGAGTACGATTACGTCGGGCGCGAGTAAATGAACCAGCCCGCCGATTGCCGTTCCCAAATGACCGGCGGCATCGCGAACAAGTTGCTCGATGACTTTGTCGCCTTGCTTGATCGCTTCCGCCAATGCTCCGCTGCGGATGTTAGCCAAGTCGGAACCGGCCAACTCGGCGAGTCGCGGCGCCTGCCCGCGAAACACCGCTTGAGCCGCAGCAGCCGAGACAGCCAAGCGGCTCGAAACCGCTTCCAAACAGCCGCGCCGACCGCAGCCGCAACGCGGGCCGTCCACCATGACTTGAATGTGGCCCACTTCCAGGCAGCTCGAATTCTTGCCGCGAAAAATCTTCCCCTCGTAGACCAGTCCGCCGCCGACTCCCGTGCCGGGAAACACGCCGAGCGCGGTGCGTGCTCCTTTGGCCGCCCCCAATCGATACTCGCCGTACACGCCGGCATCGACGTCGTTCAGCAGCACTGCTGGACAATCGAACGCCTTCTGAAGCCGGCTCTTCACCGCTTCGTTTTTCCAACCCAAGTTCGCCGCTTCCAAAACCGTTCCCGATTCCAGATCGAGCGTTCCAGGCGATCCGATCCCAATTCCCGCCAAGTCTTCGTGGGTGAGGCTGGCTTCTTCCAACGCCTTTTCGATCGTGTCGATCACGCGGTTGAGATTGACCTCACCGCTGTCGTCTCGCGTCTTTCGGCGGCGACGAACGATCGGCTGCATCTTGGCATCGGCCACGACGGCCAACATCTTCGTCCCGCCGAGATCGAATCCGACCCAGTAACGCTTCTTTTCATTCAAGGCATCAGGCATTTGATCAAATCCGTTTGAAAAAGCTTTCACCGCGAGGCTCATTCCGAGACGCGAGCACTCGGTTCGGAAGCAGAGTATATTCTGCCGACCATCGTCACACTAACCCGAGGCGTGACCGAGGGGGCACGCGTCAAAAAAATATAAATTACGCCTCATAGGGAGCGGCCCCCCCCCCAGGCGCGAGCGGGTTAGGTAAAGACCGCAAGCCAGCGCTAGTTGTAA
>JANMIF010000447.1:0-9369 GCA_031375695.1 Planctomyces sp.
CTTTGCCCCGCTATACGAAGCCAAATTGACATTTCAATACGACCATCGCGCGGCCTCGTTTGCCGGCGTCGCGGAGGAGGCGCGATTTCGCATTCATGCGTGGGCGAATGAAACACAGCCCGCGCAATACGCCGATCCGCACTTCGCAATCCTGCCACGATTCTGGGTCGCGGAGAGTGAAGTCGCGTGTCGCTTAAAGTCGAATGTCTCGTTTCTATTTGGCTTCCGGAACGCCATTAGCGCAGTTGCAGATTCGCGGAGTTTTGTCGCTTCCATATTCCCAGCGGTAGGAGTCGGCAACTCACTTCCGTTGATCCATTTTGAAGACGCCGCTGCCCCCATCGTGTTCTTAGCTGCTTTCAATGCGTTCGTGCTCGACTATCTCCTTCGGCAGAAGGCCAGTGGCGGCAATCTCAACTTTTACATAATCAAACAGATTCCGCTTCCCCATCGCTCGACCTTCGAGCGAACGTATTCTTGGATAAGCGGAAATCAGCCACTAAAGGATTGGCTTCGCGAGCGGGTTCTGGAGCTGACTTACACGGCGTGGGACTTGGAGCCATTCGCGCGGGACTGCGGCTACGCCGGGCCGCCGTTCCGCTGGGACGAGGAGCGTCGCTTCCTGCTCCGCGCGGAACTCGACGCCGCCTTCTTCCACCTCTACGGCCTGAGCCGCGACGACACCGCCTACATCCTCGACACCTTCCCCATCGTCCGCCGCAAAGACCTCGCCCAGCACGGCACCTATCGCACCAAAGACACCATCCTCGAAATCTACGACGCAATGGCAGAATCCACCCGTACCGGCCAACCCTATCAAACCCGCCTCGACCCTCCCCCCGCCGATCCGCGTGTGGCCCATCCCGACACGCGAAAGGTTCGACAGCCAACGGTCATCCAAATCCAAGAGGCTCGGTCGAGCGCGTTCATGCAATTGCTGCTGCGTCAGTGGGGCAAGCCCGTCGATCGTGGCGCGTTGGAAGTCGGCATGATCCTGATGCTCAACGACGACCTGCGCACGGCCATCGTTCAACAGCAGCCCATGCAATCCGGCTGGCCGACCATCGTGCAAAAGCTCGACCTGTTTCTCGGACGCATGAAGGCCAGCGAGTTCATCCAAGACCAAGACACCGGAACGCGACAACTCATTTCGCTCGGCCCCCAGGCCGCCCCATTGAGTCGGTTCAGTGACAAGGATCGCCAGAAAGCGGAAGAGACCGTCCGCATCGTTTCAGAAATCGGAGAAGCCCGCGTCAGAGCACAGTTCGCCCAGGTAGAGTCCCATGCCGAACTTGAGCTTGTTTCCTGATCCGCCAACGCCCATCACTCCCGCGTCCGATCGACCCGAACCCGCCTTGTGGATTCGCCGATTGCAGATCGTGGCGGGACTGTCGCCAGAATCGGAAACCATCCGCGAAGTCACCTTCCGTCGCGGCCTCAACATCATCCGCACCGCCGAACGACCGACCGACGAAACCAGACCCGTCGGCCACAGCGTCGGCAAGACGCTGCTGCTGCGATTGATCCGCTACTGCCTTGGCGAATCAGCCTTTTGCACTCGCCCCGTTCGCGAACGCATCGTGCAACATCTGCCCGGTGCCTACGTCTTGGCGGAGTTCATCCTGCAAGGCCAACCGTGGATCGTCGCTCGCCCCATCGGCGTGGATTCTCACACCGCATCGTGGTCGATGCAGTCGGACGACTTCTCCGCAATCCGTCAGCCCGGCCCACGCAAACGGCACTCCGAATTCACGAGCGTCCTCGAATCGACTCTCACGCAACCAATCTCACACGTCACGCTGAGCAACTCGCGCCGAGCACCACTCTGGCTCGACATGCTCGGCTGGCTGGCACGAGATCAGGAATGCCGCTTCGCTCGACACAACGAGTGGCGCGAACCCGATGCCGAATCAAGTCCACGTCTCCCTCGCGAAGACGCCAGTCTGCTCATTCGAGCCATCATGGACTTGCTGGACCAAGAGGAACTTCAACTCCGTCGCCAGCACGCTGAATTGCACCGTGACCACGACCAGTTGGAACGCGACCAAGTGCGCCTTGAGGCTTTCCTGAGCCGAGAACAATCCGAGTTGCGCGAACTCGCGGAAGTGACCGGCGACATCCCCGACGGCCCGATGCTCGCTGAGCACGTCCGTACCACGTCCAACACCATGCGGGCAACGCTGGAATCGTCCGCCGATCAACAAGCCGGTAGCGATGTCGTCGCCAACGCCGAACAACAGTTGCAGACGGCCAGCGATGCAGTCGCCGCCGCCAACGGCGAACTACAAGCCATACGAAATCTTCTCGGTGCCGAGTTGCTGGCCCTCGACCAAAAGAAAAACGAGACCGGCCCCGACAATTATCTCGATTTGGAACCAAAGCGGCCTTGGTGTCGCCTCTACATGGACAAGTCCAACGCCGTGCAGGATGGCTGTCCCGGCGGAGACGAAATTCACCAGCCAACTGTGCCTGACCCTTACCGACAGGCTCGCATCGAAGAAATCGAAGCGAGCATAGCGTCGCTGCGCCAACAAATCGAAAACTTGGAATTGTTGTTGCCCGATCTCGAATCTCAAAAATTTGCAGCGGCTCAAACGATGCAACTGGATCGTGCGACTCGTCAATTGCAACAACGCCAACTCTGGCAACAGATCGGCCATCACCGTAGCCTCGTGGATCGAGCCACCCGATACGGCCAAGCGTGGAACTCATTCGCGAACCTCGCTCCGAAGATCACTGCGAAGGAGCAGCAGATCGCGCAATCGCTCGCCGACCAATCAGCCTCTCGTCACCAACTCGAAACGAAACTCCATACACTCTCCGCCCATTTCGATACCACGCTCAAAGCGCTTCTAGGAAACCAAGTCGGAGGCCAAGTCGAGATCAACGCCAGAGGCATCCTTCCCTGTCCCGACGCCACCGCCGCATCCACCGGAGCCGCGCTCAGCACATCATCAACGGTTCTCGGTTTCGACATCGCCTGCCTAATCGCCAGCATTTGCGGACTCGGCTGCCACCCGCGCTTCCTCATGCACGACAGCCCCCGCGAAGCCGACATGGAAGAAGCCATCTACCACAGCCAACTCCGCTTCGCTCGCCATCTCGAATCGCTCTTCGGCGATCACGAGCCATCGTTCCAATACATCGTCACGACGACGACACTCCCGCCGGCCGAACTGACAGCCGAGCCATTCATTCGACTCACTTTGGATGCCCGAGCCGACTCAACACGGTTACTGGGAGTCCATTTCTGAAAAAGGTACGGAGATGTTTTCAAAGTCGTTGCTTGCGTCGTTCAAAGCATACGCTGCGGAGCTAGGAGGCTGGATTTGGGTTCTCTTCTTCGACGGCGTTGCTGCCATTCTTGGCCTTTATTTGGACATCACAAGTGCGGGGCCATTGGCGAACTGGATTTGGTGGTTGGCGATTCTGACCGTCGCGCTTCTGGCCCCATTCGTTACGTTCCATCGGCAGCGCTTGAAGGCAGCGGAACTGCAAACACAATTGTCAGCGCAACAAGACAAGAAAAACGCCCTGAACCGTCTCGGCGATTTGCTTCGTGATGGCCACGATCTTGATGGCCAGAAACTTCACTCCGAGTCGGAAGTGAAAGAATGGAAGCAGCGTTTGGATTCGTGGATTGAATCCGTCCGTCTGGAGATTGCCGCTACGCGTTCAACCGCAGAAGCTCAGCAGTTCTCAGTGCAGGCAGCAAATTGGACAGGCAGCAGTGACCACCGCGCATTCGACGGCCTTCACAACGACGGCCTTGTCCAACTTGGTTGCTGTTTGCGTTGGTTGAACCATTTCATTTCGCAGAAATCTGCAAGCTAGAACAATTCGCAAAAGCCAATTGCATCAAACCCGACCTGGACGAAGGGAGTTCAGACCAATGGAACCACTCGACACCGCATTTACAAAGTTTTGCGCGTTCATTGACACCATCGGCCCCGATTACTGGTCATCATTGAAGACCGAAGCCGATGTGCGAATGAAACTTATCGATCCGATCTTCACCGACATTCTCGGCTGGCCGATGGAAGAAATCCATTTGGAAAACTCAGGCGACAGTGGCCGGATCGACTATCGCCTGACGATCAAGCAACTGAGCCGACTAAAGCAACTGAGTCGACTAATTGTCGAGGCGAAACGTGAGGGGAGAGATTTGGGGATCAACGAGTCACATGCGGCTCGATACTTCAAGCTCAGCGGATCGGTTTTTCAAACCGAAGCGTCGCAGGAAGCGATCAAACAACTGATCGGCTACTGCGGCAGTGAAAGTGCCGAATTGGCTTGCGCAACGAATGGTCGGCAATGGTTTGTGTTTCGTGGCAATCGACTGGCAGATGGGCAGAAGATCGTTGAGGGAATGGCGTGCGTTTTCGGCAGCTTGGATGCGGTCAAAGACAAGTTCCAGACTTTCTACGACCTCTTGTCCTTAGACGCCGTGACCGAACACAGGTTTCGGGCGTTGTTTCATGACGCGGAGGGTCAGCCGATCCGTACCTCGACGTTTCGAGCACCCATCCGACGCTCAGAGTCGCGGAGAATGCTGCCCGCGAATCCGCTTTCGTCTGACCTCGACCGAATCATGGTTTCATTCTTCCAGGACATTAGCGGAGGCGATGATCCGGCCGCTCGACAGGCATGTTTCGTAACGACAAAGGAAAGTGAAGCCGCTGAATCTGGACTCACTCGAATTTCGGAAGAGCTGCGGAATAAAGTCCGTTCGCTTGATGTTCTCGAAGCTTCACAGATCACCGATGCAATCAAGCGGGTGCGGGAAATGAACCGTCACGAGTTCGTGTTACTCGTCGGCACAAAAGGCTCAGGGAAGTCAACCTTCATCGACCGATTCTTCACCGATGTTCTTCCCACCGAAGTCGCTCAAGATTGCGTTGTGGTACGTGTTGATCTCGCACCTTGCGGATGTGATGCGAACTCGATCCTGCAATGGCTAGACCGTCACCTACTGGAAGCTGCCGAGGCTTCAGCATTCGGTGATCGGCCGGAGAAATCTCCGACGTATGAAGAACTTCAAGGAATGTTTTGGGGCGAGTATGACAGGTGGCGAACTGGTCCGTACAAGCACTTGTATGAAAGCAACAAAGACGGATTCAAACAAAAATTTGGCGAGCGGGTTGACCAAATTCGCCGAGAGCAGCCGCGGGATTACATTGTTGGCCTTTTGCGTCAGATTGCAGCTTCCTGGCACAAAGTCCCCTGTCTCGTCTTTGACAACGCGGACCACTTCGATGTTCCATTTCAGGAAGCGGTCTTCCGTTATTCAAACTCAATGTACTCCCAGTGCATTTGCCTCGTCGTCGTGCCCATCACCGATACAACAAGTTGGCAGCTTTCCAAACAGGGTGCGATCCAATCATTCTTCAGCGACTCCTTTTATCTGCCGACACCAGAGGTCGAGCATGTATTGCGACGAAGAATTGAATTCATCCAGCAAAAGGTTGCCGAAGAAAAGCCAGAAGTCGGACGGGGGTACTTCTTTGGCAAGGGAATTCCGCTTGAGGTGGAGAACATCAAGGCATTCGCATCGTGCTTGCAGACGGTGTTCGTCAGCACTGGCCAAGTGGCCGAATGGATCGGCCGACTTGCCAATCACGACGTGCGTCGCTGTCTCCAATTGACACGCGACATCGTGGCGTCCCCGCACATCAAAGTTGATGACCTACTGAAGGCGTACCTTGAAAAGACGACTATGGAAGTGGCCTCTGACGACATCAGGTTGGCGATCATCCGTGGGAAATACGACATTTATCCGAAGGCAGCACACTCTTTTGTCCAAAACATCTTCGATCTCATTCCAGAGTGCAGCACTACGCCATTGATCGGGGTTCGAATCCTCGAAAGGCTGAAGGATGTTTGGGGACAGAATCCCGACAACGACGCCCGGTACATCGCGACCCATGAGCTTGTCGATTACATGCAGGTTCTAGGGATTGAACCTCGTGCCACGACGTTGTCCCTTAACCAGTTGCTGAAGACGGGGTTGATTCTTGGATATGACCCGACGGCAATCGAAGTTACTCAAGATTCACGAGTTCAAATCGCGCCGTCCGGCAGACAGCATCTTCAATGGGTACTCTCAGATTTGGTCTATTTGGAATCAATGGCCGCCGTCACGCCACTGATTGACCAGTCAATTCATGACGACATCAAAGCCAATTTGACCGACGCTCGCCCAGATAAATTACGCATCGCAATTGTCCGCTTCCTCGATTACATCATTGAAGAGGACGGTCACTTCGTGATTGTTCCGACGCATGAACTCTACACCGAGCAAGCCAAGATTCTGACAACGCTGCGCGACGTTCAGTCGGCGATTCGGAGGCTTCCAACTCAGGCCGTGAAGGGTCGGTACTCACGAAGCACTGGGCGGATTATCCGTTGGGAGCCAGATCGTGGATTCGGAATCGTCCGATTAACAAACTCGTCAACAACTGCAATGCTTCATATCAACGACGTTGTTTCGATAAATCCTGGAATTCTCAAGCTGAACGGCTTCGTCGAATTCGACATGGACGACAAAGCCGAAAAGCCAGCGGCGATCAACGCCGTCGAAATCCCCGATGCTTGAGCCGCCCGCTGAACTTCCTAACTAAGTTGAATCCATGACCGTACCCATCCGAGAACCCGATCAAATCCGTCAGGACGCAGCCCGCAAACTGCGGTCGGTCAACGTAAGCGAGCACTTTCGAGCCGTCTTGGGTTGTCTGCTCGACGAGGACTGGACCACACCACGGCTTGTCGAAATGGTCATCACGCCCGACGGCCACTTGTTAGGAAGATGCCAAGATCAGTCTTCGTTCTCGGCATTCTTGGGAGCATCCGAAGACTTGCTGAAAAACATTCATGGCATCGCTCCCGTCGCCGAACTCGACGGCGATGAAGTCGGCTACTTGCTGGGCAAGGTCGCCGAAATCAAAGGGCGACGGTTGCAGTGAAATTCACGCCGTAATCTGTCCCGCGCCGGCTCGGAATAAGTCCAACGCAATTCAAGCGAACCGCGTAGCCGATAACTAGGCAATCAAGTAGCATTGCTTGGCACGGAAAATTTGAGTCTTTTCAAGTGATTGCGGCGAGAGATGACCCGAAACCTGCCTGAATTTGCGAATCCGCCGCTGGCTGAAGTGGCTCTCTCAGTCCAGTTCGAGCCGCTGGAGAAATTGCGCACGCCGCAGATTGGACTTCTGTGGAGCGAGTTTCGGCAACGGTTTCCCGTGACCGAGGAACACGCGCCACTCGATTCGGAATTTGAACGATTCGGCGCTCCACGAACATCGGCCCTTCAAGTCCGAATGCAAATGCTCGAAACGCTTCCGGTGCCTCGCGTCTGGTTTCTCAATGAGACCGGCACTGAACTCATTCAAGTCCAGCAAGACCGGTTCGTCCACAACTGGAGAAAAGTTGGTGAGGGTGACGAATACCCGCGCTACGAACGACTGCGCCAAACATTTCAGTCCGAGTTGGAAGCGTTTCAGTCCATAGTGGCACGCGAGCAATGTGGCGTGATCGTGCCGAATCAATGCGAAGTCAACTACGTCAACCACATCGTCGCTGGCCAAGGTTGGACAACTCACGGTCAACTCAGCCAAGTTCTGACCGTTTTTCAGACACACTACAGCGATGATCGGTTGGGCGAGCCCGAAGACGCGCGCGTGGCGATGCGCTACGTCCTGCGGGATGACAACCAGAAGCCGATTGGTCGGCTACATGCCACGGTTCAGCCAGTGTTTCGACGAGACGACAATCAACCGATGTTCGTTGTGGCTCTCACCGTTCGGTCCCGACCGGCCGGGGAAAACATTGAGGATGTGCTGTGTTGCCTTGATCGCGGACGAGAAGTCATCGTCCGGGCATTTGCCTCGATGACAACACCACAAATGCACAAACTTTGGGGACGCAAGGATGCCTGACTTACTTGAGCGACGGTCGCATCGTGAGCGAATCACTGACGACGATTGGGAACCACAGAACACCAGCACGGTTTCGCCAACACTTTTGTCGTTGGTGAGCTATCGCCCGACGCCACGTCGTTTCGTTCTCCCATTCCTCGACAGCAAATTGGAACTGACCTGCGAAGGTCCAATGCCAGCATGGCTGCCGGCCATCGTCGCGAAGCTCGACGAACTAGCGACACTGCCGCCGAATTGGAATTCGTATCGTGCTGCTCCCGTGAAACGGTCCTGCCTTCTGGCATCCGTTCAACTGCTGCTCGCCATGATGCGCGACAACTCACCGACTCCGGCTGTCGTCCCGACCAGTCGCGGCACGGTGCTCCTGGAATGGCACAAACGTGGTATCGACTTGGAAATCGACGTTCTCGGTCCTGAACGCTTCCATGTTGTCGCCGAAGACGCATCACGCGGAATCGAATGGGAATCAGACGTCGGTGCCGATCTCACGGAGATTGTCCAATTCATCGAACTGCTTTCGTGAGCCTACCCGTGGCGCATCAACGAGGAAGCAATGGAGCCGACCGCGTACACGGACGACCCGACGATTGCCAACGACGCTGGGCTTTGGCGGCGCATTCCACCGTTGCATTTCTATTTCGATGAAAACCTCGGACGAACCCGTCCATCAAAGGCCGCCTTTGAAGATGACGAAGATGGTCATCCCATGTCGGTCGTTTTGGCTGACCTCGTGACCGCATCCGGTCGTGGACCTGCCCACGTTCTGCACGGCCACGAGGGTTACGCTTTGGCCCAAATCACCGCCGAGTTGGCGCGGACAAAACACCAGGGAGTGCAGCGCGATCCACTTCCCGATGAGCTGGCCCACGCACTGTGCTTCGGCAAGAAGACGGACTCGGTGCGGCGCGCGTTTGCGAAATCGTGCGAATGGGTCATCCCGCCGCCCGACGAGGATCAAGCATCGCCGTCATGATGACGTTGGCCGTTATTGAGGCCATTTTGGCACGTCTGCCGGGCTGAGACATTTCGGAATTCATGCCCCATATTCGACACAGGCAATTCGCATTCATGTAAATCGGCCGAGGGTATCGCCGGACATTTTTGACCGACTGGACGACGCTGGCGAATCCCGATGTTGACCACCGAACGAAATCGACTCACATCCAGCAGAGGCTTCGTGTCGGACGCCATGTTTCACCTCACGGCGGCGTTTGTAGTACAATCTGACCTACCGGAAAGGTGATGTATGGCAGTGGAACTCTTGGAACGACAGACGCGATTCAACACGTTGCTGCCGCAATTGGTTGAGGCGTATTCGTTGGTTCCCGGTTCTGGTCCGGCCGATCTGGTGCCGGTCGAAACACACACGCTGTCTCCGTTATTTGCGCAGCTTCAGGATGTTGTTTGGAATCAGCTCCCGACCACGGGTGTTTTT
>JANMIF010000501.1:0-4841 GCA_031375695.1 Planctomyces sp.
CAATTCCGTTCGAGCGTTGTGGGCTTCGTCCATGATGACGACTGGCCGGTGCAATCGCAGGACGTTTGCCAGCGAATACGGAGTTGTTCCATCCGTGTTCTTTTCGAGCACGGCGTCCAAGCTGCCGGCAACGTGCGTGAAATGATCCATCAACGCTCCGGCCGATTCATAGACCTTGCGTCCTTCGGTGTCTTCCACCCGCAGCGCGGCCAGCGTGGAAACAATGACGACGGTTTCGCCGTTCAACGTCCCCGGCTGGACGTACAACGCTTCGGACAATTCCATCACGGTGATCGGCGAAGAGAACCGGCTGGCCAGCGCCTGGCGATACGAGTGCGAACGATCCTTCAGAGCCTTCAACGTCTGTTCGCGAATCGTGTTCGTCGGGACCAGCCACAGACAGACGGCGGTTTCCGTTTGCAGAAACTCACGAGCCGCGATGCCGACCGCGTGAGCCGCCATCAACGTCTTGCCGCCGCCCGTCGGGATTCGCAAGCAGAGATATGGCAACTCCGGGAAGTGCTTCACCGTTTTGTACGGCCGCTCGGTCTGCTCGATGAATGCGAGCTTGGCTCCGACTTCGCCCGCACGATGGAAGAAGCGTTCCAGTTCTTCCAGGCACCCGCGCTGGTAGTTCTTCAATTCGAGCATGTCAGCGGACCTTGATTTCGTAGGGAACCTGTTTGAAGGTGATGCCCTCGCGCCGCAGCCGAGCATCGCCAAGTCGGCAACTCTCCCCGTAAATCACCTTCGGGCCGTCATGCGTTGGCAGCGAATCGAGCACGGCGGACGTGAGCACATTTCCGCCAGCGGGTCGCTTGTCGCCGAGAACGCCATTGAACAGCAAATAGAAAGCCACACCGTGGCACCCGCCGATGAGCGGCGATTTCCCGCTCGCTCGCTTCGGAATCGGCTCGCCCGTCTCGGTAAAAAAGACGTGAGCGGCCAGATCAGCAAACGAAACATCCGCGCGAATCTGCCCCGCTTCATCAAACAGCGGCTCGGCAAGAGTACAGAAGCGGACACCGCCACCAAGCCCTTTTCTGTCGCCGTCCATTCTTACGGTTCCAATGACGCGAAGAACTCCTTTTTTGAGCTGACGTTGGATGGAATCAAATCTCTTTTCATTATCGCGAGCGATCGTTGCTACTTTTACGAGAACCGATTCTCCGCTCTTCAAACTGTTGAGTCCGATTTCAGACTCATACAAGACTTCCTTTTCCGCTCGCTTCCATCCTTCACCAGTAATGGCTCGCTTCAGACGAGCGTGTGTTGTCGTTCGACAAATCTCCTGATCCATCTCGACGAGAATGAACTTCCGATTGCCTTTGTCGCGAGCATTCATGCTCAGGACGGCTTGCCCCGTTGTCCCTGAACCAGCAAATGAATCAAGGATTATTGAATCGTCGTCGGACGCGAGTTCGAGAATTCGCTTGATGAGCCGTGTCGGCTTCGGGGTCACGAATACTGATTCAGAGTTCTTGAAGTCACACATCGAGACGAGTTCTTTTTTCCCTTCCTGTGTGTGACCAACTTTGTCGTAGAACCAAAGTGTTTGAGGCACTACTCCAGGTTTTACTTCTTTTAGAAATCGTTTGATTTGAGGGATGGAGTCACCATCCTGTCCCCACCAAATCCGCTTGTCCTTATCCCACTTCTTGAATTTCTCCTCTTTGACTCGCCAATAGAGACCGGTCGGGGGGCCGGCGATAAATCTTCCTGAAGGGCAAGTGATCGAGTAGGTGCCTTTGCTGTAGTAGTTTCGTGCCGCCAAATCACTCGTCTTCCAATCGCCTCTCTGATCTTTGTCAGGATTGGAATAGCGAGCGGTTTGGACTGCATTGCGTTTGGTAAGAGCTGGACGCCATCGGTCCTTCGCGCGAGCGTACACCAGGATGTAATCGTGGTCCTCGGAGAAGTGCTTCGCGGAGTTTTTGGGTGAATAGACCTTCTGCCAAATGATTGTTGCAACGAAGTTTCTCGGACCAAAGACTTCGTCCATCATGTGCCGCAGGTTGTGGTTCTCGTGGTCAGCAATGCTGACAAAGATGGCTCCGTCTTCAGTCAAGAACTCTTTGAGAAGTTGAAGGCGCGGGAACATCATGCAAAGCCATTTGTCGTGACGCGACAGGTCTTCGGCTTCCTTCCCAACAACCTTCCCCAGCCAACGACGAATCTCCGGGCTGTTCACGTTGTCGTTGTAGACCCAGGCTTCGATACCCGTGTTGTATGGCGGGTCGATGTAGATGCACTTCACCTTGCCGGCGTAGTACGGCAAGAGCGCCTTGAGCGCGACCAGATTGTCCCCCTGAACCAGCAAGTTCCCGCTGCCGGGGTCGCCCACCGAAAGCGACTTGTCGCACTTGAGCAAGTGGTACGGAACCTCCCGATGATGGTTCACCACCGCCTGCTTCCCAATCCAATCAAGTGTCGGCATCCTGACCCACTTCCGCTGTCTGACTCAAAATCTTTTCGCCATCACACCCACGGCCGCCGAGTATAGAGCCACAACCTGCGATACCGAATCGACGGCGACCGCGACATTCCAAGATTGACGTGAACTCAACCCGCCGACCAACTTGCCCAATACGTCTCTACCGAAGTCGAAACCCTGATCCTCAGCCAATCCTCGAATCCGTGTGGCGAGTCTTAGCAAACCGTTCTTGAGCGATTCGTCTGGCTGGCGTAGGCTGGGCACATCATGAGCTTGCCGGAAATTCAGTCGTTGATTTCGCAGTTGCCTCGTTCTGAACGCGAGACATTGCTGCGTCTGCTTGGACAGCAATTGGCGGATGAGGCTCAAGGGGGCCGTCTGCCGGAGAATTCGCAGGCCGCAAACGTCGAGCGGTCTCAATGGTTGGACGAGCTACGCCAATTGCGAGAAAGCGTGACGACTGGCACTCAGGGCACGCCGTTGTCCGCGATCCTCGACGACGATGAACTCTTCGATCCCGACTTCGCGATGGGCGAGAATCCCGATACGGCCCCCAGCCTCGAAGAGATTCGATCGGGACTCAGTTCGATTCAGGGTTCCATAGACTCGGCGATCGACGAACTGCGCGGTGAGTTCTGAGCACGACGATCTACTTCGATATGGCAAGCGGTATCGCCGCTGGAGAACGGCTCAGGGCACCGATAGACTTCGCGATGTCGGTTTCCGTTGTTTCGATCGGATAGACAACATCATGAGCACCGTGGCACTGGAACTCGATCAGACGTTGCGTGAACTCGACACCGACACGGCGAGTTTGTTGGAGCGGGCCGTGCGAGATGCGCTGGCCTTGGCTCAGCGGCGGCGACAGGCCGCGCCGCAATTGGACGATCTGGGATACCCCGCCGGGTATTTTGAGGCCACCGCCGGGAGCTTTGCCGACGAACCGCTGGAGCCGCCACCGGACCGGTGAATTGTCAAAACGATTCAATCTCATCCGGCGAGACACCCAGCCGATCAGCGAGAATCTGCAACGTCTTGCCGTGAGGTTTGGCGGATTCATTCCGTTCCAGTCGTGCGACGGTCTTCTCGGTGATTGGGGCAAAGTCCGAGCGTTTCAAGGCGCGTTGTTTTCGTAGCCGTCGCAGACAGGCTCCGAACGTTTTGGCTTCCGCGTGCCGCTGCTGATTGAGACGACGGCGAAAGTCCGGGTCGAGTTCGTACAAGATGGAATCGGTGGCGGCTTCATAATCGCCAAAGCAAACCGTGTGTCCGTAATCCGTGAAACTGAGCCGGTGAAAGTCTGGCTTCAAACCCGACGGCGAAGGGGGAAACATCGAAAACGGAACCGTCTTCGTTTCGAGGTTGCCGCGAACTAAGGCGATCGTTTCTGTCTCTGGGTCCGCCGTGCCACCCAGGAAAATGTCTTCACGCTGAACGTCCGGCGCGGCGAGAACTTCTTGAAGTTCGGACCACGGCAGCCACCTGTGGTCGTGTGTGGCACCGATCAACCGTTGCACCACCCCTTGAAGGCTCGGCACAGACTGCGGACGCGGCGGCGTGAGAGTGATCAGGCACCGAGGCTTGTAGTTGGGGTGGGCGGTGGCGGCCTTGAGGAACCGAATCGTGAGCTTGTCGTTTCGCGAAACCCAGAACGGATACTGAGCCTTTTTCACGGCCGAGAGGACGTCATTTTCCGTGCGGCAAATTCGCAGGCCAGCGATCTTCTTCTTGGACTTGGAACCGGCGCTCTGCATCAGCACAAATCGGTTGGTGGTTGTCGTTGACATGTTCGCCTCAATCCTTGCTGTCGATGGGGTTCGACGGATACTTCTGATCCCACTCATCACAGAGTCGCTTCCAGTTCTGTTCGATCACTTCGCGAACGCGAACGTCGATTTCTTTCCAGCTTCCACCGGGCGGCACCAAGAACTCACCGTCTCGCAAGCCGAGCCGCCATTCTTTGCGGTGGTGAAAAATCGTGACATGCGGCGGTTCAACACGCTCCCGTTCGCGGATTTTCACCTTCCAACCTTCGTCGCCCAGCGGAGGTGGTAGCTTGAGCGGGAATGCCATCATCACCTCCGTCTAAGACGAAATGTCCTTTTTCTATTTTAGAAACAATTGGGACAAAAGGGAATGCCTTGTCGAGCCAATGTGCCCCGCTGAGCTTCCATTGGTCAAGCCGCAGCTACGGCTTCGGCCACTTCAAGTGCTTGTGCAGGAACTCGAACGTCCCTTTGCCGTTGATCTCGTGGAGGCCGTCGAAGAATTCGATGTCGGTGCGGTCACCGAGGCCGAGCGTGTCGTACATCCGGCGGACTTTGGCGTATTCGTAGGCGACCCATTCGTCGGGAGCGACGCCGTCCCAGTGGCCGCGCTCGACCATGAACGGACGCGGGGCGAGCAG
>JANMIF010000300.1:0-4673 GCA_031375695.1 Planctomyces sp.
AGGCCCGTGTGGTTGTCCCAAATCTGGGCGTTGATGAAAAGCTGCACGAACCGCACGCCACGCTCGATCAATCGCCGAGCAATCAAACAGCGCCGGCCATACGAATCGGTCGGCTGACTGCCGATGCCGTACAGTTCCTGCGTCTGCCGAGTCTCTTGCGACAGATCGAGCGCGTCGGTCGCCGACATCTGCATCCGCGCGGCGAGTTCATAGCTCGCGATGCGTGCGTCGAGGTTTGGTTGGCTTGGTCGCTGTCGCTGATGCAATCGGTCGAGCCGATTCAAGAGGTCACGTTGCAGCCCTGCGATCTCCGGCGGATCAGCGGTTTCCGGCCGCAGGTTTAACACGGGCGAACCGGTTGAACGAAATCGAGTCCCTTGAAAGATCGGCGGCAAAAAACCGGCGTGCCAATTCTCGACGCCGTTGATCGGCAGTCCCAGCGGATCATCGAGCACGACGTAAGCCGGCAAGTTTTGGCACTCGCAGCCGAGTCCGTAGACGACCCACGAACCGAGCGTCGGATAGCCCGACGGCATGTGGCCACTCTGGATGATGTAAAGCGCCGGCTCGTGTGTGATGTTCGTCGTGAACAATGACCGGATCAGCGCGATGTCATCGACGTGCTTCGTCAGGTGGGGCAGGGCGTCCGACACCCACATGCCGCATTCACCATGTTGAGCAAACTGGAACGGACTGCGCATCAGCGCCCCGGCGTCGGTCACGTTTTCGACCTCGCCCGCGATCTTGTCGAAGTACGCTTCGCCATGATGCCGATCCAGTTCCGATTTTGGATCGAAGAGGTCCATTTGGCTCGGCCCGCCATTCATAAAGAGGTGAATGACGGACTTCGCTTTCACCGGAGAATGCGCTGAGCGAGCCTTCAGATCGGCCGCGACTTGTCGCTCGCTCGCGAACAGATCGTCCCCCAGCAATTGCAGCAGTGCGGCTCCTTGTAGTCCGGTGCCGATGCTGGAGAGAAAACTGCGGCGAGTGGTTGGAGCGATTTCCACGGTTCATTACTACTCTTACGATTGCCGATAATGTGTCGAAAACCCAAGTGGTGAGATATGTCCTGGATTTCAGCGATATTGGATCAAGTTGAACACTCCGAAGCGTGGGGCTTTCGTGCGGGAACGGCTCCCAGCGCGGAGCCTGCGGCTTTGGCGGCGATGGCTTTGGCGGCTCACGGTCGAGCGGATGAGGGGTTGTTGGCGGCCCGATGGTTGATGCAAATTCAGGCTCAAGATGGCAGTGTCGGGCTGAACGAACGGGTGTCGTCCCCCGGTTGGATGACGAGCTTGGCGATCTTGGCTTGGGAATCGGTTGCGGTGCGATTGGCCGGGGAAGTGGCGAAATCTGCCGGTGACAAATTGCGTGAGGCGAGCCGTCGCGGAACGGACTGGCTGTTGATCGCGTCCGGGGAACGAGTCGAAGCGAACGCGGTAATTCAACACGATACGACGCTGGTTGGCTGGTCGTGGGTCGACGGAACTCATTCGTGGCTGGAACCGACGGCGCTGGCGGTGCTCGCTCTGAAGTCGCGTGGTCTGAGTGGTCACGAGCGAGTTCGGGAAGGTGTGAAGTTGATGATCAATCGATTGCTGCCGGATGGCGGGTGCAATTATGGCAACACTGTGGTCTTGGAAAACACGTTGCGACCGCATCTGCAACCAAGTGGCGTGGTGCTGACCGCGCTCGTCGGGGAAGAGAATGTGTCGGAGCGGATCGAGAAGACGTTGCGATATGTCGAACGATCGGTCGGAGTGGAGACGACCGCCTCGTCACTGGCCTGGGGGTTGCATGGTTTGGCGAGTCATGGGCGATTGCCGAACGGCTGCGAGTCGTGGTTGGAAGCTTCGGCAAAACGAACGGCTAAACGCGGAGCCTCGTTGCCGCGATTGACGCTACTGACTCTGGCGGCTTTGGGAACGGAATCACCTCTGATCATTTTGCCACAACAAAGGAGTGTCACATGAAACAACCCAATGAAAAACCACAGGGTGCGAATTCTCTGATGGCTTCGATCAACGAATCGGGTGGGTCGCCAAAAGTGAATCGTCGTTCGATGTTGGTTGCGGCGACGGCAGCTGGTGCTGGCGTGTTCGGAATTGGGCTGATTCGGAACGCACTGATTGCGAAGTCGCCGGTCTTTCTTGCCGCGGGTCAGAAGTACGACGGACGGTTGGTCGAAACGATTCGCGAGGGCTTGATCGCATGCGGCCTGCAACCGGAATTGCTGCGTGGCAAACGAGTCTTGCTCAAGCCGAACATGGTCGAACCACGGCGCGAGATTCGGCACATGACGACGCATCCGGCCGTTGTTCGCGCGGTGGCCGAAGTGTTTCAACGTTGGGAAGCACACGTCACGGTGGGTGAAGCTCCAGGTCATGTGCGCGATACCGAGATGGCCCTGGTCGAATCGGGGATCGGCGAGGCGTTGGACGACGATCGGTTGGACTTCGCAGACCTCAACTACGAAGAGGTCGGCTGGGTGACGAATAGCGGACGCCGATCCAAGCTGGACGGGTTCCACTTTCCGCGCAGCGTGCTAGAGGCGGACTTGATTGTGTCGCTGCCGAAGTTGAAGACGCATCATTGGGTCGGCATGACGGCGTCAATGAAAAACCTGTACGGCACTTTGCCCGGCATCAAGTACGGCTGGCCAAAGAACGTTTTGCATTACGCGGGCATTCCAGAAACGGTCGCCGATATCAACGCTTCGCTACCGAAAACAATCGCCGTGATCGACGGCATCGAGTGCATGGAAGGAGACGGACCCATCATGGGGACGCCGAAGCAACTCGGCCTGATCGCCATCAGCTTGCAACCGGCGGCCGTGGACGCGACGTGTGCGCGCATCATGGGACTCGATCCGTCACGAATGAAGTACCTGCATCTAGCGACAACGTCGAGCGGTCAAATCTCGGACCGTCGCATTGAACAACGAGGCGAGCGCTGGCAGTCTCTGGCAACGCCGTTTCAAATGCTCGAATTGCCGCATCTCCGCGAGTTGCGGGCGGGCTGACGTGGGGCAGGTTTTCAACCGGCCCGTTCAATTAAATTCAATCCGTGAACGGAGCGCGCTTGCGACTTCACGGGCAGGTTGAAAACCTGCCCCACGACACGCGAGCCGCGTGCGCCACATCGCGCTGAAAAACGCCGAGTCGCTGATCGGTCTCACATCGAATGCCGCGCAAAGTCCGATCGCGACAAAGGCAGTCACAGTGCCGCCGAGGACATCGGCGAAGTAGTGCCAGCCAGTGGTCATCGTGGAAGCGATCACGGCCAAGTTTAGCAATAGGACAGGGCCGAACACCCAGCGATTCCAGCGAACGGCGAATGTCAGCAGCACGGCCCAAGCCGTGTGAAACGACGGAAACGTGATTAGCCCTTCGGCCTCGCGCCAAGTCATTAAGGTCCGCTCGCCCGAACGGAGGGCATCGAAGTGAGCCAAGTAACTGACTTGATCGGGAGCTGGACTATATCCGTAGGCTCGAAATGGTCCAACTGCGGGGAAGACGGCGAACACCAGCATCACGATCATGGACGCGATCATGAATTGCCACAGAAACCTTCTCAATTCCTGAGTCCGGTTGGTCAATCCCAGCAGAGCGATGACGAACGCCGTTTGTGGCGCCATCGTCGCATATGCCCACATCAGCCACTGCGAAACGCGCGGATGCTGCTGTGCCCATTCGACAATCGCGGGGAGCGATACACCGAAGCTGGCATCAATCGCCATGCAGGTTTCGTCGATTAGCGGACGGCCGATCGCGGCGACTCCGTACATCGCGGTCGTGAAAGACATCGAATAGGCCGTCAGGTGCATCAGGGCCGTCGAGGTCGTCACGAACGATTCGTAGCCGCGGCGACGGTAGTACCGAGAGATCGCGCTCAACCCCATTACCAATACACACGATAGGATCAAGTCTCGGACGGGAAAACTCAAACCGAGCGAGAATGACAACACCGCCGTGATGAGGACGTTGGCCCCAATAACCAACTTTTTTCCGCGTTTACTGAGTGACATTTGCTGAAGTTCTCCGCCACGCAGACACATGGTTCCTAAGCCCTGCGGACGAACCGCACGCTTAGGTATTTAGCTCATACGGGAGTTCGGAGATCGCGGCAACGCATTCAGAGTCAACACGAGATGCCATGGCAAGGTCGGTTTAGGAAGATCGAAACGATTATGTGGAGAGGTGGCGCCAATCCAACCTCTTCGTCATTTTCTCTGACCAAAAAGATTTGGCTCATCGGCGGTGTGACCTAGGTTCTTGTTGTCAACGTGAGCCGACGACACGTTTCGAACATGAGACACCGTGGCCCTTGGTTAAAAGAAAGTAGAGACATCATGAATTTGCTAAAGAAATTTTTGACGAGTGAAGACGGCCCGACCGCTGTTGAGTACGCAGTGATGTTGGCACTGATTATCGTGGTCTGCATCGGCACGATCACCGCCCTCGGCACGAAGGTCAGTGACACCTTCACAAATGTGACGACCGCGATTCCGACCGGTTCGTAATCAGAGACGTGAGGTGCTGTCGATTTCACGGACAGTCCAACTCCTTAATCTGGCGGAGTTCGAACTGGTGAGGTGAGAGGTAGCCGAGGGCGGAGTGTTTTCGTTCGAGGTTGTAGTAGGCGATGTAATCGCGGATCTCTCGACGTGC
>JANMIF010000301.1:0-15494 GCA_031375695.1 Planctomyces sp.
CGGTCGGGACGTTGTTGTCGCCAAATTCTTTTCACCTTCTGCCATCCGATCCGGGCAAGCAAAAAATGTTCGCCGTACTCTTGAACGACTCCGCGCTGCGGCTTTTCGAGCAACGGGTTCGGACACGCCAATGGTTGATCGCCCCGACCTAAGACAGTGTGTCGGCGCAAAGAATAATCATCCGCCACATCGGTCATATCGAAGTGACAAACCACGAGGTCTGGTCGAAGCACGGCGAGCGTGTGCTTCAACCGCAGCGCGGCCAACAACGGACAGTCTCCCGGTACTGCGCCGTTGATGACTTCGATTTCTTGTCGTGACGTAGCTCGCAATCGTTCTTCCAAACAAGCGGAGAACATTTGCCGATCAGCCACATCCAGTCCGAGGACCGTCTCGTCGCCGAGTACGAGCACGCGAATCACGCCGCTCGGCTTGGGGACTTCCGGCTCCGGGCCGCGCAGGCCGAAGCTGTTGATGCTGGTCTCGAAGGCTTCACCGGTATCGGGGTTTCGCGCGGAGATCGTTCGCAGCGGTTTGAGTTCATGGTGAGTCAGCCAAGACGGAGTAATCAGTTCGTCTTGCGGATCGGCGACAAGGAGCGGTCGACCGATTTGAAACTCTTGCCAGCGCAGCCAGACTTCCGCGACGCAAGGCAACGCAATCAGCGTGACCACGGCCAACAACAGCGGCATCAAGATTTGACCCAGTCGCCGAATCATCCATGATTCCTGGGAAACTCGCGGAACAAAAAGTACGGGAATCTACGGACGCGAGGTCAATCCGCTCAAGACGACTTGCGCCAGCGGCATGAGCCGCTGATTTTGATCGTTTTGTCAAGCCATCTTGACGGTCACATGATCGACTCGTAGCATCCGCCTCCCAGTCTTGGATCATTTGGGGTGAACTCGTCCGCGAGGCCGTCTGGCTTCGCACTCCGCCACACTTTGCTAAGGAAATTAGGCAACGATTCGTGGTGGATGCCGTCCCCTTTCTGATTCCGGATCGCAGAGAACTTTTGCCACTGAAGTTGGGCCTCACGGGAAGTGATGCCGAATGTTGTTGCGGTCCTCACAGCAGTCGTTCGTCGTTCACACACCAGCCAAGCTCAATTTGTTTCTTGAGGTCTTGGGAAAACGTCCCGACGGGTTTCATGAGCTGGAAACACTGATGGTGTCCGTCGGCTGTTACGACACGTTGCGGTTCGAGGAGTTGGACGCGGTCACGTTGAGTTGCCACTGGGCCGGAGCACCACGGTTTTCGCCGGGGCTGCTGCCGACTGATGACGGTAATCTCGTGATGCGAGCCGCTCGGTTGTTGCGGGAAGTCAGCGGCACCTCACGCGGGGTGCGAATCACGTTGACGAAACGAATTCCCGTGGCGGCGGGCCTCGCGGGCGGATCGAGCGATTGTGCTGCGGCGTTGGTCGGATTGAATCGGTTTTGGAAGCTGGGCTTGTCCGCCAAAGAGCTATCCGAATTGGCGAACCGGCTTGGCAGCGATGTTCCGTTCTTTTTGGCCCCGTCCGCGACGGCGATCTGCCGAGGTCGGGGAGAAATCATCGAGCCTGTGACGTCACCCATGAGATTGCACTTTGTGATTGCCAAGCCAGCCAGCGGACTGTCAACAGCCGACGTCTTTCGGCAATGCCGTCCCGCCGATTCGCCGCGCTCCGTTCAACCGCTTGTCACCGCGCTCACGGCCGGACGTCTCTCGATCGCCGGGCAAAATCTGCACAACTCGCTGCAAGTTCCGGCGGAAGAACTCAATTCAGATGTCATTCGTTTGCGTCGTGTCTTTCAAGAGCTGCCGTTCGCCGGTCATCAAATGAGTGGCAGCGGCACGTCCTATTTCGGAATCTGCTCGCAGCGTGAACAAGCTGTCGCCCTGGCGGCTCGTGTTCGCGCGGCGGGAAGTGGCCTCGTGCTCGTGGCTTCGTCTCAACCGTGATCCCCTGGATTCAGTGAAGGAGTGCTGCCGTGGAAATCACCGAAGTGCGTGTCAAACTGATGAACGATCCGAACGATCGTTTACTCGGATTCTGTTCGGTCACTCTCGACGGAAGCTTTGTGATCCGTGACCTGAAGATCATTCAAGGTGGCAAAGGCCCGTTCGTGGCGATGCCCAGCCGCCGGCTGATGGATCGCTGTTCGAGTTGCCGCCAGAAGAATCATCTGCGAGCTAAGTTCTGCAATCAGTGCGGTGCCGGGCTGCGAGAAGACCGTTCCCTGAAAGACAGCGACGGCCGAGCCAAGCTGTTCGCCGACATCGCGCATCCGATCAATTGTGACTGCCGCGAGAAGATTCAATTCAAAGTCATGGAAGCCTTCGAGCAAGAAAAGATTCTGGCTCAGCAGCCCAATTACATCTGCCGCTATGACGACTATGGCGAAGACGATTTCGACGACGAGCAACCGATTGCCGCTTCGTTCGCTCGCCGCGACAACACGCATCGCATCGACCAACCGCATCGCGAAACGCAACCAATCGATCAGCCGCAACGGTTAGACTTCTCGCAACGCGCCGAATACGGACATCGAGACGCCCCCGCCACGACGGAACCGCACGTCCTTAAGATGCCGCAAATCGCTGCCGGCACCGAGCCCGTCGCCGTCCGACTCAGCATCCCCGACGATGACGATTCGTTTGGATCTGGGATCGGCTGACTGACTTTGCTGAGCGGGCAGCACTAGCGGTCCCGGTTGGGTTGAGAGATTTTAGCGATGCCTTACCCCCAAGGGGCAAACGCCGCGCGGCTCGCCAGCTCAAAATTACAACACGCAAACTTGTCCTTCTGACACGAACAAATACTCGTGAGGATCGTCGCCAATCGTTTGGCCATCGAGCGACACGATCGCTAAGTCCGCACGTTTACCGACTGTCAAACTTCCGCATTCGGCATCCAATCCGAGCGCCCGCGCTCCCGACAACGTGCCAAGTTCCAATAACGTCCGCGGTGAGACATCGGCGAATCGTGTGCGCAGAAAAACGAGTTCATTCCACAAGCTTAAATCGGGATTCGAGCCGCGTCCGTCCGTGCCGATCGCCACGTTCGCGCCCCGAGCCAGCAGTTGTCGCCACGGATGCGGCTCATGACCGAAGTATTCGTGAGTCCGTGGGCAATACACGACGCTCAAATTCGGATGCGCGGCGACAAAGTCCAGTTCGTCGTCGGCCAGATAATTTCCATGTACGACCAACACTCGCGGCGATTCCGCCAAAATCCGCAACGTGTCGAGCGGTCGCTGGGCCACCGCAAAGCCTCCGTCCGGCCAAGCACCAAACGCTTGCAGCATCTCCGCCAACTCGCCGGTTCCCGATGACAATAACTCCAACTCGGATTGAGTCTCGGCCACATGCATCGCCAGCGGGGCATCGAATCGCTTCGCGAGATGCACCAGTCGCTGCAACAACCTCGGTGCGACGCTGTACGGCGCGTGAGGCGAAAGTCCTACATAGCCGTCATCGCTCCGCGTGACGAGCCGAGCCAACTTCGGCGTTACTAAGTACAACGGATCAGCGTCCGGCGAAACGCTCGGCTCATCACTCGGAGCGTGATTGCTACGTTCCAGCCATTCGCGAGCCAATCGTTCTTGTCGATCAAAGACTTCTGCCGGCAGCCCAATCACTTCCCAAAACCGTACCACTCTCGGCCCGATACCATCAATCGCCGCCGCAGGCCAATCACCAGTCGCAATCTCACCCAACAGCGTGGTCCCGCTTTGAGCCGCTTCGCGCAGACCAGCTTGCAGAGCCGCCAACTTCATCGGCGCATCGCCATCCAACGTCTGTCGCCGATACGTCACCAGCGACCGAATCCAATCCGCAAACGGCCGAGCCGGCTCAAACGGACGCTCGACCAAACTGAATTCGAGATGGGTATGTGCGTTGACCAATCCCGGCACAATCGCGACATCACCAAGATCGGTTGCCTGATCGCCGCGCCGCGCCGCGCGAACCGCCGTGAGGCGGCCGTCAACGATCTCAACGAACCCGTTTTCAATCGGAGGCCGATCGACCAAAAACACCCATACCGCTCGATAACATTGTCGGGACCGCATGTCACAATCTCTTCACGTTGGTTGTCGTCAAAAGCCCGCGCGACGGTGTACGTCGGGCGCGACTACTCAAACAACGTCTTGTTGTCACACCAATTCTGCCACATCATTCTGTAGGCCGCCTCAATGTTCTGTGTGAATCTTGGGGCATCCATCAGAGGTGAATTCATCATGCGATGTCGCAAGGTCGCGCGAAGCTCAGTCAAACGTGGTAGGTCGTTGGCTAACTCCACGGCGACCCGCACGAATTGTTCGGGAGTCTCGGCGATCAGTTCGGACAGGCCGAGATTCATAAGCTGACTTAGTCCCGCTCGCCCGACGACCGTTCGGCCGACTGTTGTGATGACCGGCACGCCCATCCAGAAAGAGTCCAAGCTTGTCGTATGCCCGTTGTAGGGGAATGTATCGAGTCCAATGTCGATGCGGTGGTAAAGCTCCAAATACTGCAGGCGGGACTGGTTGCCGACGAAGTTCACGCGACTGGGAGATACGCCTTGTTGTTCCAGAAAATCAAGCGTGTGTTGACGGTGGCTGCCTTCGGCGGCCCGGATCAGGATTTGGGAGCGATCAACGGCTTTTAGAACCTGAGCCCAAAGTTCCAGGACGGAGGCGTTGATCTTGATGAAGTTGTTGAGATTTCCAAACGTGATGTACCCCTTTTCGTGAGCCGGCAGACGATTCACTGCCGGTCCGTTCGTGATCGAATCATAGCACCAGAAGGTGTCTGGGAGCCGAACTGATTTCTCGGAGTAGTTATGATCGTTGAACTCGGGGGGATCAAGGTAGAGATCGGTGAGACGGTAGTCGATCGCTGTGAGGCCGGTGGTTCCGGGATAGCCAGCGAAGGTAACCTGAACAGGAGCCGGCTTGCGTGCAAAGACCAGCAGGCGGTTGAGGGCCATATGAAGTGTCAGGTCGACAAGGATGTCGATTCGGTCCTCTCTGATGATTTGGGCCAGCGATTCATCGGTGATGCCGACAACGTTTCGCCAGTTGTCGGCATAGTTCTGAAAAAGGCTTGTGGTCAGGTCGGGACGACGGACATGGGCGTAACAAAAAACCTCAAACTGATGATGGTCGTGCTCTCGGAACAGCGGCAGTAGATTGAATCCAACCACATGTTCACGGAAGTCGGATGAGACATAACCGATTCGCAAACGTCGCCCGCTGGTGCGTTCGTTGGAATGCGGCTGAGTCAACGTTGCCAGCGGTACGGCAAACTGTTTGTTCCAACTGAGGTGCTCCTCATAGATTGTCCGAGAATCGTAGTCGGGGTGAAAAATAAGCGTGTAGACAAGGTTACTGTATGTCCCTGCAATCTCCGGCTTCAGTTCCAGTGCTCGGCGGTAGCAGGCGACGGCTTCGTCCAGATTGCCTTGTTGCGTGTACACGCTGCCCAAGTTGCTGTGTGCTTCGACAAAATCCGGCTTCAGCTCCAGAATTCGACGATAGCAGGCGATCGCGTCGTCAAGCTTCCCCAGGGATCTGAAACTATTGCCGAGGTTGTTGTGTGCGTTGACAAAGTCTGGTTTCAGTTCCAAAGCCCGGCGGTAGCAGGCCACCGCTTCATTTGTCTTCCCTTGGTCCCTGAGTGTATTACCCAGCTTGAAGTGTGCGTCGGCATGGTCCGGCGCGACCGCCAAGACGCGCCGGTAGATCTGCTCGGCAGCCGGTAGTCGTCCCGCCTGACGGTGCTGGACGGCAATTGCGAGTGCTTCGGAAATGGTTGCCATAGCAGGCATTTTGGGAGCAAAGTCGGCCTACCGCAACCGGTGGTCGCGAATCTCCTTCAACTCGAACTTAAGCGTCTTCGCTTCCAAGCCCAAATCGCTCCGCCGGCCGGTACCGCGACGCAGAGCCACGGCGAAACTCCGATCAACAACAAAGCACACACGCGGCCAAACGCTCCCAACGCTTGTAGCGATCCCGAAAATGTACGCGAAGCCTGTGTCGCAAACGTCGGCGACGACTGGGGCACGAATCCCTGCCGCTCGTGCAGCGTCAGGATGATCGTCGCCAAAGTGGTTTTGTTCGTGAGCACATTGAGCTGACCTTGCAGCCGTTCCACTTCGCCGCGAACCCGGCTGAGTTCGCGTTCGACCTCCAAGGTGTCTTTCAGTTCGCCGGTTTTCTCCAAGTGGCTCAACAGCCGTTGTTCGCTGGCCTGCATGTTGTGAAGGCGCGCGGCGAGGTCCGTGTACGCTTCAGTCACATCCTGCGCGTCGCGAGTATTGCGTTGCAGTTCACCCAACTGCTCGACATCCACCAGGAATTTGTCGAAGTGCGGCTGCGGCACGCGGATCGTCCACGTTCCGTACCGACGCGAACCCGCCGTCCCGTGCAATTCCTGATGCGAGATGTAGCCTCCAAGAGCATCCAACCGCGCCGTCAACGCCTTGAAGTCTTGATAAGCCGCGTCCCAATTCTCAACCAACACATCAACCTGCGCCGTCATCACGATCTTTCGAGACGACGAACGCTCGCCAGTTTCCGCAGTCGCGGTTGTCTCGCCCGCGACTTGAGCCGAACCGGCGACTTCGGACGGTGCCTCGGCACCACAACCCGCGATCTGTCCCATCACAACGAAACTCGCAACTAGCGCCGTCGCCCACACGTTGGTCATGATGAATCTTTCCCACTTCATCCGCATATCGCCTCGAATCCAAGTTCCTTCCTGAGACATGCGATCGCTGTTTTATTCCGCAGGCCGCCGGTTCGATTCGACAAACTGTCGCCAAGCACTTCGCCCAACCACCGGTGACTGACACGAGCCACGTTCACAGACATACGCCGTTGGCTGATTGTCGGCAGCCGACTTGCCAGCCAACAACGACTGTAATGACGTCGGCAAGATGACATCATCCAGGCTCAGCGGCCGAAGCGCGACCACTTTGTTCGGCCAGAACAGGCGGTTCAAATCGCTCAGCATCGCGTGGATTGTTGACTCATCCGTGCCACCTGCAACCAGCACGATTTCCTGACTCGGACCGAGAACGAAGTCGAGCGCCATCAGCGACTGGCCGCTGGCCATTGCGAACTTCGTCAACTGTCCCGACATCGCTTCCAGCGTCGCATACGCTTTGCCGAGCAACTCCGTTCGCCCGGTGAGCGCACTCAATCGAGCGAGTGCGTGCGCGGCCATGCCGTTGCCGGACGGAGTGGCGTTGTCTTGCGTGTCTTTGACGCGAACCACCAATTGTTCGTGGTCGATCGATGTAAAAAAGAAACCGCCACCGCGCGGGTCTTCGAATCGCGACAGCATGTCCTCGGCCAGCCGCAAGGCTTCGTCCAGCCAGCGCGGCTCGAACGCCGTCTGATACAAATCGACCAGACCGTCGATCAAGCAGGCGTAGTCGTCGAGGTACGCATTGAACCGCGCCTGCCCATCTTTGAACGAATGCAACAAACGCCCGTCGGCATCACGCATCGATTTCAGAATAAACGCCGCCGCCGCGCGAGCCGCGGCGGCGTATCGTGAATCCCCCAGGACGTTCGCCGCTTGCGACATTGCCGAGATCATCAGCCCGTTCCAACTGACAAGCACTTTGTCGTCGCGGCCGGGAGCGATACGCTGAGACCGCGCGGCGAACAACTTCGTTCGGCCTCGAGCCATCACCACTTCGAGCGCTTCCGGCGTGACACCCAACACCCGCGCCGCCTGCTCGGTCGTCTTTGGCCGATTCAGAATGTTCTGACCTTCCCAATTCCCGCGAGGCGAGACGTCATAGGCATAGCAAAACAACCGCCCGTCGTCTGGGCCGAGCAACGCCAGTACCTCATCTTCCGACCAAACAAAGAACTTCCCTTCATGCCCCTCGCTGTCGGCGTCTTGAGTGCTGAAGAATCCCCCATCCGGCTGAGTCATCTCGCGCAGTACATAATCGAGCGTCTCACGGACCACTTGGGCGTATCGGTCATCACCGGTGATCTGAAACAGATCCAAATAGGCCGGCACGAGCAGTCCGTTGTCGTACAGCATCTTTTCAAAGTGCGGCACCAGCCAGTGTCCGTCGGTCGCATATCGATGAAAACCGCCACCCAAATGATCGTAGATGCCGCCAGCCGCCATTTTGTCGAGCGTCAGTCGCACTACGTCGAGCGCATCCGCGTCACCGAACCGTTGCCAACACCGCAACAACACCCGCAGGTCCATCGGATGCGGAAACTTCGGAGCACCCCCGAATCCACCTTGCGACCGATCAACCGCTCGCAGCAGTTGCTGCATCGCTCCGCGCATCATTTCGATGCTCAAGCCGCTGCGCGGCAAGGACTCGTTCGCCGACTTTCGAATCGCGTCGGTCAGTTCCTCCGCGCTGCGAGTCACATCGCCGCGCCGATTCGTCCAAGCCTCCCGCACTCCGTTCAGGACATCGACAAAGCCTGGCATCCCGCGTCCAGCGAACGGCGGCCAATATGTCCCGCCGAAGAACGGTCGCAGATCGGGAGTCAAAAACACCGACATCGGCCAGCCACCGCGGCCGGTCATCATCTGCACCGCCGACATGTAGATCTGATCCAAGTCCGGCCGCTCTTCCCGATCCACTTTGATACAAACAAAGCCGTCGTTCATCTGCCGAGCGATTTCGGAGTTCTCAAAACTTTCGTGCTCCATCACGTGGCACCAATGACACGCGCTGTATCCGATCGACAGAAAAATCGGCCGATCCAACCGCCGCGACAACTCCAGCGCCTCGGTTCCCCAGGGATGCCAATCCACCGGATTAAAAGCATGTTGCTGCAAATACGGACTGGTCTCCGTAGACAGCCGATTTGGCTCGGCTCGGCATGGCTTCGAGGATTCAGATAGCTCTTGCATCGAACAGCTTCCCAAGGCGGACTTCGGCCACATTCAATAGTCGAGCCGGCGAGCGTTAGTCCCCGGACAACTCGGGATCGATCCATTCCGATGACCGACGCTCTTCGGCTCAACAATGTTGTCAAAGACGAAACGTCTCCAAGCTATCGAGTTCTCATTGTCCGAGCGACGGCTGGCGTTAGGAGTTCTGCTACTCGTCAGGCAAACCGCCACGCGGATTTTCTGTACAAACTCGGCATTGCGGGTTTCCGAGAGGGAGGCTAATGTCACCGCCTGGATGGATGCTGTCGGGGCATCCTGTCTGGGTTTTGTGGGTGAAATCGAAGGCCCGCTGGCCTGAGGTGCGACATTGAACACTCGCCAAACAGCGAAATGTCCACCGCGACCGTCGAGCGAATTCCGTGTGCTCCTGCGATGCCTAGGTGTTTTTCAATCGTGCCGCTGGTAACGGCGCTTCGTTCGAGGAATCTTGTGAATGGCTAAGAAATTGTTTGTTGGTGGGTTGGCTTGGGGGACGACCGATGATGGTCTTCGCCAAGCTTTCGATCGGTTTGGTGAAGTGGCCGAGGCCAAGGTGATCATGGATCGGGAAACCGGCCGATCCCGCGGTTTCGGGTTCGTCAGTTTCAATAACGACGATCACGGCAGTTCGGCCATGTCAGAAATGGATGGAGCACAACTCGACGGTCGGACCATCAAGGTCAATGAGGCTCAAGAACGAGCCCCGCGATCTGGAGGTGGAGGTGGCGGCGGCGGCGGTGGAGGTGGAGGCCGCGGTGGCTACGGTGGAGGTGGTGGTGGCTACGGTGGAGGTGGTGGTGGCGGACGTGGTGGCTACGGCAATCGCTAAGCAGCATCCAGGACACATGAACAAGAACCAACTAAGAGCCGGGTGTTAAACCCCGGCTCTTTTGTTGCGCCGTGTGCTGCGGCGCTCCGCATCGCGATTCAAGACACGGAACGTTGTGCCACATAAACTCCATCACGACTTCCGCGTGACAGCCGCACCGGTGGCAGATGTCAGAATTTGCAGGTTCGCCAAAAATCCGTCATCACCATTTCCGCGCCAGGCCAGCATTCGCTTCTCGCGAGCGGTCACGACCCACAGCTCGTATTCGCCCGCCATCCACGGCCAGACCCATTGCATGATCCGGTCCATTACCCAGTTGAAGATGCCGAACATCAAGAAGTCGGTCATCGACGGTTCCTTGCGATGGCCAGCTTCGATTTCCGTGACAAACTTCAGCTTGCAGCGGTCCGGCTTGAATGGCATGAACGCGATGAATTGCTGAGCTTCCAAGTCGGTTCCGCTCACACGAGTCACTCGGACGGAACCGACGATGACTGTCACAAACGCCACGGCCAGCAGTTTACTGAGAAACCCGACCGGCGCGATCGCAGCAGGCAACGACAACACCACGACCAGTACATACCGAAGCGGCCATAATGGCCAGGGAAGCAGCGGTCGGTCCATGATGTCCTTGCCGAAGTCCACAATTCAGAATGACTCGCGAGGCTTCTATCGCTTGCGAGTCTCCATTTCAAACTCGCCGCGTGGAAAAACGGCATTCAACAAAAACAGATTGGGGCCAACGAATGAAATGAGACGACGAATACGCTCTGCTGTCAAAACATTCGTCGTCTTCCTTCATTCGTTGGAATCGATTTCCGTGCTGCATTACTTCCCTCGAATGTGCTTCCGCAAGAATGCAGATTCAAGTCGATACGCTTCGTCGATAGCTCGATGTCCTTCTGACGGTCCGACGATCAATTCGACCGGGATCACTTTCATCTCCGGATTCAATCGACGCTTTGTTGTGACCAGTTTGCGAGCCAAGCTGACGCAATCGTCGGTACTAACTCGCGTGTCGTCGTTGCCGATGCTCAGCCAGACGATGCGGCCCGCCAGCCGATCAGCCAGACTGTCGATGTTGATCGACTTCGCTTGCTCTTCCGAGACGCCATTGAACTCGGACAGAGCCAGTGGATTCGTCACCGGAGCCACACCGGTCACTGCGCGGACACGCGGTTCTCCAGCGGCGAAATGCAGCGCACAAAAGCCGCCGCGCGACGTCCCCGACGCAGCCACGCGATCAGGATCGGTGTAGCCTTCTGCAATCAATTCGTCGAGCACAGCGACGCAGCGTTTGACGAACGGCCCCATCAAGTCCTGCCCCGACTTCACGCGGTGTGCCCAGCCATTCAACGCGGCTGGCTCACCTTCTTTGCGGTCATATCCGTGACATGGCGGATCGAGCACCACATACAGCCAACCGTCCTTGGCCAGATCGCGGCCGGTCACGGTGTAGAATCGAGTCGGATCACTCCCCATCTCGTCGATGCCGCTGGCGAAGATAAACAGCGTCGCCGCCGGAGCCGTCGGCTTTTCGGCGAACAGCCCGAAGTGGGTTCCATCCGCAGTCTTCAACAACCGCATCGTCGGAAAGGTCGGCTTGGCGTCCTCCGCCATAACTGACGACCACGCGACCGGTCCCCAAGCGAGTAACAGCAGCATCAGTCGAGCACATTGGAAGAAAATCATCGGCGTGTACTCCTTGAATCCAGCGAGGCTGTGCCTCAGATCGGAGTCGGGTGCGTGGCCTTTCGATTTTGAATCACGACTTGGCTAACATTCAGAGTAGCGACAAATCTTGGCATCCAACATCCCCGGAGAAAAAACATGATTCGCAACTTGATGCTGCTGACCGCACTCTTGATTCCTGTCTGCATTCTGGGAGCCGATGCTCCAGTGACGGCTCCCCCGGAAGCAGCCGGGATGCAGTCGCTGTTCAACGGCAAAGACCTCACGGGTTGGGACGGCGATCCTCGGCTATGGAGCGTCAATGACGGGGTGATCCACGGCGAGACGACTGAAGCAAATCCAGCCAAGGGGAACACCTTTATCATTTGGAAAGATGGTACCACGAAAGATTTTGAACTGCGGCTCTCATTTCGTTGCAACGCGACGAACAACTCTGGCATTCAATACCGCTCCAAACACATCACCGACGGCAAGGTCAGCAACCAATGGGTCGTGCGCGGCTATCAGCATGAACTTCGCAACGAGACGCAACTGCCCAATGTTGGTGGTTTCATCTATGACGAAGGGGGCAAGCGAGGACGCATCTGTCTCGTGGGCGAGGAATCCACTTGGGAAAAGGAAGGTAAGAAACTCATCAAGTCCGACTTGGTCGATCAGGTTGCATTCAAGAAACTCTTCAAGATCGATGATTGGAACGATGTAGTAATCATCGCCAAGGGGAACCACATTTTGCATTACCTCAACAACACGCTGATTCTGGACTTCACCGACAATCATCCGGAACTCGCGCTGACCGAAGGTGTCCTGGCACTGCAACTGCATGCAGGAAAGCCGATGTGGGCGGAGTTCAAAAACATCCGCATTCGCGAAATCAAGTAATGCGGCGAGTATCCGGTGGACAGGTCGGCCGATAAGGAATAAGGTTTTGCCGATCTGATTGGGTTTTTCAGCCAAAACGTACCGAGTTGAGGGCTTGCCGATGTTGAGTTTGATTGATCCGTCGGCTGGTTCGCGTCGCGATTTTCTGCGTGTGGGCGGCTTGTCGCTCGGTGGCCTGACACTGACCGATTGGCTGCGCACGACTTCAAATGCGGCCGGCAGGCCGGTGGCCACAGACAAGTCAGTCGTGTTTCTCTTCATGCACGGTGGGCCAAGTCAATTTGAAACATTCGATCCGAAAATGAATGCACCCAGCGGTATTCACTGCATCAACGGCGAGGTGCAAACGAAAATTCCGGGCATCACATTTGGATCGATGTTTCCGAAGCTTGCCGAACGAGCGGACAAGTTCACGGTGATTCGATCGTATGTCCCAGGCGACGCCAATCATGACATCAAGCCCATCGTCTCGGCGCATTCGCTGAAGGCCAATCTCGGTTCGTTGTACGCTCGCGTGGCCGGCACGATGCACCCGACAACCGGAATGCCAATCAACGCCGCGCTCTTCCCGCAAGCGGTGAACCCGAACGCTCAGCCGATGCAAACCGGATTCGGTCAATTCACGTCGGCGGGAAGTCTTGGTTCAGCATACGCACCGTTCACACCTGGAGGCGAAGGACCGTTTCAAGAGAGCTTGAAACTGACGTTACCGCGCCAGCGATTGGACGACCGTCGGCAGTTGCGTTTGGAATTGGATCGCATTCGCCGCACGATCGACGTGCGCGGGCAGGCCGAAGGTTTGGATCGGTTCCAGGAACAAGCACTCGACACGATCGTGCGCGGCGTGGCCGATGCCTTTGACCTCTCGAAGGAAGACCCGGCAGTCGTCGCGAGATACGACACGGCCCCGTTGATTCGGCCCGATCAGATCGACAAGAAACTAAACAACTACAAGTTCTACCTCGATCACACTCAAACCTTGGGCAAGCTGTTGCTGATGTCGCGGCGGCTGTGCGAATCGGGTTGTCGCTTCGTCACCGTGACCACGAATTTCGTGTGGGACAATCACGCCGACGTGAACAACGCCGGGGTCGAAGAAGGAATGAAATACTGTGGCGTCCCGTTCGATCATGCGGTGTCGGCGTTCTTGGACGATGTCGAAGCTCGCGGGCTAAGCGACAAGATTCTGCTTGTCTGCTGCGGTGAAATGGGACGCACACCGCGCATCAACGCTCGCGGCGGACGCGATCACTGGGGCAACCTGGGTCCGCTGATGCTGGCCGGCGGCGGTGTGCCGGCCGGTCGCGTGATCGGCCAATCGTCACGCGACGGCGGCGAACCAGCGTCGGACCAAGTCACGATCAAGAACTTGATCGGCACGATCATGCACACCTTGCTGGATGTCGGCGAAGCGCGCCTGCAACGGAATCTGCCATTCGACATCGCGCGGGTCTTTTCGGATTACGAACCGATCGGCGGATTGCACGGGTGAGACAACGTCGTCCATGAGCAGAACGCAGGCAATTGCGACGTGGCTGGGGCGTGAGTTGTCTTGTGGGTGGTATTGCGTCGATGCTCAGCTTGGCGAAGGGGCATCGTGAAGATCAGCGATCTCGGCGACCACGACCGGTTGCCGTTCGCGGTCAGGCAGTTCTTTCCCGGTGGGAGAATGAGCGACTTCGGCATTGCGAAGTCCGCCGCGATCGGGCCATCGGCCGCAGCGATTAACGGCTGGCTCGAAACCCGCCGCTCGATTCAATAACGCAGCTGGCGCGGCGAGTTTGTTTGATCGACTGGCAGCGGACAACATGGGTTGATTACGTGACCGTCCAATCTTCGATTTCCAGTCTTGGAACAACCTCAAAATCAACCCGGTTGCGAGTGACCAACGTCGCGCCGGTTTCCAGCGCGACGCACGCGATCCGCAAGTCCATCGTTTTGATTTTGAGCTTGGCCTTCCTGAAGGCGTTGAAACGAGCCACCGCTCCGGTCGTCAGTGAGATCACCTGAATCTGTGACAAAAACTGAATCGAATACGTCATCCCTTCGTAAGCCGAAACCAATTGCTGATCGTTCTTGGTTTGACGAAGGATGGTGTACCAGCCCGAGAGTTGTTCTTCGACAGTGATGATCGAAGTGGCCAGCGATTTCCCTGGATGCGTGGCGACACGCTCGCAAACGCGCGGATGCCCGTCGCTGTAGAGCGTCAGCATGTCCGTGTCGAACAGGTACAAGCTCATGGCGCTTCCGCTTCTTGATTGGCTTGCTCACGATAATCCGCCATCGCCTTCTGCCAGACGTCCCGCAGCGGATGTTCCTTCAAACCGCCGGCAAACTTCTGCCACGGATGGGCTTCCAGACCAGATTCCACGGTGACGATCTCCGCACCGTGGGCCAGTCGTTGATGCAGGCTTTCCTGCAACTGGCGGAGCGCCTCCTGCCGCGATTCCGCTTCCACGGTGATGTCAAAGGGGCTTCCGGTCATCGCCCGAAAACCGTGCCCTGCGATCGGCTCGACCAAAGTCGGGACTTGCATTTGGAATTCCTCTCGTGACAGATTGCCGTTCTCAATTCGCGACACCAGCCAGCGTAACAAACTGGCCGAGCACCGTCAGCCTGGATTGACCTGGATTCACCAGCCGCTCTCGGCGAGCCACCGAGAGTTTTTCGTGGATCGCCAGTTCGGCGAATTCCTCCGCCGATGCGACCATACAAGCCCGAAGTGCAAGCGAGAGATTTACATCCGAGGGATCCGCCGAAGATTCACTCGCTCGCGCTTCGGGCTTGTCTGGTACGGACAGAAGCCAATCGCCAACGACAATCCGAGCGTTGCCGCCGGAGTCGCTCGAGTCCTGGTTGCTGAGCATTGCCGAGGCTCTCGATTTCGTCCACAGCCAGGGCGACATCCACCGCCATGTCCAGCCGGCCAACATGCTCTTCGATGCTCACGGGCACGCTTACTTGAGCGACTTTGGCATCGCGAAGTCCGCCGCGACCGGGCCATCGGCCGCAGCGATCAACACGCTGAACGCCGAATAAGAGCTACGTCCCGTTACTTTCCCCAACAGGCGACGCCAATCATGACATCAAGCCCATCGTCTCGGCGCATTCGCTGAAGGCCAATCTCGGTTCGTTGTACGCTCGCGTGGCCGGCACGATGCACCCGACAACCGGAATGCCAATCAACGCCGCGCTCTTCCCG
>JANMIF010000570.1:0-12546 GCA_031375695.1 Planctomyces sp.
ATGAATTCAACCGTCTCTGGCGAGTTCGGCTTCCCAGGAAATCGGCGGCGATTCCGTCGGGCACGCACGCGGACTACGATCCACCCACATGGAAATCGGTTCGTTCAAGTCGTCTCATTGATTCAGTGAAAGTCTGGGGAAAACTTATGAGCAAGCATTCGGTGTTAATTGACGGTGAGTGGCGATCGTCGACCAGTTCGACGTTCTTTCGGGCAGTGAATCCAGAAACTCGGGAACCGCTGCCGGATGAATATCCGATCAGCCCGTGGAACGAAATTGAGCAAGCCATCGTCGCGGCGGATCACGCGTATCGGGAAATTCGCAACACTCCAGGAGACCGTTTCGCCAAATTCTTGGATCGGTTTGCGGAGCGGATCGAATCGCGAGCGGCGGAATTGATCACGGCGGCGAATCTCGAAACGGGATTGCCGGTTGAGCCGCGATTGAAAGTGGCGGAGTTGCCGCGCACGACGAATCAGCTTCGCCAGGCGGCCGACGCGGCGCGTGACGGCGGCTGGGCGCTGCCGACGATCGACGCCAAGAACAACATCCGCAGTCGCTTGGCGGCGATCGGACCGGTCGTCGTTTTTGGACCGAACAATTTTCCGTTCGCGTTCAACAGCGCGGCGGGCGGTGACTTCGCAGCGGCGATCGCGGCGGGAAACCCGGTCATTGCCAAAGGACATTCGTCACATCCGACGACCACTCGATTGCTGGCCGAAGAGGCGTTCGAGGCAGTGCGTGAAACCGGTCTGCCACCGGCGTTCGTGCAACTGATTTATCGAACCAGTCACGCGGATGGTTGCCGACTGGTGTCTCATCCGAAAGTTGGTGCGTCGGGTTACACCGGAGCACGCACGACCGGACTCGTCTTAAAAGAGGCGGCCGATCGTGCCGGCAAGCCGATCTATTTAGAATTGTCGAGCATCAATCCGGTCTGCATTCTGCCGGGCGCGCTGACCGAACGTCTCGACGAAATCGCGGCCGAGTTCACGACAAGCTGTCTCATGGGATCTGGCCAATTGTGTACGAACCCCGGACTGATCCTGTTGCTGGCCGGAGCACCAACCGAATCATTCCTGCAAGCAGTGAAGACGAAGTTTGATTCAGCGCCGGTTGGTACTTTGCTGGGCGAAGGGGTGCTGAAGCATCTCGAATCGGGCGTGCAGTCGCTGTTGCGAGCCGGAGCGGAACTCGTCACCGGCGGGCAGCCGGGGAGCGGCGCGAGCTTTTGTCATCGCAACACGCTACTGCGAGTTTCCGGCGACCGATTCCTCGCCAACTCAACTGACTTGCAGACGGAGGCCTTCGGTAATGCGTCTACGTGCGTCGTGGCGACAGATCAGTCGCAATTGCTGGCGATCTTAGAAGTGCTGGAAGGAAATCTGACCGGCACGATTTACAGTGCTCGCGACGGGCGGGACGACGAGTTGTATTCGCGAATCGAACCTGCGTTGCGAATTCGCGTGGGCCGGCTGACCAACGACAAGATGCCGACCGGTGTCGCGGTCAGCCCTGCGATGAATCACGGCGGCCCGTTTCCGGCAACCGGTCATCCGGGCTTCACCGCAGTCGGCATTCCCGCGTCGCTGCGACGATTCGCGATGCTGCAATGCTACGACGGAGTGCGACCTCACCGCTTGCCGCCGGAGTTACGAGACTGAAATTCGTGCGGTAGGTTTTTAACCTGCCCGTGAAATATCGCAGCTTTCAGCGTTTCGTTTTTCACTTGAAATAAGGGGTCTGTGTCTCACGGGCAGGTTAAAAACCTGCCCCACGAATCCGACCTCGCGTGCAATCAATTCGACATGCCGTACTTCTTCATTTTGTTGTATAGCGTGACGCGGCTGATGCCGAGTTCTTTGGCGGTGTTGGTGCGGCTGAAATTATTCTTCAGTAAGGTTTGCTCGATGATCTCGCGCTCAGTCAATGAAATCTGGCGGTTGAGCGTGGCGTGGGCATGAGTTCCCGGCGCGTGGAGTTGCACCGACGGGTCGTTGGTCGGACCGGCGTTCCCCAACAGGATGTCGTGTGGCAGTTGATCGGCAGTGAGGATTCCGTTGCGGCAATAGATGACCGCTCGCTGGATCACGTTTTCCAATTCGCGGACGTTGCCCGGCCAGGGATAGGCGTACAGCGCGGAGAGCAAACTGTCGTCGATTCGCTCAATCTTGATGCTGTGTTTGTTGGCCGATTGCTGCACAAACTTGCGAGCTAACGGGCCGATGTCCGGCTTCCGGTCGCGGAGCGGGGCGATTTCAAACTTCAGCATGTTCAACCGGTAATACAAGTCCGGTCGGAAGCGGCCTCGTTCCACCAATGGCTTCAAGTCGAGGTTGCTGGCCACGACGACTCGCGCGGCCGACTTCAGGGTGCGGTTGCTGCCGACCGGCTCGAACTCGCCGGTTTCAATCACGCGAAGCAGTTTGACTTGTTGCTCCAGGCCGAGCACGTCGATTTCGTCGAGCAGGATCGTGCCACGTCCAGCCGCCAGGAACTTGCCGTCTTTGTCGACGTGAGCGCTCGTGAACGAGCCTTTCATGTGCCCGAACAATTCGCTTTCGATCAACTCACTGGGCAATGCTCCGCAAGCGACATGCAAGAATGCGTCCTTGTGGCGCGGCGACATTTGGTGAATCAGGTTGGCCAAGTACGTCTTACCCGAACCGGTTTCGCCAATCAGCAAGACTGTGACGTCGTGCTGTGCGGCGACTTCCAGATCGGCCAACATGCGTCGCAGAGCCGGCGTGTTCGTTTCAAACTTGCGCGAGATGCCATGCGAGACGGTTTCTTCCGCGGCCGCGATTGCTCGTGCAGAACGAGTCGGCTCGATCGGTGGCGGTTCATCAGCCAGGGCCGCCGCCGCGAGTGTTTCATCCAGCCAGGTGACGACCCGTTCACAATTCACGTTGCCGCGCAGATGTGTCATGCCGCCACAGGCCGCGAGTCGCTCCAGCGGTTCGACGGTATGCTCGGCGGTCAGCAACAGCACCTTCAGCTTCGGCAATCGTTCGCGCAATTGGCTGATGATCATTTCGGGAGCGTGCCCGCCATCAGTGACCACTTGAAAATCGCCGATCAACGCGGCGGCCGAATTCTTCAAGCACAACTCGCTCGCACGTTGCACGCTGTCGCAGGGGAGCAAGTTTACACCCTCGGCCGCGAGCAACAGATCGGAAGTCAACAACGGGTTCCGACTGCAAACAACAACGATCGGCATGGTCATGAGACGACTCCGGCATCAGCGTGTACGCAACACCCACCGCGGCCGATCTCGAGAGAGAGACGAGAGTCGGATCAAGCGCGGTCGGTGGTTGCGTCCCGAAGTGAGAGTGATTCGGGTGTTCGCTCTTTGAACAAAGCGGATGCCAATCGCGCCAACCTTTTGAAACGAGTGTCAACTTCTCTGATTCGCCGAGGATTTCTGCAATCGACGAGACGGTGCTGTCGCCAAACGGCGACCGATGTGGCGAACTGGCAACGTGGTGTTGCTGCCTTTCGGCAACACTCCAATGGCTGGTAACTCACTTGCCGACCCCGACGTTGTGCCACCAGCGGAGTTCATTCGCGCCTCGTTCGGCGCAGGCGACGATGTCCAACCGACCGTCTTTGTCGAGGTCGGCGAGGATTACGGTGACAGCATTCGACCAATTCTGTTTGATCGAGTGCTGCTTCCAGCCGGTCTTCGGATCGCTGGTGTTTTCAAACCACGCCAGTTGACCGGTCGGACTCCATCCAGTGGCCACGACATCTTGATCGCCATCGCTATCGAGATCACCGGCCACGGCCTCAAAGCCTTGAGCGAATCCGCTGGCGATCAAATGCTTCTTCCATTCCGTGCCGAGTCCCGGCTTCCCGATGTTTTCGTACCACGCGACTTGATGTGATTCGGGCGAGTTGGCTGCGACCGGAGCCACGAGGCCGAAAGCCATCAGCACATCCAAATCGCCATCACCGTCGATGTCGGTCGGATGCCCGTGTGTCGGCGCGAGCGTTTTGTCGTCGAGGATTGTCTTCTTCCACGGTTCGGTCGCCGGCTTGCCGGAGTTCGCGAACCACAGGGTTTGATTGCCAGTTCGCGATGTGCCGAGCAAATCGGGTTTGCCGTCGTGATTGAAATCGGCCACGGCGATCGTGCGCGTCTCGCCAATCATCCCTTCGATCTCATGCCGAACCCATTTGTCGCCGTTGCCGGGAGCGCCGATGTTCTCAAACCAATCGAACCGATTGCCGATTCGCCAGCTTGAGGCGGCGACATCCAGATCCCCATCTGCGTCGAGGTCCGCCAGCGCGACATCGTAAGAGCCCGGCACTTCTTTCGGCTGAGCGACACGATGCAACTTCCACGGCTGAGCGATCGCCTCTTTGCCGGGATTCTCGAACCAACGGATGTCGTGCCACAGGTTATCGACGATCACCACATCGGGCTGGCCATCGCGATTGATGTCGCCGACCTCGTGCCGCTCCAGTCGAATCGGCTGATCGCTGAGTCCCGCGTACTTCTGAATGAACGAGTGCTGAAAGTTTCCTTTGCCGTCGTTCCGCAGCAGATACAGATTGCTGTTCGGCTCGGCATCGGAGCTTGTCAGGTCGAGGTCTCCGTCGCCGTCCAAATCAAACGCTGCGCAGGCATACGAATAAGTGTAATTGCCAAGCAGCCGCTGTTCGATCAGCTTGAGCGGCCCGGCTTCGATCGCCTTCGCCGGTTCCATCGCGGCCGTCGGCTCGCCGCGCGGATCGAGCAACGTCGTGATGACCTGCGCATAAACGCGGTGCCCGAAGTCGTTCGGATGATTCACACCGTTGCCAGTCTGATCCCAGTCTTGCTTGAGTTCCAGGAAATCAGTCCAGATCGAAGTCAGATCGGCCAGCGCGATCCCCGGCTCCACGAGTTCCTTCAACGCGTCGCGATACGCTGGGAAGGCTTCATGTTTGAGCCGTATCCAATCGCGGTTGCCAAGCATCGATGCCACGAGAATGAACTCACACTCCGGCAACTTCTCGCGAATCGCCGCGATCATTTTTTTCGTGGTCTCTTGATACGACTGTGCCGAACGTCCCGCCGAGTCGTTCATACCGAACGCCAAGATCACAAGTTGCGGCTGAGCCTCGACTACTTTGTCGATTTGAGTCAGCCCCCAACCGGTATCAGTGCCACCGACGGCGAGGTTCTTCATCTCGACCTGCCCACGAAACCGTTCCGAGAGTTGTCGTCGCACCAACTCGGGATACGCGGGTTGATAGGGGGCCGCATCGTATAACGCCGACGCATTCGCCCCGGCCGAGATGCTGTCTCCCAATGTCACAATCTTCAGCGTTTGCCGATTAACCAACTTGGCCACCGATCGCGGCAACATCTGCGAATCGAACTTGGGAGTCGCGGACTTCCACAAATCGGGTTCGTGCCGATAGGTGATGCACGTTTGCGTCTCGGCATATTCCAGCCGCCCGCCGAAAAAAATTTCGCCGTTTCCGTCACGATGCGTCAGCTCGTACTTCTGAGACTTCGCCGGTCGACGCATCTCTTGCGGTGTGCGCGACGGAATCCGCGAACCGACCGGCAGCACGATCTCGCGCGAGTCCGGCTTCCAGACGAAATCCTTGCCAAGTTCGTAGATCACGTCCCCCACTGAATTCCGAACGGCCAGCACTTCGCGAATCGGAAACAACACAGATGCCCTCGCCTCACCGGTCTTGTCATCTTTGATGAACAACACCGATTCGCCTTCAACCACGGCCCCTTGCCAGAACGGTCTCAGCAATTCCGGGGCATATGTCCAAGTCGACTTTACGGATTCTTGAGCGTTGCCAATCGAGGTCAACAGGGCAAGCATGAGGTGGAATGCGGCGAAAAATAAGCGACTTGCGAGCGTTCTAGTCATTGGCTGTCTCCCTCCAATTGTCAGATGTGTGTGTACGAAGCTCACTTTCCAAACTGCGGCAAACGACTGCAAGCGCAGGAGTCCAACGAATGGAGGGAGGCAATGTATGTACCTATCAGCCGAGCATTCGCTGTCTCCCTCCGTTCGTTGGGCTTCTTTTGCCGATCTTTTTTCACTCCGCCGGGAATCTCCTTATTGACCCCCGGAAAAAGGGCATCGTATTATCCCCGCCGATCTGTTGAACTCAATGCGGACGACAGGTTCGTTAATGCGAGCACGTCATTCGAAGTTGATTACTCAAGGACTGTTGACATGAAGTATCTAAAACTCAGTCTGGGAGTGCTCATCGTCATTGGCGGTTTCATTGGGATGATGTTCGCGTCTAAGTTGGCCAACATCCGTGGCAGTTGGCAACGTAAAGCGGAAACGCTGCGAAAAGACGTGGTCGAAAAACGCAAGAAAGTGGCCGAGCTAGATAAGATCGTCAACAATGCCAAGTCCGATTTGCAGCAAGCGGTTCACGGCTGGGAGCGCTATTGGTCGGGAGTCCCGGTCGATGCTGGTCGTCAGCCGGGAACATTGGATATCCCGCTGGGAACGAATCACGGTTTGCAACCAGGCTCAGTGGTATACGTGTTCCAGCCCAGTCCCGATGCGGGCGGAACCGTGTACGTCGGACCGTTTCGAGCGAAAGATGTGCTCGAAGCGCGGTCGGCGATTGTTCCGAATTGGCGGTTTCGTCCGGGTGAGGAAACCGCTTGGCGATACGGTCAAAACTGGCGAATTCGGACCAATATTCCTCAGCAGCACAAAACCAAGTTCAGCGATTACGAAACAATCTTTCTCCGCAAAGAGGAGCTTTTCATCGATCAGCAAAAACATCTGCAAGCGCAGCTCGAGGCGAAGAAGAACGCCGAAAGCCATTTGCTGATGCGACAAAAAGAACTCAATGGCGATTCCGAGATCGTGAAGACGATCCCCAAGGGGGAAAACCTGGATCGGTTTTTGATCGACGGATATCACCAAGCTGTATCGGAAGCGGAAGAGGCTCGTAATGATGTGCAGGCGGCCGTGGATGAGTTGCGTCGTCAGGCCAAACGGACAAAGGACGAAATCGAACGACTGAAGACGGACAACGAACGGCTAGCTCGTCAGGCGGAAGCGTCACCAAAGACTGCCGCCAAATGAATCCAATCGGCGAGTCGGTAGGCGTTATCCGCTGGACTTCGATGATGTCGTCCGGGGCTAGTGTCCTCCGGCTCGCCTGACTGCGGTGAAGTGAAACGCTCGGAGATCGGATTGATCGCGCATGGGCTTTGAAGATCGAGACTATTATCGCGAACCCGAATGGCGTCCTGGCGGCAACCACGGACAATGGGCTTGTCGTTGGATTCTGGCAGCGACTGTCGCCGTGTTTGTCGGCCAGATGATCAAGTCGTGGCCGATCACGGAATGGCTGGCGCTTAGTTCCGCCAACGTGTCGCGCGGTGAAGTTTGGCGGCTGCTAACTTATGCCTTCTGTCACGATATCAAAAACGTGTGGCACATCGTCTTCAACATGCTTGGCCTGTGGTGGTTCGGCCGTGCGATTGAAGAACGGCTTGGTTCGCGCGAGTTCCTCGGATTCTATCTAACCGCAGCGATCTTTTCCGGCCTCGCCCACTGGGGACTGGAAGCGGCTTTCTCGAAGAACATTTCCATCGCCATAGGAGCCTCCGGTGCCATCATGGCGATCATGGCTTTGTACGCGATGTGGTATCCCCGTCAGAAAGTTTTGCTGATGGGGGTGTTCCCGATCGAAATCCGCTGGCTAATCGTGGCCTTCATCGCGATGGACACAATGCCCATCTGGACAGCACTCAGCGGCCGAGAAGCCAGAGCCGGAGACGGGATTGCTCACGGGGCTCATCTGGGTGGCTTGGCCTTCGGATTTCTGTACCAGATTTTTGGACTGCGGCTAACTGGCTGGTGGCAAAAGAGCCGCGATCGAATTTCCCAAGCGACTCGACAACGAAAAAACTCGATGCGAATTTATCAGCCGGAATCGGAAGCGAAAGGAGACGCCGACTTGGACCGCGAAGTCGATGACATCCTGCGGAAAATCCATGACCACGGCGAAACCAGCCTGACGGCGCGCGAACGGCAGATGCTCACAGACGCCAGCCGCCGCTATCGCGATCGCATCGGCTTGTGACACAACTCGCGCATCGGGTTAGTGTCACGCATACGTCAGCGGGTCAATTCGCCCTGCTTCGGCGAAGCCTTTCAGCCGCAATTGGCACGAATCGCAATGCCCACACGGACGACCAGCGGAATCCGGGTCGTAGCAACTTGTTGTCAAACCGTAATCGACTCCGAGCGCGACCCCACGACGAATGATCTCCGCCTTGCTCAGCGAAATCAGCGGCGTATGAATCACGAACCGACCGGCTCCCTCGACCCCGGCTTTTGTCGCCAGCCGAGCCATCTCGGCAAAGGCTTTGATGAACTCCGGCCGGCAATCGGGATACCCGCTGTAATCGACCGCGTTGACGCCCAAAAAGAGATCGAACGCGCCGAGCACCTCGGCCCAACCCAAGGCTAGCGATAAGAACAACGTGTTCCGAGCCGGCACATAAGTGATCGGAATCCCCTTGAACAACTCCGCCTGAGTCCGATCCTTCGGCACGTCAATATTGTCGGTCAGAGCCGACCCGCCGAACTGCCGCAGATCGAGCGGAAAGACGCGATGCTCTGTCACCCCGAATGCCCGGCAAACTTTCTCCGCCGCCTGCAACTCCGACCGATGCCGCTGACCGTAATCGACTGATAGCGCATACAACTCAAAACCCATCTGCCGAGCAATCGCCAACACCGTCGCCGAATCCAGCCCTCCGGAAACGAGAACGACTGCCTTGGTTGGATGAGTGGACATGATGTCTTAGTCGCCGCGTTTTGCCAGAACGCCGGAAAATCTGTGAAAAACCGCGTTCTGGCGAACGCGGCTACCGAAATATGTCCGCTGGTCTACTTGGCTGACTACTTACGGCAGCGCGATCGTTCGCAAATCGAGCGAATCGTTGCCGGACGAAACCAAGATCACCGCTTGCATGTTATTCAGCCGATCCAATTGCACAACGCCATCCAATTCCTTGATCGTGTCATACGTTTGACCGGCCGTGCCTCCGCCACGAACTGGTTCGGTGATGCCTTCGGCTCGCGTGATGTTGTCCGTGCTGATTTTCATCACGCCGCGAGCGCTGTTGGCCATCAACAAAAAGTTCTTACCATCCTTTTGGTACACGATCATGTCGAGCGGGCGATTGCGATTGCCCAATTCAGCAACAGTCGTCCCGCGCGTCTTTTCGCCCGACTTCAGACTCTTGACGGGAAAGCGGACCAGCGGCGTACATGTGAATCCCGCCAGAAGACTGGCTTCGCCATCAATGTTGATCGGCACGAACGCTCGGATCGCGGCGTAATCTTCAATCTTGCCGTGAGCACCGTGAAAAATCTCCACACTCGTGACGCTGCTCGCGTCCGAAAACGGAAACGGAATCTCGCGCACCGCCGACGGCGATGGTCCGTCGGTCAAGCCCGACACGTATACTTTTCCCTCGGAATACGCCAAGTCAGTGATCAACTCACTGCGCGGGTTGTGAGGCCGACCGTTGCGAATGGATTCAATGTTGGGTGGAGCGTTCGGAAGCGAAACCTTCTGGAACGGAATGTTTGTCAGCGAAACTGGACTGATGCTGCCATCCGCCTCGACTTTGACAATTGCCGCGATTGATCCAGCCTTGTCCGACTTCGTCACCGACAAGAAGACTCGGCCGGTCAGAGGGTTCACCGCAATGTCGTTGATCGTAGCCGAGTCAGCTTTGAGTGCCGCCGCCACCTTGGCATTCAACCCGGCGACATTGATCTCCGCCTCAGCGGGATTTCCTTTCGTGTCGCCCGTGCCGATTGAGAAGATCGTCGCGCTTTTCAAGTCGCCGATAAACAAGATGCCGTCCGGGCCGAACGCCAGCGGACCGGCCGATTGAATCTCCGGTGTCCCTGGCTTTAGCCCCCATTCCACCGCATGAAGAGTGGAACCGCTTAGCAAGACTCCCAAAACTGCGGCCAACATCATTCTGTTCGTTCGCATGATTCGCTCCTAAAAGTTTGACCACCCAATTTCAAATCTCAAATCAACTTCGTGGATCGCTCGCCCTCGCTCAGGCTTCCGGTTAGTAAGGTCACTCGACCGGATTTCGCAGGGTTCCGATGCGATCGATCCAAGCTTCGACGACATCGCCCGGCTTGAGAAACTTGCCTTTCGCGCTGCCGACTCCTGACGTTGTGCCGGTCGAGATGATGTCCCCCGGGACCAGTGTCACGAAGCTCGAAATGAACGCGATCACGGCGGCGACCGGGAAGACCATCTCGGCCGTTGAGCCGTCTTGTTCGATTTCTCCGTTGACTCGCAAGCTCATTCGCAATTGCTGCGGATCGAGCAGTTCATCGGCTGGGAGTACACATGGGCCTTGCGGGCAAAACGTGTCGTGCCACTTGCCGTGCAGCCAATCGAAGAAGCCGTCCTTCTCACGCTTCGTGCGGCCGGGGTTTGGACGAAACTGACGGTCCGAGACGTCGTTGATCACGGTGTACCCGGCGACATGCCGCAGCGCGTCCGACTCGGCGACGTTCTTGCAGGTTCGGCCGATGATCACGCCCAATTCCAATTCCCAGTCGATGTGATCGGGTGAGACGGCCGGTATGCGAATCGGATCGCCCGGATTCGTGAGCGTGGTTAGCGGCGGTTTCATGAAGACGTACGGAAACGTTTGCACTCGTTCGGTCGCCTGGCCACCACCTTCTTCGATATGCTTCGAATAATTTCCGGCCAGCAGCAGCAATTTTGATGGCGACGGAATCGGTACGAGCAATTTCACGGAATCCAACGGCTGCCGCAGCGCAGCCAATTCCGTTGGCGCCAGCCGCCCAAGACTTTGTTCGAGTTCGATGATTGCAGCTCGTTGCTCACCGCCCGGCAGCACATCCAACAAATTTTCGCTGGCCGAAAGAATCGTCTTAGTCTTCGCGGCGACAGCGGACAGCCGGATCACACCCGACTCGTCAAAGAAGCCAAGCTCTGTTTTTCCAGCGATTGCATATCGACACAGACGCATTTTGCAAAACTCCTCGAACATCAGCGGTATTGTCGGCCAGCATGATCACTCCGTTTCGGTTCGGCAAGCTGTGCGAGCTGACGGGACCGGAGTAGTTGGCCGGATCGGAGCGACGCCCGTCGCCAAGTTGGTTTCGCGACCGACATTTTTTCAGATCCGAGTCATCCAACATGGAGTTCGTCGTGTAAATCTGTCGGACAATGAACATCGTGCCTCAATCGTGCTCGTGCGGGGCCGTAGTTGTGGCGCACGCGGCTCGCGTGCGCCAGATTTTGGTTTGAGCGATGAAGTCGTGCCACCCTGGCAGTGGTCTGCCGTTTGCCACTCGAAGCTCAACCAAATCGAAACTCGCGAGGAACCGGCCCATGACCAATCGTTTGCTAAAGATCGCAGCAGTCTTGCTCGCGGCGGTATCAGGATCAGCGGCCGCGAACGAACCCGACGGCAAGAACGTTGAACAATTTGCTCAAAATCCGAACGTCGTCGCGCGGCCGGCTTCGACCAGTCAAGATTACTCGAATGCTACGTTTCTCCCGTCCGGTGCGGTCGTGGCTCGCAACCCGCGCGTCTTGTTCATTCGGACCAAAGATTGTGAGAAGTGCGATGCAGAGCTGGCCCGACTTCGCAAATCCGGCGGGGTCTTCGACTACATGCGGAAGATCGGTTGGAAGATCGGCGAGACTCCCGACAATCACATTCAGATCGTGGATCGAGATGCCATTCCAAGTCTTGTCGAACGGCTGAAGATCCGTGAATACCCAACGGTCGCGTGCATCAGCCACGATGAAATCCTGCGATCGTTCAAAGAAGGCTGCACCACGCCGCTGGATGGCTGGACGTTCGGCTGGCTGATGAAAGGGATCAACGAACGGCCCGGCTCGTCGCGCCCCGAAGCCGCTCTCGTCGAACACTCTGGCAGCTATCCGTTGCGAGGCAATCACTGGACGATTGACGGCGATTGGACTCCGTCCAAAGAAAAACTCATTCATCATCTGCGTGGCCCGAATCACGGACACCAGATCACCGCCCACAACTACCAGATCGAGACATGGTCGTATGAAGAACTGCGTTCGGTGCATGACGACCTGCACGAAAAGGAAATGGGCGGCGTCTCCGGATCGGGATTCGCCAACTATCAAGCTCCCGCATCGACCGGCAGCGGCTTCGAACCGAGTGCCGCGAATCGCAAGTTCCTTGGACGCTGAGAAGCGCCCCGTTCGGCGCTCCGCGTCCCGAGCGCATGCCGGCGTTCGTTGCGTCTGGTCCGTTGGCGGCAGGGCGTCGTTCCCACGCGGAGCGTGGGAACGAGTTACGAGTTCAGGGCCCGTTCTTACTTGGCGGCATCTAAGGTTCGCAAATCGATCACGGGCTGTGAGTATCCTTCAACTTTGTTGTCGGTCAATGTGATGTTCTTCGTTTCGGCTCCGACACGAATACCAATGCGTTTGGCCACCCCGCGCTGTTCGACGATGCGGTTGGCGATCAACTCAATCGACTCGGTCCCCCCTTGA
>JANMIF010000588.1:0-58251 GCA_031375695.1 Planctomyces sp.
CCAAGGGGATCTCGACCCGTATGACCTTCACAACCTGCGTGGCGAAAATCGTTTCAACATCGCTCGCCAATCCGGAATCTCGCTGGCGAAGGGGGCGTTGCGAGTGGCAAAGGAACTCAAAGGCTCGGGACAGAGTCCCAAACTACAGGTCAAAGAGAGCTTGCTCACGATCCCGAACCGCAATGGCAACAAGACGACCGACGTCGGCTTGCTCACGGTTGTCGTCAATCGCGATCTCGCGTTCGTCGCGATCCCCGGAGAACCGTTCATTCAGCATCAGCTTGACCTGACCGAGAAATCGCCGATCGCCAACACGTTCATCCTCGGCCTGGCCTATCACGGCCAAGGGACGCCGTTCGTGGTTTACATCCCGACGGTGCAAGCCGTGCGCGAAGGTGGCTACGGCGCGACCGAGTGCAGCTTCCTGGCCGCGGACGCCGGCGAAAAGATGGTGGCCGAAGGGCTGATCTCGATTCAACAACTCACAAACGCAAAAGGACAAGCTCGATGAAAATGAACCCGATCACCTGGGCCGTCACCCTATTCATGGCCGGCCTGGCGATGGACTCTATTTGGGCCGATGAGGCCCCGAAGCCGATCAAGGTGTTGCTCATCGGCAACAGCCAATGTCCAACGATTGTCGGCCAACAATTGCTGGAAAAGTTGGCGGTGTCCGACAAAGGTGAGCGGCCCATCAAGGTTGGTGGTTGCATCAAGGGGGGCGCGTCGTTGCGGTCGCATTGGGACGCCGGGACGGGCGAAGGAACCGCTCGCGCAATGATTGCCACCGGAGCATGGGACTTCGTCGTGTTGCAAGACATCTACAACGTTCAAGAGCCGGCCTTTCAACCTTACGCTCGGCAGTTTCACAGGTTGATCAAAGAGAGCGGCTCGATGACGGTGTTGTTCGGGACCGCGTCGATTCTCAGCGACTACCCGAAAGGCTTCGAACGACAGCACAGTCTGCACTTCGCGATGGGCAAGGAACTCGGTGTCCCCATCGTCGATGCCAGCTACGCCTACATCCGCTACTTCGGCGAGACGCCATCGACCGAACGGCTCGAAAGCCTCTTCGCGAAGGACCGTGCCCATCCCGGACTGTGGGGCTCGTACATTTACTCGTGCTTGATCTACAGCGCGATCACCGAGCGCAATCCGATTGGCCTTGCCGCGCCGGACATCATCCCACCGGATGTCGCCAAGACTTTGCAAGAAACCGCGTGGGCCCAGCATCAAGCGACGGTGGCGGCGCTGAAGAAGTAGCCCGGGTCTGCCAGCTCTTGAAACGCGCGAAACACGGACGTCGAGGAAAATCCCCACCGCTCCGGCGCCGACCTCTATGCCGTGCGTTTTTTGCTCCAAGCTTCGACCACGCCGTGATCCCGTCCGACGACGGCGAGCGTCTCCAAGCCGTGTTGCCGTAAACAGAGAGTTCGTACAATCGAGCGAACGTCGAACACACGCTGCAAATGCAAATTGCCGCCGTGTGAGTGACAAAGGCATTTGACTGCAAAGGAAGACAACGCTGTCATGAACCGCTCAGCGCGTTAGTTGCACAGAAACGGTTGCTGCCCCTTTTCTCTCTTCGCAAATCCAAGGCTCCGTAAAGCCGGAGCACTTCCTAAGGAATCTCATGAAAGCACTCGTCAAACGACATGCGGAACCTGGCCTGTGGCTCGAAGAGGTGCCGGAGCCGAAGTACGGCATCAACGATGTGCTGATCCGAGTGGATCGCACCGGCATCTGCGGCACCGACGTGCATATCTACAAGTGGGACGCTTGGGCGCAGAAGACGATTCCCGTGCCGATGATCGTCGGGCACGAGTTCGTCGGTGAGGTCGTCGCGGTCGGTTCGAATGTGACCGACTTTCATCCCGGTGAAGTTGTCAGCGGCGAAGGTCACGTCGTCTGCGGTCGCTGCCGGAATTGTCTTGCGGGGCGACGACATCTGTGCAAGGACACGAGCGGCGTTGGCGTCAATCGCCCGGGGGCGTTTGCAGAATACCTTGTGCTGCCGATGACCAATGTCTGGCATCATCGGCAGGACATCGACCGCGACGTGGCCTCGATCTTCGATCCATTCGGCAACGCGGTTCACACGGCGCTGTCGTTCCCGGTGCTCGGCGAGGATGTGCTCATCACCGGAGCCGGCCCCATCGGCATTATGGCGGCGGCAGTCGTGAAACACGCGGGAGCGCGGTACGTTGTTGTCACGGACGTAAACGAGTACCGGCTGGCGCTGGCGAAGAAAATGGGAGCGACCATCGCACTCAACGTCAGCAAGGGCGAAACGCTCGGCGACGTGCAGCGGCAACTCGGCATGAAAGAGGGATTCGATGTCGGGCTGGAAATGTCGGGCAACCCACAAGCGTTTCGCGACCTGCTGGCCAACATGGCTCACGGCGGGAAGATTGCGATGTTGGGCATACCGTCCGAACAGATCGCCATCGACTGGAACACCGTAGTCTTCAACATGCTGACGATCAAAGGCATCTACGGCCGCGAGATGTACGAGACTTGGTATCAGATGACTGTCATGCTCGAAAGCGGCTTGGACATTCGTCCGATCATTACGCACCGATTTCACTACAAAGAATTCGAGAAGGGTTTCGCGGTAATGCTGTCGGGGCAGTCCGGGAAAGTGGTCCTCGACTGGAAAGACACGTGATGCGGTGGAATATGTGCTTTCGCGCTTGGCCACAGGCATTGGCACGCTCGGCAAGCAACTGGACTTGTTTGGGGGCGTCGTTCAGAGCGTCGGCGTTCGTGCTGCAGCAGCCGATTGCCAAACAATCCAGCTTGCGGCTTGCGACGGCGGGCACGACTCTGTTGCGGCGGTTGGTTGCGATCCAGTGAAGAATCCACCTGCCGCTGAGCAAAGCCAAAGGAACTTGAATTGTCGACCTCGGGAGCGATCGCCATGCGAAACGAATTCATCGAGCACCTCACACACCAGCTTGACGGCATCCGCGAGGCGGGGACATTCAAGCCAGAGCGGGTGATCACGACGGCGCAGAACGCACACATCGAAGTCAGCGGCGGTCGGCGAGTGCTCAACCTGTGCGCGAACAATTATCTCGGCCTCTCCGATCATCCGGAGCTGATTCAGGCCGCGCAGGCCGCGCTTGATCGCTGGGGCTTCGGGTTGTCGTCGGTGCGGTTCATCTGCGGTACGCAGTCGATTCACAAGGAACTTGAACTGCGGATCAGCGAATTCCTCGGTACCGAAGACACGATCCTGTATTCGTCCTGCTTCGATGCCAACGGCGGTCTGTTCGAGACGCTGCTGACCGAAGCCGACGCCATCATCTCGGACGAATTGAACCACGCCTCAATCATCGACGGTGTGCGACTCTGCAAGGCTCAGCGGTTTCGATATCGCAATAATGACCTCGCGGATTTGGACGCGAAGCTCGCTGAGTCGAAGTCGGCCCGGTTCCGAATGATCGCGACCGACGGCGTGTTTTCGATGGACGGTTCGATCGCCCACTTGCCCGGCATTTGCGATCTGGCCGACAAGCACGGCGCGCTCGTGATGGTCGATGACTCGCACGCTGTCGGCTTCATGGGGAAACGCGGTCGCGGCACTCACGAGCACCACGGCGTGATGGACCGCATCGACATCCTCACCGGGACGCTCGGCAAAGCTTTGGGCGGCGCGAGCGGCGGCTACACCAGCGGCCGCAAAGAAGTCATCCAACTGCTGCGGCAACGGTCCCGCCCATATTTGTTTTCCAACTCGCTGGCTCCGCCGATTGTCGCCGCGTCGTTGCGAGCCATTGAGTTGCTCAGCGAATCGACGGCCCTGCGCGACAAGCTCGCCGCGAACACGCGGTTCTTTCGTGACGGCATGCAACAGGCCGGCTTCCACATTCCGCCCGGCGAACATCCCATCGCGCCGATCATGCTCGGCGACGCTGCTCTGGCTGGTCAGATGGCCGAGTCCATGCTCGGTAAAGGCGTGTATGTGATTGGCTTCTCGTACCCGGTGGTCCCGCAAGGCAAGGCCCGCATTCGCACACAAATCTCGGCGGCACATTCGCAGGGAGACCTGGCCTTCGCTATCGAAAAGTTCGCGGAAGCCAAAGCCGAACTCTGAACTTGAGACCGCTGAGTGGAACGGGACTGATGATTCAAGAACGTTGCCGACCCCGTAGGAAATCGCCATGCACAGAATCGATCAAGTTTGTCCGTCCGTCCTGGACGCCATCGGCGGCGTGCCGGTCGTGGAACTGTCGCGGCTGACGCGAGGTGTGCGCGGCCGCATTGTGGCCAAGCTGGATTATCTGAACCCCTGCGGATCGAAGAAGGACATCATCGCAAGGTTCATCATCGAGGAAGCCGAGCAGCAAGGCTGGCTGCAGCCGGGCCAAGCGGTCGTCGAGGTCACCAGCGGAAACACGGGCAACGGCGTCGCGATGGTATGTGCGGTGAAGGGCTATCCGTTCGTGGCGATCATGTCGCGAGGCAACTCGCTGGAGCGAGCGGCCATGACTCGCGCGCTCGGCGGCGAAGTGATTTTGGTCGACCAAGTCGCCGGCAACGTGGGACACGTCACCGGCGAGGATCTGTCGCGTGTGGAAGAAACGGCTGCGCGGATCGTGCAGGAACGCGGCGCGTTTCGCGTGGATCAATTTCGCCGCGAATCCAATGTTCGCGCGCATCATCTGATCAGCGGGCCGGATTTTTTGCGGGCGACGGGCGGGCTTATCGATGCTTATTGCGACCTCGTCGGGACTGGCGGTTCTTTCGCGGGCTGCGCGCGAGCGTTCAAGGAGCACAATCCCGCTATCCAATGCTTCGTGGTCGAGCCCAAAGGTGCCGAGGTGTTGGCCGGGTGCCTCGCGACTTGCTGCACTCACGTCATGCAAGGCGCGGGGTATGCTCGCGAACTGCCGCTGATCGACAAGGCGGATGTGGACGGCTACTTGGCGGTCAGCGATGCGGACTCGATCGAGATGGCGCGGCGACTGGCACGCGAGGAAGGCATCTTTGCTGGCTTCACCACGGGCGCGAACTTGGCAGCGGCGTTTCAGTTGCTACGCGGAGAGTTTTCCGGCAAGACTGTCGCCGTGAGCATCTGCGACACTGGCTTGAAATACCTCAGCACGGGGCTTTGGGATGCGTGATGACAGCGAATCCAATCACTTCTTCGCCACTGGATGATTTGCGAACGCATGTGCGTGAGCTGCGCGGCCGCTGCGACAACGTCGAAAACTCGGCGGTGATCTTCGAGCGTATTAACGAGTCGATCGCGCTCGCTCAGCAGCGCCGTGACCGTTCGGAGTCGATCATTGCTTCAGCGTGGGATGCAGTCGTGTCCATGGATGCCAATGGTCGCATTGTGGAATGGAACCCACAGGCCGAGCGTTTGTTCGGCTGGCCGCGTTCCGAGGCTCTGGGTCGAACCGTCGCCGAGACGATTGTCCCCGCACAGCACCGAACGGCACACGTCGCGGGACTCAGCCGTTTCGTGGCGACCGGCGCAGGGGTCGTTTTGAATCAACGGTTGGTCGTGACCGCGTTACGTCGCGATGGGACCGAGTTCCCGGCAGAGTTGACCATTCTGGAACCGCAGCGGTTGGGTGGGGCCTTCATCTTTACGGCATTCGTGCGTGACATCACGCGAATCCGGGAGGCAACGAACGCGCTCTCCAGTTCCGAATCGCTGTACCACTCGCTCGTCGATCGACTACCGATCAATGTCACTCGCAAAGATTTGACGGGGCGAATCACGTTCGTCAATCGGCCGTTTTGTGAATTGGTCGGCCGCACGGCGGAGGAACTGATCGGCAAGGCGGATGACGACCTCTCCCCGCCAGAGTTGGCTGACAAATACCGCCGCGACGATCGGCAAGTCGCTGAAACGGGTGAGGTGTTTCACGCGATTGAAGAGAACCGCTTGCTGGACCGAGTCAGCTACTTCGAGGTTTGAAAGATTCCAGTGCGTGACTCGACCGGACAAGTGGTCGAAACGCAAGCGGTCTTCTGGGATGTCACCGAGCGGGAAGAGACTCGCGCCGCGCTTGGTCGCGAACGCGACCTGCTGCGGACGCTGATGGACAGTCTGCCCGATCTGATTTATGTGAAGGATACGGCGGGACGCTACGTCATGGCGAATCGCAGCCTGCTGGAGTTATGGGGACACTCGTCGCCGGAGAGTATCGTCGGCAAGACCGCGTCTGATTTGGTGTCGGAGGAACTGGCCGCCAAGTACACGGCGGAGGATCACGAAGTGTTGCGGCATGATCGCGCCGTCATCGATTGCGAGGAGCTGGTACTGACCTCGACTGGTGAGCGGCGAATTTATGCGGCCACGAAAGTTCCGCTGCACGATCCGCTCGGTCAAGTCTCCGGCCTAGTCGGCATCGACAGAGATATCACCCAGCGCAAACGCACCGAAGATGAACTTCGACAGGCTCGGTTGGCCGCCGATGCTGCGAACCAAGCCAAGAGCGACTTCCTGGCTAACATGAGCCACGAGATCCGCACCCCGCTGAACGCTGTCATTGGAATTACCGACTTGCTGCTGGTGGGCGAACTGGCTCCGGGACAGCGCGAGTATCTGGAGATCGTCCGCGATTCTGGCGAGTCGCTGATCGTCGTCATCAACGACATCCTCGATTTCTCCAAGATCGAAGCCGGCCAACTGCACTTGGAATCTGTGGTATTCAATCTTCCGGAAGCGCTCGGCAGCACGATGAAGGCACTGGCCCTGCGTGCTCACGCCAAGGGGATCGAGCTGGCATGCGACATTGGGGCCAGCGTGCCGGAATTGATTTATGGCGATCCCACTCGTTTGCGACAGATCATCACGAACTTGATCGGCAACGCCATCAAGTTCACATCCGCGGGCGAGGTCGTCTTGCGGGTCCGGCAATTGGCTGAAACGGCGGATCGCTCGGACGTGTGCTTTCAAGTCTGTGACACCGGTATCGGAATACCCTCCGACAAAGTGGCTCAAGTCTTCCAGGCCTTCGTGCAAGCCGACGCTTCGACCACGCGGCGTTACGGTGGTACTGGACTGGGCTTGGCGATCTCGACGCGGTTGGTCAAAGCGATGGGCGGGACGCTGCAAGCCCGCAGCGAAGTCGGTGTCGGCAGTGAATTTTTCTTCGACCTGTCATTTCGTAAAGTAGACGCGGCGGACGCGGACGAGTTGCCACTGCGCCGGGATGTCCTTGAGAGCCGGAATGTGCTCGTAGTCGATGACAACGCCACCAATCGCCTCATCCTCGTGGAAATGCTCCGGTCGTTCGGTATGAACTCCATCGCGGTCGCGGATGCGGAAGCCGCGCTGGATGCTCTCGCGGTTGCTCACCAGCAGCGTGCCCCGATCGAACTGGTTCTGACCGACATCAATATGCCGGACATCGACGGCTTCATGCTGGCGGAACGCATTCGACAGCAAACTATCTGGCGTCAACCGGTCATCCTGGCGCTCACGTCCGGCCCGCGACCCAATGATGAAATCCAGTCACGTCAGTTTCGGCTGGCGGCGTACTTGATGAAACCCATTAAACGCTCCGAACTGTACCGCGCACTCCTCGAAACGATGTCTGCCGCTGAGACCGCGCGACACGAGCCAACCACTCCCGCTGTACCCGCAACACCGACACGCAAGCCTCGGCCGCTGCACATTCTACTGGCCGAAGACCATCGCTTTAACCAAGTGCTCGCCGTCGGACTGCTGAAGCGCGACGGTCACTCCGTCAAGATCGCCAACAACGGCCGCGAAGCAGTCGAAGCGTTTCAAGCCAGCAACTTCGATCTGATTCTGATGGACTTCGAGATGCCCGATCTGGACGGCTTCCAAGCCACATCGGCGATCCGCCAGATCGAGTTGACCACCGGCGGCCACATTCCCATCGTCGCAATGACCGCCCACGCTCTGTCCGGCGACCGCGAACGCTGTCTCGCCGCCGGCATGGACCGCTACTTGTCAAAGCCAATCCGTCTCAACGAACTGAGCCGCGCAATCGCCGATCTCCTGCCAGGCGACCGGAACGATAACCTCCCCACTTGTTGACGGTGAGTTCAAACCTGGACGGTGAGTTCAAACCCCGCTCTGCCGGGCCTCAAACAGCGGCCGGACGGCGGACTTCGTGGCTTTGGCCTGTGCCGGGGACGCCAAGTCGTATTCGCTGTTTGAGATCGGAGCCCGCATCACCGAAGTCGGGATGCTCGGCGCGCTAGCGCTGCGCATGCAGCAGCCAATCGTCTGGGACGCAGAAATACGTCTGGCGGTGGGCATGCCCGAGGCCGATGCCATTATCGACCCAAAACCAACTGCCGAGGTGTATTTGCCGCGCTAACGAGCGGTGTTGCAGATGTTCGGCGGTAACCTCATTCTGTAATAGCGGAACCGTCGCAACGCGGACTGGTTGGAAAACGCGGAACGGCCGCGTCCTGCCGTCTCGATGCCGACTTTCGGGCTTTACCGAGCAGAACAAATCCCCGTCTTCCATCAGCCCGACAAACGCGACGCCCGAGATCTCCCTGAAGCCCCAGTCGCGCGAAGATGCCGCCAGACCCGCATCTGTGGAACAGTCGTCATGAAGAACTGGATTAGAATGACACCTTATCCCTTCGTGTTGTCCTCCCGAATCACACTCGGTCGGGTTTTGGGTCTGGTCGTTGTGATACTCACAACATGCCCGATTTCAAATGCCGCGCCGCTGGCTGGTACCACGACGTATGAGCCGCCCGTGGAGATCACACCGAAGGATGTCCCGCATGATTTCGGAAAGCATGCCGTCACTCGACTGGTCGACTGGGACAATGACGGGGATGACGACGTCCTGATCGGTGCAGGTGATGGACGAGTCTGGCTGATGAGGAATCAGGGGCAGGGGCGGTTCGATGCGTTCGAAGCAGTTCTGTTGAATGGGCAGCCGCTGCAATTGGGGAGTCAGGCGACGACGGCGTGCTTGATCGACATGAACGGCGACCAGAAGCCGGACCTCGTGGTTGCTCATTCGGACGTACAAGTCGTCGTCTTGGAGAATCGCGGATCGGCGAAGCAGCCGATGTTTGCTGACCCGAAACCGCTGGAAGGGGCGGATGGGAAGCCGCTCACGTTCCCAAAGGGGTGCGGGGGGCGGATTGATGCTCGCGACTGGGACGGCGATGGCGACGTCGATCTCGTGGCGGGTGCGTTTTCGGGGCCGATCATGTGCTTTCAGAATGTCGGCACGAGCAAGCTGCCTAAGTTCGCCGAAGGAGTCGCGCTGAAGATCGGTGCATCGGAGAAGGGGTATTCCTACAACGTCCATCCGACGTTGTTCGACGTGAATCAAGATGGCCGAGTCGATGTCGCATACGGCATGAACTGGGGGACGATCGGTTTCCTGATGAACTCGGCTGAAGTCGCGACGTCGCGGAAAGTGTCGTCGTCGGTGCCACAGCTCGTGACCGAAGTCTCGCCTGTCCTCTCGACCGGCAAGTCGATCGACCTGCGAGCGATCGCTGGTGACGACGCGACTCCGACGTTCGGTGATCTCGATGGCGACGGCACGCTCGACATCGTCTCGGGCGGTCGCAACGGGAAGCTCTTCTTCCTGCGAGGAGTGCCGACGTCAACGTTGCTCGATCGCATGACGACGATCATGCGTGAGCATCCTCAAGACCTCGGAGCGGCTCTCAAACAGGACGAGGCGTTGCGCACCGAACTGATTGGCCTGCATCACGGCACGTATCGGCTCTGCCAAGGTTTTCTGAATACGCCCGCGGCTCGGAAACCGATTCGAGATTGGTACGTCAAACACATCACCGAGAACTCGCAGTGGCTGAAGCACGGCAAGCACGACGACAAGGCTCAGCCGTATGTGCCGTCGCTGGCTTATCAGACGTGGACGCTGCTCATGCTGCTGCATGACGGCGATCCGGATGCCGCTGCTCATCGCCAGTTCGTAGCCGAGACCATCGGCTTTCAAGGTTGGCTGAAGGATATCCTCATCGAGTTCGGCACGCTGATCATCGAGAACGGTCGAGCGACACCGAACCAGCAAGAGACGCTCTACAGCTACCTCGCGCAGATTCCGAAGCCGCTGTTGGGAGATCGGTCGGTGAAGGCGATCACTGAGGTCATCACGATCGGCGAGTACCTCGGCCCGCGTTTGGAAGTGCTGCATGCCGGCGGCGTCAACATCTTCGCGAACGAATCGGGCAAGCCGAAGAGCATGGAGAACCCGTTCCCCAAAGACTTCAAACCGCAGGACAACGATTACTTCGGAGTGGTGCTCGCTCACGAATTGAATCACCGAGTCGATGCGACGCGCTTCGTGGCCGTCCCGAAGTACAACCAGAAGTACTGGCATCACATGCAAAAGATCGCCGGAGCCGACGTGAAGTTCAAAGGGCCGACCGGAATCGGGGTTGATTGGGATGCCACGAAGAAGCACTTCGCCGAATCCAAACTCTGGGACGGCGACGAGAAGAACTGGAACAAGTTCTGGGCCGACTATTGGCTGACCGGCCCCGGCAAATCGAGGACGTTCAACGTCTGTCGCAACGAGACGACTTACACGCCGCCGCGTTTCGGCATTCCCTTCTTCCTCGAAACGCGGCAAGAGTCGATCGCCTCTCTCGCCAACCAATACTTCACCGACAGCGAGCACATGTTGCAGTTCGCCCTCGACCGCTTCAATCGAGGCTCACCCGGCTGCCTCGACGAATGGCTGTTGATGGCCGACGTCTACTCAATGGACGGCCCGACGACGTACCTCTACCGCCACGAAAACGGCAGCCTGCATCTCACTCGTACGGAAGCGAAGTTGACTCGCAACGCTCAAGGCCACATCAAGTCGATCACGATCGACACGAAGACTTATGAGTTCGAACTCGACGGCAACGGCTTGGTCGAGAATGTGACAATGCGATAGCCTATGCTGAGACTCAAACGGTGGTTCGAATCGTGAGAACATGGGAGCGTCGTGTGAGACGATCTGTCCTGAATCGTGTGATTGGTATCACGATCATCGTGATGTTCCTCAGAGCATCAGTCGCGTCACTTGCGACCGAACCGGTTCCGGCGAAGGACGTCGCATTCTTCGAGACGAAGATTCGGCCGGTGTTGGTGGCCCAGTGTTATGAGTGCCACTCGGCAGAGGCCGTGACGCGCGGGAAGCTAAAGGGGATGCTGACAGTCGATACACGCGCGGGGTTGCTCAAAGGAGGCGACAGCGGTCCGGCGATCGTGCCAGGCAAGTCCGGTGAGAGCTTGTTGCTTAAGGCTCTGCGGCACGATGCGGATGTTTCGGCGATGCCTCCGAAAGAAAAACTGTCGGCGGCGGTGATCACGGATTTTGAAGTGTGGATCGCTGCGGGTGCGGTCGATCCGCGTGAGGGTCCGGCCGCGGTTGCGAAGCGCGGGATGTCGATCGAAGCAGGCCGCAAGTTCTGGTCGTTCGTGCCGCCACAGCGAGTCGCTCCTCCGTCTGCTCAAGGCGAACGATGGGCGCAAAGCAGCGTCGATGCATTCATTCGAGCGAAGCACGAAGCGGTTGGATTGATTCCCACGCCGCCCGCAGACAAACGTTCTTTGCTTCGCCGGATCACTTTCGATTTGACGGGGCTGCCGCCGTCTCCTGAAGAACTGCGAGAGTTTCTGAACGACGATGCGCCCGATGCCTTCGCGAGGGTCGTCGATCGGTTGCTGGCGTCCCCCCAGTATGGCGAGCGGTGGGGGCGACACTGGCTGGACGTTGTTCGTTACGCCGATGCGCGCGATCTCATTCAATTGCCGATCGAGAGCGACTTCCGCGAAGCGTGGCGTTATCGCGATTGGGTCGTCGCCGCGTTCAATCGGGATCTGCCGTACAACGAGTTCATCACTCAGCAACTCGCTGGAGACCTGCTGCAACCGCCCGACCCGAACAAGATCAATGCCGAAGCGCTCGTCGCGACCGGGATGCTGGCGATCGCCGATTTCGTTCCCGGCGATGTCGATAAGCAGCAGATGATCGCCGATTACGTCAACGACGAGATCGACGTCGTCGGACGAGCGTTTTTGGGACTCACGCTGGCCTGTGCTCGCTGTCACGATCACAAGTTCGATCCGATTTCGACCGAAGACTACTACGCGCTGGCCGGAATCTTTTTCAGCACGCGGGTCATTCCAAGTCCGGTGCTGGGCAACACGCCGCTGGTCCGCGTGCCGCTACTTCCTGCTGCTGAGATTGACGCAATCAACACGCAGTCGCAGCGCGACAAGGCGCGGCTGGCGGAACTGTCACAGCTCGTTCAAGTCGCCGCCGACCAGGAGTTTTTGTGGCAACTGGAGCGGCAGGTGGTTGCCGCGACACCTCGCGACTTGGTGGAGGCGGTCGAGTTCATGCACGCGAAGCGCGATCCCAATCCGCCAGCTCTGGCGGACTTCGCCGCAGCCCGCAAGCTCGATCCGTCTACGCTGGAGCGCTGGGTGAAGTTGCTCAAGAACGAACGTAGCCGAACTCGTGAGAGTTCGGACCGAAGTCGCACGACTTCGGCTACGGAACAGCTATTGGCCGAGACCGACCGTGCGGCCGGAGTGCGACTGGCGGAGGAGCTGGCGAAAAGGTTGTCGATGATCGCGGCGGAGCGTCGTGAGCAAACAACACGCGACGCGGTGTCCCGGTCGCTCGCGACGACGGAGGTTTTGCGATTCCGCGCCGATGATCCGCAGATCGCGATGAATGCGGCTCGACAGGTCACGCTGTGGCCCGACCGTGCCGCGATCGCCGACGATGCCACGCCACCTGCGGATGCGCACGGGCCTGTGCTGGCGACAGAAATGATTCACGGGCATGCGCACCCCGTGCTCCGCTTCGACGGCGAGGCGGTGTTGCAGTCGTCGCGCACGGTTCCGCTTACCGGCGCGTTGTTCGCCGTCTTTCGTCCCGACCCGGCTGTCGGTGCAGGAACACGCCTCATCGGCTGGGAAGACTCGGCGGTGGGACAACACGGGATTGGTTTGATGCCCACGGCGGCGGGCGGTCTCCATGCGATTTTGCGCCGAGCGGGAGCCAGCGGCGACGTCGTCGCACCGGCTCCGGCCAATTCGGATTTCCAATTGATCAGCCTCACCTGGGGCTCCGGTGGAGTCGCTCTATTCCGCAACGGCGAGGCGATCGGCACAAACAAGACAATCGAGGCGGTCTCTTCCGATCCAGTGATCATGGCGCTACGGATGGGGGGACCCGGCTCGGGAGCCAGCCAGCGATTTCGCGGCGACTTGTGCGAGTTGCGAGTTTATGGAAGCCCTCTCGACGAAGCGGCTCGCGTGCAAGTCGAGGCCGAGCTGCGTACCCGTTGGTTCACGCCTCTCGACAAGCAAGCGGCGAGCGGCGATCACGTCTCGGATCTCTATGACGAGTTGCTGTCGCCCCGCAGTCCTTATTGGGTCGCCGCGGCAGACCGATCGCAATTGCTTCCTCAAGATGTGCGTGACAAACTCGCGGCGCAGCGCGACGAATTGGAGTTGCTCAAAAAGAAGCCGGCTGTCGTGATTCCGCAGGCAGTCGTCGTGCAGGACGGTGGGCCGCTCGGAACCAAGCACGAGGGTTTTCATGATTCCCCGGTCTTTCTCCGCGGCAACCCGGCGACTCCCGGTAAGGTGGTTCCACGCGGGTTTCCTCAAGTGTTGGCCGGACCCAACCCGTCAAAGATTTCGGCAGGGAGCGGCCGACGTGAACTGTCCGATTGGCTGACGCGCCCCGATCACCCGCTCACGGCGCGCGTCATTGTCAATCGCATCTGGCAGCATCATTTCGGTGAAGGCCTGGTCCGGACCTCGACGAACTTCGGAGTGCGGGGCGAGCCGCCAAGTCATCCGGAATTGCTCGATCACTTGGCGCGCTGTTTTATCGACTCGGGCTGGTCGATCAAGGCGATGCATCGACAGATCGTCTTGTCGAGCGTCTATCAACAGAGCACGACTGCGTCCGACGTCACACGCGCGGCCGATCCGGAAAACCGCTGGTTGGCTCGAATGCCTCGCCGACGTTTGGAAGCCGAGGCGATACGCGATTCGCTCTTGGCCGTCTCCGGCCGACTCGATGTAACGGCGGGCGGTCCGGGCTTCCTCGAAGTCGCCGTGCCACGACGCTCGCTCTATCTGATGTCGGTGCGCACGGGATCGAAAACGGCCGACTTCAATTCGCTGTTCGACGGGCCTGATGGAACTGGTATCCTCGAACGTCGGAATCAGTCGATCGTTGCTCCCCAGGCGTTGTACCTGCTCAACGATCCGTTGCTCGACGACGTCTCGACGGCACTCGCGGCACGTGTCGTTCGCGAAGTCCCCTCCGGTAGCCACGACGAACGCATCCTGCGATTGTATGAATTGACCATCGGACGCGAGCCAACGCCAACCGAGATCGACATCGGCCGCCAACTCGTCGCCGATCCCGCTCTCCAAGATGCTTGGGTTCGTTACTGTCGCGTCATTCTTTGTACGAATGAGTTCGTCTATGTCGATTAACCTCAACCGTCGCGAAATGCTCAGCCGTACTGGAGCAGGCTTCGGTGCCCTCGCTTTGTCCGCGCTGCTTGCCGACAAGACAACCGCCGCCGAGTACCCGTTGGCCGCGCGGCGTCCTCATTTCGCGGCGCGAGCCAAACGAGTCATTTTCCTCTTTATGCCCGGTGGTCCTTCGCAAGTCGACACGTTCGATCCCAAGCCGCGCCTCACCCAGGACGATGGCCAGCCGTCGCCGAAGCTGTATCTCGGCCAGCAACGCAAACTCCTCGCCTCACCGTGGAAGTTTCAGCAGTACGGACAGTCGGGCCTGGAGGTCAGCGAACTCTTCCCGCGAACGGCGACCTGCATCGACGACATTTGTGTCATTCGTTCGATGGTCACCGACGACCCGAACCATCCCGGCGGCTGCTTATTGATGAATACCGGCGAGCGAGTCTTCTCGCGGCCCAGCCTCGGTGCTTGGGTGACGTACGGACTGGGGACCGAGAATCAAAACCTGCCCGGATTCGTCGCCATCGGACCCGGACCGATCATCGAAGGGGCGCGGCAATACGGTGCGAGTTTTCTCCCCGCCGCCTATCAAGGGACGTTCGTCTCGAACCTCAAGCAACCGCTGCGCAATCTCAGCAGTCTGCAAGTTTCTCGTGAGCGACAACGGCGCGAACTCGATGCGCTCGCTCGCCTGAACGCACTGCACTACGAGGCACGCGCGGACGACGACCGACTCAACGCCCGCATCGAATCGTTCGAGCTCGCGTTTCGGATGCAGACCGAAGCGCCCGAAGCGTTCGATCTCACCGGTGAAACAATAGCGACCGGCAAGCTGTATGGACTTGACCAACCGAAGACGGAAATGTTCGGCCGACAATGCCTCTTGGCGCGACGCCTCGTCGAGCGGGGCGTCCGCTTCGTGCAGCTCTATCACACGACGGGCGGCTTCCAACCCTGGGACCAACACAGCGGCCTTAAAGCCGGACACGAAAACAACGCCCTCGCCACCGATCAGCCGATCGCGGGCTTGCTTCAGGATCTGAAATCGCGTGGCCTGCTCGACGAGACGCTGGTGATCTGGGGAGGTGAATTCGGTCGTACGCCAACCGCCGAAGGGAAGGACGGTCGCGATCATCATCCGTTCGGATTCTCGATGTGGCTGGCCGGCGGCGGCATTCGCGGCGGCATGGCTCACGGTGCTACGGACGAATTCGGCTGGGACGCCATCGAGAACCGAGTCCACGTCCACGACCTGCACGCCACGATTCTGCACCTGCTGGGTTTGGATCACGAACGCCTGACATACCACTTCGCCGGCCGCGACTTCCGTTTGACCGACGTGCATGGCCAAGTCGTCTCGGAAATCGTGAGTTGATTCCGAGAAACTCGCCGACCCAATCCGCTGACTCATTCCCGCTGAGAACCAACATGACCATCATTCGATTTGTGTTTGCGATCTTGCTCGTGGCTGTCTTGGCTGACACTCGCGAGGCGTCCGCTCAAGTGCTCGACAAGCAGAAGCAGCTTGAGGCACAGAGCTTCTGGGACAACCGCGACTGGGATTGGTATGCCGAGCAGATCCCGTTCTTCGAGTGCCCTGACGCGGACATCACGACGACGTACTACTACCGCTGGGAATTGCTGACGAAGCATCTGACGTACGGCTCGCCCAACAGCGGGTACTCGTTCACCGAGTTCATCGACCGGCCGTTTTGGTCGGGGGCTTACGGGGCCATCAGTTGCCCGGCGGGGCATCAGCTTTATGAGGCTCGGTGGCTGCGACAGCCGAGGATTGCTCGCGACTATTTGAAGTACTGGTTCCGTACCCCGGGGGCTCAGCCGCGAAACTATTCGACATGGCTAGCGGACAGCGCGTGGGCCGTGAATAAAGTTCATCGCGACGATGCGTTCGCGATCGACCTGCTGCCGGACCTCGTCAAGAACTACGAAGGCTGGGAGCAACGCCACTTCGTCCCCGAGGTCGGGCTCTTCTGGCAGACTGGTCACGACGACGGTATGGAGTTCAACATCAACAGCCGCCAAACCAAGGACATCCTGCGCGGCGCTCCGAGCTATCGACCATCGTTCAACGCCTACATGTGGGCCGATGCGGTCGCGATCACGAAACTCGCGCGGCTGGCGGGAAAGGGCGACATCGCCGACCGCTTCGAGAAGAAAGCCGAATCGCTCAAGACGATGATGCTGAAACTGCTGTGGGACGACCAACGGAAATTCTTCTTTCCGGTCTACAAGAACGACGAGGAGCGAGACGGCCACAAGATCAAGGCGCTGACGAAGACTTACGAGGACGGTCAGTTCGCGGGCGACTCACACGGTCGCGAGTTGATCGGCTATGTGCCGTGGCAGTTCAACATGATCGACCGCGGCAAAGGCTACGAAGCCGCTTGGTCAAAGCTGATGAACCGGGACGGTTTCTATTCGGGCTTCGGACCCTCGACGGTCGAACGGAACGACCCGATGTTCTTGTTGCAAAAGTCCTGCTGCTGGTGGAGCGGCCAATCTTGGCCGTATGCGACAACGCAGACGCTCAAGGCACTGGCGAATGTCGTGCAACGCAACGTAGCCGAGTCACTCCGTGACTCGGATTCAGCGTCGCGGAGTGCCGCCGCTACGGATGCCGACGTGAAAGCAGCGGTCGCGCGGAGCTTGCCGTTTCTCGAAAAGCAGGGCCTTGTGTGGATGGAAGAGCGCGATTGCATGTCGTGTCATCACATCCCCTTCATGCTGTGGTCGCATCGAGCGGCTCTGCGTCACGGGCTGACGGTCGATGCCCAGAAGCTCGCCGAGTGGGAAGCGTGGTGCCAAAAGGATTCAATTCGTCAGCGGAATCTGTATCGCCTGCAGAAGTACGAGTTGGGCAAGGTCGCCGCCGACAAGCTGCCGATGTCCGTGCGCGACAAGTTGACGCCGCTCATAGACAAGCCGTCCAAAACGTCCGCCGAGTTCATCGCCGCGTTGAAGCCGTTGCTGACTGAGGACGAGTTGAAGTCGCATCAGGAGATCCTCCTGAAGACCGCCGAACGTCCGCTAAATCACCCCGACCGCAGCGGCGGAGGACTCGATGTTGTCGGGCAGTTGTTGCTGGGGAGTCACGGCTCGTCGAGCGAACTGGCGCAGCCCGACTTCAGCAAGGGGCTTGTCGGCTTGATGCAGGAGTTGCAACGTCCCGACGGTTCGTGGATGCCGGGCAATCAGCTCCTCACCATGCGTCGGATGACCGTTCCGACGGCGGATCAAGTCACGACGATGTGGGCCGCGGTGGCGCTCGTGGCCTACGGCGAAGAAAAGACACCGCACTCGGCGGCGATTGAAAAGGCCGTGGCCTTCGTGCGTCAGCAATCGCCCGAGCCGAACAACCACGAATGGCTCGCCACGCGATTGATCTTCGAGAAGCAGTTTGGATCGGTGGAGGATGTGGCCAAACTCCGGCAGCAGTTGCTGAGCGTCCGCCATGTCGACGGCGGCTGGGGTTGGGAGAAGGATCAGCCCAGCGATCCGCTCACGACAGGATTGGCGATCTATGCGTTGGCGAAAGTCGGCGGAGACCACTCGGCGATCTTTCGCGAGGCGCGGCGATACCTGCTCGCAGCACAACACGCGGACGGTTCGTGGCCGACACCCGCGAAAAGCTTCACCAAAACGACCGACCCCGAACGCCTGAAGGTTCGCGACGAAATCTATCACTACTGGGGAACCGGCTGGGCTGCGATCGGATTGCTGGAGACACTCAATGTCACCGAGTCACTCCGCGACTCGGCATCGGTGTCACGGAGTGACGCCTCTACGAAGTTACCGATCACGCGGGCCGATTATGTGAAGTTGTTGACCATCTACGCGAAGTCGCATCGCAAGTACGGCCAGCCCTACCTCGCCGAGGCTCTGCATCCCGACACCGGCTCGTTCGAGGGGCACGACGGCTACAACCACTCGGAGCACTACTTTCATTCGGGCTACTGCGATCTTGTCATCACGGGATTGGTCGGGCTGACTCCGCGCGATGATGAGACGCTTGAGGTTAATCCGCTCGCGCCGGCTGAGTGGGATTACTTCGCGCTCGACGATGTGCCGTATCGCGGCCATCGTGTCAGCATCGTGTGGGACAAGACCGGCGAGCGATACAAACTCGGCGCGGGGCTGCATGTGCTCGTGGATGGGAAGGAAGTCGCGAAGTCGGACAAGTTGGAACGTCTGGTTGTGGAGCACGCGGCTCGCGTCCCCGGCGATGGCTCAACGACACGCGAGCCGCGTTTCGCTACGACACCAACCAACTTCGTCGTCAACAACGATGGCACGTACTTTCCGCGACTGACAGCGTCGTACTCATCGCCCAAGACGTCGATCAGCAAGTTGAACGACGGCAACCTCTGGTACGTCCCTCATCCACCAAATCGCTGGACGTGCGAAGGTTCGCCCAACGAACGCGATTGGGTCGTGATCGACTTCGGTGTGAAACGGACGATTCACGCCGTGAAGCTCTATCTGCTCGACGACAGCGGCGAGAAGGACTCGGCCGTGCGTGCTCCGCAGCGGATCGAATTGGAAGCGTGGATCAACGACGAGTGGCGTCCAATCAAGTCACAAAACGATGCGCTCGATAAGCCGCAAGGTCACCGCGCCAACGTCGTGAAATTCGATTCGATCGAAGTCACGAAGCTGCGAGTCACCTTGCATCATCGCCCTGACGGCAAGTCGGGGCTCTCTGAGATCGAAGCCTGGGGCGACGTCCAATTGCCGTTAGAAGCGGCTCCGCCACCAGCCGGCAATCTGGCGTACAACCCGAAACCGGATGGCTTTCCCAAGGCATCGGCCTCGTTCACCGATCGCTTCGGAGGCAAGCCGTCCAGCGCCATCGACGGCAAGACGGTGTTCCTCCCCACGCCGATGAATCGCTGGACGAGCTACGAATCCAAGTCAGAGAACGATTGGCTGGAGATCGACTTCGGCCGCGAGGTCGAATTCCGCCGAGTGGAACTCGCTATCTACGACGACCGAGGGGGCGTGCAGCCACCGACGTCGTATGTCATCCAACATTGGGCCGGCACCGAGTGGCGCGATGTCAGCGGCGCCAAGAAATCCCCCGAACAGCCGCTCGGCAGCCAATGGAACGAAGCTCGCTTCGATCCGGTGAAGTCGTCGAAAGCCCGAATCGTGTTCACCCATCGTGGCCAGTCGCGCAGCGGAGTCTCGGAAGTGTTGATCTGGAACGATTGACGTGGAGTGACGATGCGATACTTGTCGCTGAATCCAACAATCAGCACTGCCACAACAGCCGCGTGGCGCTACTAGCGCCGCACGGCTCATTTCCGTGACGTGGATCCTACTGGTTTGTACGGCTTTCCAGCGGACCAGTTGCTCCATTCAAAGTGAGATCGCAAACTATCGCGGTGAGCGAAGCGAACCGAACCGATTTAACAACAATCAATAATGAGGTATCCCACCGATGATGATCGAATGGATTGCGATGTGTGTCTTGAGCGCGGGGGCTGGTGACTGGCCGCAGTTTCGGGGGCCGAATTCCGATGGGCATGCCGTCGGGCCGGCGACTCCGGTGGAGTGGTCCGAGACGAAGAATGTCGCTTGGAAGGCGAGCATTCCAGGTTTGGGTTGGTCGTCGCCCGTCGTTGTCGATGGCAGAGTGTTTCTGACGACGTCGGTGCCTCGCGGCGAAGGGTTGTCGCTGCGGGTGCTGGCGTTGGATGCGAAGACTGGCAAGACGATTTGGGATCGCGAAGTGCGAGCGGTCGACAAAGCGCCGTCGATTCACACGAAAAACAGCCACGCCAGCCCGACGCCGTTGATTCGCGACGGCTCCGTGTTCGTCCACTTCGGAGCACAGGGGATGGCTCGGCTGTCCACTGCCGACGGTGAGCTGCAATGGACTTGCTTTGAGATGGATTACCCGCCGCTTCACGGCAACGGTGGCTCGCCGGTGCTGCACGATGGCAAGCTGGTTGTGGTGTGTGACGGCAGCAAAGACCCGTTCGTCGCGGCGGTCGATGCCAAGACCGGCAAGGTCGCTTGGAAAACTCCTCGAGGCGTGAAGGCTCGGCTCACGCATTCGTTCGCAACGCCGACCGTGGCGATGGTGAACGGCAAAGCGCAGGTGCTGGCTCCGGGGCCGGATCACTTCGCGGCCTACGATTTGTCGAACGGTGCCGAGCTATGGCGAGTGCTGGCTCCGGGCTGGTCGGTCGTGCCTCAACCGGCGTTGGGGCATGGGCTCGTGATTTACAACCACGACTACGACCACCCCGAACTGATGGCGGTCAAACTCGGAGGCCAAGGGGACGTCACCGACTCGCACGTCGTGTGGCGAATCAAACGTGGAGCACCGAGCACTCCGTCACCGCTGCTGGTCGGCGACGAGTTGTATTTCGTCTCTGACGACGGGATCGCTTCATGTGTGAATGCCAAGACCGGTGACCGACACTGGATGGAGCGAATCGAAGGCAACTACTCCGCGTCGCCGATCTCTGCGAACGGCCGCGTGCTGTTCCTGAACGAAACCGGTTTGGCGACGTGGGTGAAAGCCGACAAGAAGTTCGCGGTGCGCGGCACGAACGAACTCCCCGGCCGCACGTTCGCGACCCCCGCATTCGTGGACGGTGCCATGTATCTGCGGACGGACGCGACCCTCTACAAGTTCGCACAATGATTGGGGAACACAATGATTGGGGAAAGTGGAAAGGTGTCATGTCAGGTCTCGTTGATTCGGCCTTTCTCGCGTCAAACGGAGCGAACGATTGGGAAGCAAAAGGAATCAAAGGAGTCAGGCAGGGCATGCTAATTTGCTGTGAGTGTTCAGCCCGCTGGGAGCTTGTTGGAGTTTCTTCAACGAGTTCCTGATCCGCGCGGGCGTTTGGGACGGTGCCATCCGTTGTCCGCCATGTTGGCGGCCGTGGTTTGTTCCACGTTGTGCGGGTTCCGAGGGCTTCAGCCGGTCGTGCAGTTGCTGGAGTTGCAGGGGACCGCGATGGGGCATTTGTTGGGGTTTACTCGGAAGCCGCCCGTGCGGCAGACGTTTGCCAATGTGCTCTCCGAGTTGGACCCCGAACTGCTGGAAACGCTGTTGTTGGAGTTTGTCACGCAGTGCGAATTGCCGGACAAGTCCACGGCGGCATCGCCCTCCATGATTTCATCGTCATAGTCTCCGTCCCCGATGACATCGCCGCCCCCTTCGGGCTTGTCGGCGACGGCCGGTGTCGCGACGGCGTCACGCTGGCGGACGTCGAGATTTGGGATGGCAAGACGTTGCGTGGAACTCGGAAGGGAGATCACCGCGCCGAACAAGTCTTGGTCCGCATACAGCGCGCGTTGGGGAAAATCCTGTCCAGCCATGCCATTCCGGCCAAAACCAACGAGCCCACCGTGGCTCTGGACCTGGTGCGGCGACTACTCACGAAAGGGAAATTGATGGTGGCCGACGCGATGTAGTGTCAACGCGAACTGTGCGAGGCGGTCGTCAACAAGGAGGCGGACTACCTCGTGACGGTGAAGCGGAATCAGCCGCAACTTCTCCGCGACATTGATCAAGCCTTCGTGATTCCCGAAGGCTTTTCCCCCCTACCAAGTTGAGCAAACCGTCGCTCAACAACAAACCGCCACCACGAATGAAAAGAATCGCGGCCACATCGAAACGCGCGCGGTCACCACGACTACGGCCACGGTTGACGAGGGCTACCTGGATTGGCCCGGCGCTCAACAACTGGTCCACGGCGGGCTAATTTTTCAATCTGCGGAATATGTAGCTCCGCCCCTTGTGGCCGAGATGCTGGGCTAAAGCCGTGTTTTCTCAGTGATTATCGAATCATGATGGCCACAAGGGCCAGACCTACAGATTGCCCAAAGCAATGAATTAGCCAGCCGTGACAACTGGTCCGGATGTACCGACACACGAAGCTGGCCAACGGCTCGGTTCGCGAAAGCACTACCTACGCGATCACCAGTCTCCCGCGGTCCAAGGCGAACGCAACATTCTTGCTCGATCAACTGCGCGGCCGCTGGCACATCGAGAATCGTGGCTTCTATGTTCTGGACGTAAGCCTCGGAGACGACGCCAACCGCCGCCGTACCGGCCACGCCGGTCGCGCGTTGCACGCGATCCGCAGCATGGCCCTCAATCTCGCCCGACGCCTCGACAAATCAACGACCCAACTTTGCCGAGGACACGCCCTCAAACCCAACCTCGCAGAACAGACTACGCATCCTCAAAACTAGCTTACCCTGCCACATCTGTCCTGCAACTGGTACATGGCGGCTTCCAGCCGTTCACAGCATGCCGACCAATCGAATGGCCGCACCGATTCCCGCGCGTGGCTGCGAAGGCGAGTTCGCAATTCCTCATCTTTGAAGAAACGGATCGCGTTTCGAGCGAAGTCTACCGCGTCGTTAGGCCGTGCCAGCAGGCCATTGTGTTCGTCGATGACTTGCTCGATGTGTCCTCCTCCAACAGCCGCGACGACGGGAGTTCCCGATGCAAGTGCTTCCAGATTCGTCGTGCAGAACGTCTCTGTTACCGAAGGATTCACATAGAGGTCCGCTCGTGCGTACCACGCCTTGAGATGGTCGCCAAACACCTCGCCAGGCAGTGTCACTGAATCTCCGAAGAACCGGGCTTTTCGCCGCACGACCGCTTCCTGTGGACCACCGCCGATCAATACCAGGTGCGCGTTCGGAATTGCGTCACGAATCTGTTTAAAGGCCTTGAACAACAACAGCACATTCTTTTCACGGCAGAATCTCGCAACGCAAAGCAGCAAAGGACGATCGTCGTTGGGAATCGGAACGGGCCGGTCGGGAGCCGGTCGGTAGTCGTCGCAGACGATGCCATGAAACGGCAGCGATTCGGAGTGGACGGCTCCCAGGACTTGGCTCTTCCGCAAACTTTCCTCGGAGCAATGGAGATGGAGGTCGTAAGCGGCGGTCATGCGGCGAATGAACGGCACCAACAGAGGCCGCATCAGGGACATCAACGGCCCGAAGTACAGCTTGCCGTATTCCAGCCAATCGGTTTCGACGAGTCCAATCGTCGGAATCCGTGCTTTCCGAGCGTACTCGGACGCGATCCACTTCCGGTATCCGCCGCCGAGCGGCGATGACAAGCCGACCAAATACGGGATGTCTTCCAACAGGATCAGGTCGGGCCGGAACGCATCGATTCTGTCCGAGATCTCCCAATGTCGAAAGCTGCGCGGAACCGGATTCGATTTGGACAACGGATGTGGCCGGCAAGGATAGGCCCACGAACTGAAGCCGGAATTCGCCGCGAGTTCTGGAAGGCCCGGCAAGGGCCGAGTTCGCACCTCGTCAGGAAATTGTCCGTCAATATTGGGATGCAGCAAATGGACATGATGCCCACGACTCAGTAGCCACTTGGCTCGGCGATGGACCGCCAGTGCAACTCCATTGAGTATCGGTGCATAGAACGGCGTGACGTACGCGATCCGCAGTGACCTTTGGGCACGGAAGGTCGAGCCGTTGTCCTGCAATGCAGTCATCAATCAGCCTTATGGGAGTCGGTTAGAACGGTCATTTGTCGTCACGATCGCGACAAGTCTCTCTGCAGAATTGTTGATGTGCCGCTTGGAGAATCTCATGTTGTGGTCATTCGAGACAACGGCCTAGCATCGGCTGGTCGAGTCAACGCTCCTGAAAATTCCTTCTCGAATTGGGACGGGGTCATGCTAGAACCGAGTTCGCCAGTCATCGGCCCGGCCTTAGCCGAGCCATCCGCGAGCGAGCGATCCTCGAACGTTCCTTTTCTGGTTTTTGGCGCTCCGCAAATTCTGGAGGAAGACATTCAGGAAGTCGTGGCCGTCCTCCGTAGCGGCTGGATTGGGACCGGTCCGCGGACATCGCAGTTCGAGGAACAGTTTCGCACTTATCGTCGTGCCTCGCAGGCCATCGCCGTCAACTCCGGAACTGCCGCGCTGCACTTGAGCATGATCGCCGCCAACCTGCAACCCGGCGATGAGGTGATTACCACGCCAATGACGTTTTGCGCAACGGTCAACGCGGTGTTGCACTCAGAAGCGACGCCGGTGTTGGCGGACATCAACTCGCGAACTCTCAACCTCGATCCTTGGCAGGTCGAACAGCGAATTACGCCACGGACGCGAGCGATTGTGCCGGTTCATTTTGCCGGCCGGCCTTGCGAGATGGCCCCGCTCGTGGCATTGGCTCAAAAGCACAATTTGTTCCTCATCGAAGATTGTGCTCACGCTATCGAAGCCGAGTACCACGGCCGCGCTGTGGGAACGATTGGTGACTTCGGCTGCTTCAGTTTTTACGCGACGAAAAACCTGACAACTGGCGAAGGAGGCATGGTCCTGACGTCCGATGTCGATCACGCCGAACGCATTCGCTGCCTCGCGACGCATGGCCTGAACGCGGGAGCCTGGAATCGTTTCGGTGGCAATGGATTTAGGCACTACGAAGTCTTGGAATGTGGCTTCAAATACAACCTGACTGACATGCAAGCGGCGTTGGGAATTCATCAATTGCGCCGCTGCGAAACGAACTGGCGGCGACGGTCCGAGATTTGGCGGACATACGACTCGGAGCTCGCCAATGTCCCGTTGACGTTGCCAGTCGGACCGGCTGCAAACACGCGGCACGCCTTGCACCTCTACACGGTTTTAGTTGATGTCGCCGTGACCGGAATCTCGCGTGACGAGTTCCTCTCCCGTATGACCTCACAAGGGGTCGGCGGCGGCGTGCATTACTTGAGCCTGCCGCAGCACGACTTTTATCAACGCCGATTGGGTTGGCGGCCCGAAGACTATCCCGTCTCACATCGGATTGGTCAGCAGATCGTCAGCCTGCCAATCTCGCCACACATGAAGGACGCCGACGTACAACGCGTCCTCTCAGCCGTTCGCCAAGCCCTGCGATGCTGAGCCTGCGCGCGGCGGGTTTATGTCCCGCATCACCGCAACTCTTGCGACAGGAAATACAACACGGTGTTGATCGCCAGTTTCGTCGCATCGTCCGAAACGTAGCCTTCGCAAGCGACGGCCGTCTGCCGTTCGAGGGCACAACTGATGTCGTATTTGCTGTAGATCACCGCCAACCGGCCGTCGAGTTCGATCCCTTCCAATTGCGGCTCGCCCGTGACGACGTTGCCTGCGATCACTCCCTTGCCGCTACCTTCTTCGCCGCCGCGCCGCCGCACGGTTTTCAGTTCGTGGCCATTCCGATTGGTGAAGACTTCGTGAGTCACCGGGATGCGAGCCAACGGTTTGTCTGGGAAAATCTGAGCCATCAATTCCCGAAAACTCTTGTCAAACGCTTTCTCGCTGCAACAAGCGTCGGCGAATAACACGCCGCCGTTGTCGAGATACTGCTTGAGCCGCTCGCGATCCGGCCGAGTGAACTCAAACTTGTGCCGACCGTGCATGTAGGCCATTGCGTAATTGAACAAGTTCGGATCGCTGGGGGCGAGTGCCTTCGGTTTCGTTGAGGCCGCTAGCCCACCGGCTTGATTGAGCGCGATCAACAAGTTGTGCAACGCCTTCGGAGCCGTGTCCCAACCGCCAGTGTGTTTGAGCTGCACAATTTCCAGTAACCCCGCTTCGATCCGTTCTCGCTCGGATGCCTGCTTGGCGAATTCGGCCTGCTTGAGTTTGTCAGGCGGCTCGCGGCCGGTCGCATACGCCACGACATTCACGCCGATCCGCGTCGACTTGCTGATGTAGCTCTTCAACCCCGCCTTGCGATTCGGCGGATCGCTGACGCACCACTTGTTCCAGCCGCAGGCGATGTCATCCGGCGAATACACGATCGCCGTGCGACAGCCAAAATCGACGCCCCACAAATTCACGTCGGCCGTATCCAGCAAATGTTCGCTGCGAAAGATCGGATGATCTGGCGGCAGCTTTTTCAATTCCGCTTCTCCATTCGGATACATCCGCGGGATCATTTCGCGGAAGCCTTCATCGAACCCCGCTCCGTTGCAGTTGCAGGTCGCAAAGAGGAACCCGCCGGCGTTGACGTACTCTCGCAGCAAGTCCACTTCTTTATCTTGCAGCGCGGGCTTGTCTCGCCCGGACAGGAACAGCACCGGAGCCTGCAACAAGTCGGCGACGCCGCCCCCTTTGACCGCTTTGTCCATTTCCACGATCTGCCAAGTCACCAGCTTCGGCCACTTGGGCATGCCGCTGATCAAGTCGGTCAAGTTGTGAACATCACGGCGATGCCGATTCCAATCTTCTGTGACAAAGCCCTTCGGGTTCGGAGCCGGTCGCGGGCCGAAGTGCAATTTATTGATCAAGACCGGAGCCATCCCCTTCGATAAGAACAACAACCCAAAACTAGTCCCGACAATCGGGTCGCCGTCTCCATGCCCTTGCGTTGCCCAACGTCCGTCCGGAACTTGCTGGGTCACCAGAAACCGCGCTCCCTCGCGAAACCAATCGTGGTTGCCGATGAATCGTTTGCCGCTTAGCCGCCCCGCACGTTCTAGCCCGTAAAGGTAATACAACGACCCACCGATACCGTTGTCGCCGACGTTGTGCCCCACCGCGAAATGACCTTCCAGCCACTTCAAGCCGCGTTCCAGGGGGACATTTGGTTTTTCTTCGCGACAGCAATCGGGCAGGCCCTCGACGTTGACATCGTCATCGTCCGGCAACATCGAATCGGCCATCACTAGCGACGCGATCCCAGCGACCGACATACTGCCGGTCGAGCCGCCTCCATTGAAACCGTAGGTCCAGCCGCCATCGCCCCCTTGCGCGTTCGTCCAATGTTCGCGAGTCAGCTCCCAACCTTTGCGACTGGTCGGGATCCCCGCGAAGGCCGCTTCTCGCAAGCCCATCACGGCGTATTGTGTGTTGCTGTGATCGCTGCCGTTTGAGTTCGGTGCCAAGGTATAACTCCACCAGCCGCGTGAGTTGTCTGCCTGCTGCTGAGCCTCTTCCAACGTCCGCACGATCCCCGCCATGCGAGCGCGATCTTTGTTGCCATCCTTGGCGGCGGCGTACACCATCAATTGCAGACCCGCTTCGTAAGTCTTGTTGGGCGATTTTTGTTCTCTCAGAAACGCCAGTGCCTTTTGAATCGGCGGGTCTTGCGGAGTCATGCCGATGTTCAATAGCGCCAGTGTCGCCAACGAAGTTCCACCGGTTGGATACATGCCCAACGCGTTGAACATCGACGGAAACGTGCCGTCCGGGCCTTGCTGCGAAATCAAGAAACGCTTTGCCGATTCAATCGACTTCAGCACCGCTTCCGGCCGCAACTCATCCGCCGCGCGAGCGGGAGACGAGGACAACAGCCAACATGCAAGAAATACTAACCCGAAGCGAAAGCGAGCGCGGGCGTTCCAAAACGCTCGGTAGCGAACCGAGCCGGCGAAGCATTCGCTCTCGATTGCGCTTCGAGTTAGTGTGCGTCCTGCCTGCATGGCATCACCTTTCGAATTGCGGGAATCGCACGCGAGGCGCGTGCGCTACGAAGTGTCTGCTAGTCCTTTTACAATCCGCCACCAGACACGACCACCTCAAACCCGACTGTCGACCGGAACGGAGCCTCCCTTGGCCGAAAAACGTGACTTCGATGAATTTCTGGAAAAATTCCGCCGCCGCCGCGAGCTGATGATTACCGAGTTGCACAAGGTCATCATCGGCCAAGATTCGGTCATCGAACAAATCCTTGCGGCGATTTTTACCGGCGGGCATTGTTTGCTGGTTGGTGTCCCCGGCTTGGCGAAAACGCTCGTGGTCAGCACAATCGCCCAGATTTTGGACGTACAGTTCAAGCGGATTCAGTTCACCCCCGACTTGATGCCATCGGATATCACCGGGACCAATGTGCTCGATGAAACCGAATCGGGCCGCCGCGAGTTTCGCTTCGTGAAAGGTCCGGTCTTCTCGAACATCTTGCTGGCGGATGAAATCAACCGCACGCCGCCTAAGACTCAGGCCGCGCTGTTGCAAGCCATGCAAGAACGCGAAGTCACCGTCGGCCAGGAAACTTACAAGCTCCCCGAACCGTTCTTCGTCATCGCCACGCAAAACCCAATCGAACAGGAAGGGACGTATCCACTCCCGGAAGCACAACTCGACCGATTCATGTTCAACGTCATCGTCGACTATCCGGAGTTGGAACACGAAGAACAAATCCTTGCGGCCACTTCCACAATCGAGAAGCCGGAGGTCCGCAAAGTTCTTTCGGCCGATGCCATCTTGTACCTGCAAAAGCAAATCAACATGATCGAAGCCTCGCCGCTGACGATCAATTATGTGGCGCGGCTCGTTCGCGCCACGCGGCCGAAAGATGCCTCGGCCCTGAAGTTCGTCAAGGATCTCGTCAGTTGGGGAGCCGGTCCGCGCGCAGGACAATTCCTGATCGCCGGCGCGAAAGCGATGGCCGCAATGGACGGCCGACCGTCCATCAACATTGAGGATGTTCGTCGAGTCGCTATTCCGGTGCTGCGACATCGTGTCTCGACCAACTTTCAGGCTCAGGCCGAAGGGGTCACGACCGAAACTCTCATTCAACGCCTGATCGCCGAGGTCCCGGAACCGAAAATCGCCAAATACGAATGACTTGCAGAATGACGAAATCCGAAACCAGAATGGTTTCAATTAGCCGATAAACTGCCCACCATGAGCAAGCTTGCGGTTGTCTCGACACACACTAGGGAATTGCTCAGACTCTTACCCGTTCAAAAAAACGACTCACAAATTCTGATTTTCTACTCGGAGCCAAACTGATGTCCGACGCCGTTGCCTCACACGATGCTCATGCCGCCACGCCGGGAGAGGCTTTGTTCGACAAGGCGGAGTTGCTGGAATTCGCCGATGCCGACAAGTCCGCAGGCCGAACGATCTGCAAAATGCTGTCCGCGCTCTTCATTTATACGCTGCTGGCGATGTCGTGCGCGGCGAGCTGGACTTACTTCGCCATTCTGGGGCATTGAGTTCGCATGATTCTGGATCAGTTCAAACTGACGGACCGAGTCGCTGTCGTGACCGGCGGCCGACGCGGGCTAGGTCAGTCGATGGCTTGGGGGCTCGCCGAAGCGGGCGCGGACATTGTCTGCGTGTCGAAGAACGGTCAGGCGGATGAGACTCGGCAATTGGTCGAATCGGCTGGGCGTCGCTTTTTCGATTTGCAAGCCGATCTGTCCGACCCGGCTCAACGACGTGGGTTGATCGACAAAGCGGCCGCCGAGGCGGGGCCGATTGATATTCTCGTGAACAATGCCGGCGACGGACGGCGGCATCGTCCCGAAGTCTTTCCCGAAGAGGCCTGGCGCGAACAAATCGAACTGCATGTCACGGCGATGTTCGATCTCAGCCAGCAAGTCTTTCCGCAAATGCAGCAGCGCGGCCGAGGCAAGATCATCAACATTGGCAGTATCATGTCGTTCGAAGCCGGCTTGAATATCGTGGGCTATGCCGCCGCCAAACATGCGATTGCCGGCATGACGAAATCGCTGGCAGTTTCGTGGTCGGCTCAAGGAATCAACGTGAACTGCATCGCGCCCGGTTATTTTGAAACCGACATGGCCAGCCCGTTGCGCACCGATCCGGTTCGTGCTCCGCAAATTTTGGATCGCATTCCCGTCGGCCGCTGGGGCCGCCCAGACGAGATCGCGGGCCTCGCCGTCTTCCTCGCCAGCGATGCCAGCAACTACATGCACGGCAGCATCGTCGTCATCGACGGCGGCTGGCTGGCGCGGTAAATGCGGAGCACAGCAATACCGCGATTCAGTGCAAAGCGCAAAGTTGAGACGGCCGATCGTTGGCTTGTCGTACGATTTGCACTCTGCACTCGCGACTTTGCGCTCAGTCAGACTACCGCCCGCCGTGCCGCCTATCTCCCACCAGTCGTGAGTTGGCTGCTGGCGAGTCCGAACAACGCACCTTCCAGCAGGTGTCGTTCGAAGAACGCGCCGACCGCTTCGATGGGTTTGTACTGCAACAGCACATAGTCCCCCGGCTGGATCAAGATGCGGTCTTCGGGGTGTCGCACGGCACGATATAGGTCGACTTTGATCGGCACCTGTGTGCCGTTGGGCATCTTGCGAAGTATGATCAATTCGCTGCCGCTGATCGTGACGTCGTTGTTGAGCGCGGTGACGCCGCCCGTGGCTCGCTGCGCGGCTCCACCTTGTTGTTGCCTACCTTGAGCGATTGCGATTGCACCGAGCACATCCAAGTCGTAGTCGCGCGGCAGCGTGTACTGACCGCCGCCGAGCAAGCCGCCAGTGTAAAAAATTTCGGTGTCACGCGATTCGATGAACACGATGTCTCCTTCTTCGAGGATCACGTCGTGTTCGGCGAAGTGAATCTGCTCGTCCTCGCCCAAACGTACGGGGATCTTGATCACACTCGGATTGGCAATCGTGATATCCTGACCGGCCTGACGCATCCACGCATCGCAAGTCATCTCCGGCAAGTGTTGGCCGTCCAACGTCGTGACGTTTTGCGATTCGACCACCTTCTGAGAGTCGGGCCAACTTGGCGGCCAACCGGCCGGTGGGGGCCACTGCAGTTGTGACTGTGGTTGAAAGTTCTGATTCGGAAGTTGTTGAGCTTGCGGCAGTGGCGGCGGCGTCATCGGGATCAATACCTGCGCTGAGCCGGTCGAAGTCGGATATTCGGCAGACGGGATCGTGGCCGATTCCGTGACCGGCCAGACGCGATGGATCGGTGTGCCGGCGGGCGCTCGGTAGTCCGCCGATTGCACCGGACTATTTTTCGACTGGCCTGGCCAACGCGAGTAACTGCCGAACGGTTCGGGACTCTGCCCGCGGACGATTCGATTTGGTCGCGACGGTGGACTCATTTGGCGACTCGCCAGGGGGCGAGCGGTTGCCCGCTGATTCCAACTCGTCGGCGATACCGGCATCTTGGGCATCGTCGGCGTGATTGCGTCGCCTTGAGTCTTCGGTTCCCGTTTCGTGCGGATGACGTAGATCATGTTCTGTGCATCGAGCCCCGGCAGCCCGCCGGTTTCTGCGATCGCGTGCAACACGTCGTTCTTGAATCCGGCCAAAACGACGACCTTTCCAGTGCCGCGTTTCAGCGCACCAAGATTGACCATTCCGGGCTGACCAGCGGCGCCGATCTCCACCCCTTCTTGACGAATGACCAGCACACGTGTTTGACGTGGCTTGTGAAGAATCAACCACACACGTTCGTTTCCGCTTTGCAGAATCTTGCGACCGGTCGTGTAAGACGCTCGAACGGCCTCTTCGGCTTGCTTGACGGTCAGCCCGCGCATCGGCAGCGACTGCGTCAGCAAAGGCAGCGAGATCGTGCCATCGTGTCGCACCGGAATCGGATAACCCAGGGCCGGCGAAGCCTCTTCGCCAAGCTGTGGCATGTGAGTCGGCGGCAATTCGTTCGGACGCGGCAAGACCCCTTCAATGTAAACGGCCAGCACGTCTCCAGTGTCGAGCCGATATTCATCCGGCTGCGTGCGACTGAGCAACGACAGGTCGATCGTCTTCTTGCCCGATCGGGACGGGGTTCGGATTTCTTCGGGAATGAACCGCGCCGGAATCCCTTCAATCGGATGAAACGCGGCACAACCGCTGAGGCTCAATACGGCCGCGAACCAGAAGCTCCGCAACAGTTGGCCGACAACGATCTGTGATGTGATTAAGCGTCGTGCTTTCACCGTGAGACTCCTTGTGGACGAAATCCACTCATTGTCTGAATTGGCTGGCCATTCCCACGGGAGTGGGCATTCGAGGTCATGTTCGACAAGCCGTTCCAACTTCCCGAGCCGCGCGACGGCGATGGTGAATTGGGATAATGAACGCTGGGACTAGCTGGTGAACGACCTTGCGCCACCCGCGCTCCGCGAGCCTCGTCGGACCAAGGATTTGTCGGCGTGAAGCCGGAATGGCCGAGATTCGGCGGAGTGATTTGCGGCGTCACGGGAGTCGGATTGAATTGAACCGGCGTCGGATACGGAACCTGATTCGGAACGTTTGGGCCGGGATTTTGCGGAGCCATCTGATACGGCATCACATTCGACGGTGCCGCCCCGTAATCGTCGAAGTCGTCCTCGAACTCTGCCGACGAGGCGACCGTTCGTGAATCGTTGAGAATTCCTTGACTGGCGGCATCACCACCGGCGTCGTAGCCATCAAACCATTCGTCCGCCTTCTCGTGTCCCCACACCGTGCGATACGGAGCACTCCAATATCGCGGCGGAGGAACCGCCGGAACCGCGCCGCTGCCACCGTTCGCGATGTCCATGAAAGCCTGTTGAAACCCTTGTCGGAAATCGTGGCCGACGTTGTCGCCGTAACAGCGTCGCAGCGCTTGATTGGCCGAACGGATCGCGGCGTGTCGCGTTGACTTCCGATCAAACCAGCCATCCGACGAGCCGAAGTGATACCACGGCCGGTACGGCATCTGCTTCGTGGCCTGGTCGTAATCATGCTTGTCCGATATCGATCCTTGCAGGAACGGCCGTTGGTCACAGCGATCTAGCAAGCAGGCATGACATCCCGGCAATGCCGCGAGACAAATCGCTAGCAGACATCGGATTGTTTTCACACCGCACCTGTGGGGTAAGACGTTGTCACGACAATTCGGACCAGCGCCCCCCGGAGCCGGTAATTCACCTTGCTGATTATCGGACCTGGGTAATTCAGACATGAGTTTGCCGACACGGGTCTCTTGGTAAATCTGGAGATATTCGGCCACAAGACTTCCCTAGATTTCCAAGATCTCCGCGGCTCGCACGGCAACAGGCGGATTTCGCGCGACTGCAAGCCGTAACAAACGCGGCTCTCAAGTGGCCGCACCGAGAGATCAACACGAATCAACAAGCAAACGCAGACAACACTGACCCAGAGTTCAAAGTGTTGTGGAACTCTTGCTCTCGCTGACGCTTCGGGTGATTGGAGCGACCTACAAGCTGCTTGTGCCACAAACAGTCCCCTTGCGTGGCCGTGAGAGAGTGCCGTAAAAACCCTTCGACGCTGGGCACGAGACAACTCCTGGAAACCGGCGGAAACCTTTTTGGAGAATGGAACGAAAATGACACGGGGACTGCGAATGCGGATGTTTTTGGGAGCCTTGGTTCTGGCATTTACGGCACCCGCATGGTTGCCAGCGGCTGACAGTGACTCGGTGCCGACCGACCGCCTCTTGCCGCGTGACGTGGCACTGTATGTGTCGGTGCCGGATGTCAGCGACTTGAAAGCGAAATTTGCTCAAACCGCAATGGGAGCGATCAGTGAAGATTCCGCCTTCGAACCGTTCAAAGGAGAACTCCACAAAGCCCTCGGTCAACTTTCGGAAGAGTGGCAACAAAGGATCGGAGTCCCGCTTAAGGATTTGTTCGATCTGCCTAGCGGCGAGATGGCGTTGGCCGTGTTGACTCCGCCGGGAAAGAAGATGTCGGCTGTACTTTTTTTTGATTTCGGCGACAGCGAAAAGACCGTGACCACGTTGCTGGAAAATGTGGAAAAAGCATTTGAGGAACGAGAAGCCACCGGAGACGACGAAGACGTCGACGGGACGAAAGTCAGCGTTTGGACATTCAAAGGAGAAGGCCAACAGCAGGGGCCGAACCAACTCGTCTACTTCATGAAGGACACCATGTTGGTCTTGGCCACGGATCTGGCCACCTCGAAAGACGTCCTGGCTCGATGGGATGGCAAGCACTCGGAAACCTTTGCCGACAATGAAAAATACAACTTCATCCTGGAAAAGTGCTCGGCCGGAAAAAGCGACGACGACGGGCTGATCGTTTGGTATCTCGATCCGATGGGCTTGGTTCGGTCGGTCATGACGCAATTGGCGGCCACGAATCCACAGTTGGGTCTTGCGATCGGGTTCCTTGAGCCTCTGGGAGTCAACGGTTTGAAGGCGGTCGGTGGTTCATTGCATCTCGCGACCGACGAATTCGACAGTGTGTCGAAATCGTTCCTGATGATCGAACCGCCGACGAAAGGGGTTTTGAACGTCTTCCAATTTCCGGCCATTGAGCAAAAGCCCCCGCGCTGGGTTCCCGCGAATGCCAGCCTTTGGGTTTCGGCGAATTGGGATTTAGCCGGCGCCTACAAAGCGATCGCCACTTTGGTGGACATGTTCCGTGGACCAGGTTCGACTGACGCGGTCCTCGATCAATTGGCGGAAAACGAAGGGGGACCAAAAGTCCATCTGAAGAAGGACGTCATCGATGCGATTGCCGGTCGGGTTCAAGTGGTTTCGGAACCGGGCAAAAAGCAAGGTGACGCTACGCCCCAAGAGCGATTGATTGTGGCGATCGCGTTGAAAGACGCGAAGAAGTTTCAAGCGACGCTGTCCAAGATCGCGAAGACTCCTGGCTTTCCAGGAACTTCGCGCGAATTCAAGGGAGCCACAATTTATGAAATGGAATTGCCCGACTTCAGCGGCGGAGCCGAACCGAAGCAAGGGGGTTTAGCGGTCGGTCAGGATCAATTGTTGTTCAGCAACGACGTGACCGTGCTTGAGACGATGTTGCGTGGCGATCAAGATGGTGACACGCTCGTCGATTCTCCCGAATACAAACGAGTGGCCGAGCACTTGCCGGCCAAGACATCGATCAGCACGTTCTCACGTTCTGATTCGCAGTTGGAAACGCTGTGGGACAGTGCCAAGAATGGGCAACTCTCCGACCAACTCTCCGCCATTCTTCCGAACTTGCCGCAGCTCGACTGGTCCAAACTGCCAGAGTTCGATTCGATTAAGAAGTTCCTGCAACCAAGCGGCAGCTACACCGTCCCCGATAAAAAGGGAGTGCTGTTCGTTGGCTTCGGCACGAAGAAGAAGTCGTAGTCGCGACGTAGGCGAGTCGCTCCCGCGACTCGCATTATGTTTGCCGTTGCGAAAACAGCGAAACCTCAGCGTTTGGGAAATTGGCGGGCCGTCGTATCAATTGGCGTTGTCCGGCGTGGCGATTCAGAAGCCGCTTGCGGTGGCCAGTTCCTGAACGGCTCATGCGGCAGACACTGGCAATACGGATCGAGATTACGATTTCGATACCTTTTACGATTGGCTGCGCCGCCTGGTCGTGATCATCGACCCGACGATGCCGCACCCGCCGCCAATCGTTGAGCCCACTTGCCTCGGTTTGCATCCGCTCGGTCAAATCGCAATGACCCTGAACTTCAACTCGGCATCGAACATTTCCACGTTCACGCCGCGATTCGTGACTGAAGCGGTGAAGAATTCAACATCCTGACGGGATCGTGAGTTATTGAACCAGGACAATGATGTTTTTTAGCTCGACCTCCGCTACGTTGCTAAGATACCACGTTTTTGGGGAGCAAATGTCGCGAGTAAAAGCTACTTGGTGCGTCACGGTTGCGATCTGCGTCGCAATGAATGCATTGTCGGCCAGCGGGGCGGATTGGGGATCCGTGCGCGGACGATTTGTCATTGATGGACCTGTACCGGAGCGGCCGGTGTTGCAGATCAACAAGGATGTGGAATTCTGCGGGAAGCATCAGCCGAGGTCGGAGCAGTTGGTTGTTCACTCGGAAGATCGCGGGATTGCGAATGTCGTGGTGTGGTTGGACGTGAAACCGGGTGAGAAGGTTGCCGTACATGAATCGTTGACGAAAGAGGTGCCGGCGCTTGTTCGGTTGGAGAACAAGGGCTGCCGGTTTGATCCGCACATTTGCGTGCTGCGAGCGGGGCAGCGGCTGTTGATCGAAAATATTGACGCCATTGATCACAACACGGCGGCGGGATTGGATCGGAACAATCCGTTCAACGAATTGACGCCGGCGGGAAAGTCGGCAGAACGAAAAGCCTTCGGCCAGCCGGAACGCCTGCCGTGTCAGGTGCAGTGCTCGATTCATCCGTGGATGCTGGGTTGGCTGGTGGTGAAAGATCATCCGTATGTCGCGGTTTCGGACGAGCATGGCCGCTTCGAATTGAAGAGCCTGCCGGTTGGTGAACACACGTTGGTCGTGTGGCAGGAAGTTCCGGGGCCGGTGTCGGAGGTGATTCGCGGTGGTCAGAAAGAAAACTGGAAGCGGGGCAAAGTCAGCGTAAAGGTGACGTCCGACAATGTGGATTGGGGAGATGTGTTGTTACCTCCGGCGCTGTTTCAATGATGTCGTCCAACGCAAACTGTTCTCATTCTCCGCGCTCATCGCAGAGGATCGAAGAACGCAGAGAAGACAGTCATAAGGAGACCACATGAGTTCGCGCCGAATGTCGATGCACTGGCAGATTCTGATTGGGCTGCTGATCGGTGCTGCGGGTGGGTTGATCGCTCGGCAGGTGTGGCCAGCGGGGAGTTCGAACTCGATCTTGCCATGGCTAACGACGAACGTAGCGGAATCGCTCGGTCAGATTTTCTTGCGTCTGATTTTTATGGTGGTTGTACCGCTTGTGTTTTCGGCGCTGTCTTTGGGAGTCGCCGGGATCGGTGATGTGCGGCGGTTGGGTCGGCTCGGTGCGCGGACGTTGCTGTTGACTTTGATCTTGTCGTCCGCTTCGGTGGCGATCGGATTGGGAGCGGCGAATTTGGTCAAGCCGGGGAGCCGTTTAGCAGAGGCTCAGCGGACGGAATTGCGTGAGAAATATACGTCGAAGTCGGCATCCGCGATCAAGAAAGCGAGTGAGGCGAAATCGGTGCGGGATGGATTGCTGGACATCATTCCGCGAAATCCGTTGCAGGAAATGGTCGGGGCCTTGGATGGGAGTTCGCCGGGTGGCGGGATGTTGTCGGTGATGTTTTTCGCATTGGTGTGCGGCGTGGCGATCTCGATTTCGCCGGAGCGAACCGGTCCGTTAGTGAGCGTGCTGGAAGGGATTTACGACGTCTCGATGGTGGTGATTGGTTGGGCGATGCGGTTCGCTCCGATCGGCGTGGCGGGATTGATGTTTTCGCTGACGGCCACGTTGGGGATGGACATCTTGCATACCTTGATGTGGTATGTCGGCACAGTGTTGGCCGCGCTGGCATTGCACATGTTTGGGGTGTACTCAGTGGTCGTGTGGATGATCGCGCGGCTTTCGCCACGAAAGTTTTTCAGCCGGATCACGGAAGTGCTGCTGACGGCGTTTGCGACGTCGTCCTCGAATGCGACGCTGCCGACATCGCTGCGAGTAGCGGAAGAGAACTTGGGAGTGAAACGTGAAGTTGCGAACTTCGTACTGACGGTGGGATCGACGGCGAATCAGAATGGGACCGCGTTGTACGAAGGGATCACGGTGCTGTTTTTGGCTCAGGTGTTTGGCGTTGAACTGACGTTGGCTCAGCAGGTGCAAGTGGTATTAATGTCCATCTTGGCGGGGGTCGGGACGGCGGGTGTGCCGGGAGGTTCGTTGCCATTGGTGGTGTTAGTGTTGAAGTCGGTCGGTGTGCCGGAAGAAGGGATCGGGATCATTTTGGGAGTCGATCGGTTGTTGGACATGTGCCGCACGACGTTGAACGTGACGGGCGACCTGGCGGTGGCGGTGTGCGTCGATCGGGCGGAGTTGCCGAGCAGGGCAGGAGCACTGTCCGGGATGGAGTCCCAGCCAACCGGGGTCGATGATGAATAACGTACATCTGGCCGTCCAGTTCTTTTTGCAGATCGCGGTGATTCTGCTGTTCTGTCGTGTGGTGGGGGCCGTGGCGTTGAAGTTGGGGCAGCCGCAGGTCGTGGCGGAAATGATCGCAGGAGTGCTATTGGGGCCTTCGTTCTTTGGGCTGTTCTGGCCAGAGTGGCAGCAGGCGTTGTTTCCATGGGACGCAACGCAGCAGACGCGGGACACTCAGAGTTATTTGTTTCCGGCGTCGCAGTTGGGCTTGGCGCTGTACATGTTCATCGTCGGGTTAGAGTTCCGCTTGGACATCGTGCGTGATCGACTGAAGAGTTCGATCGCGGTGTCAGTGGCGGGTATGTTTGTGCCGTTCGTGATGGGCGCGGGGTTGGGCTGGGTCTTTTTTCATCACACCGAATTGTTTCCGAAACGGACCAGCTTGAATGAAGCGATGTTGTTTCTGGGAGCGTCGATGTGTATCACGGCATTCCCGATGTTGGCGCGGATCATTCATTTCAAAGGCTTGACCGGGACGACGATGGGGACGGTGGCGATCGGGGCCGGAGCGTTGGATGACGCGACGGCGTGGTGCTTGCTGGCGGTGGTGTTAGCCAGCATCGACGACAATTTCAGTCATGCGATTTGGACGATCGGCGGTGGAATTGGCTTCGTCGCGGTGGCGTTGCTGTTGGTTCGGCCGCTGCTGATTCGGTTGCAACGCTGGCTCTGCCGAGACGGCGATTTGTCGGAAGCGGGTTTGGTTGTCGGTTTGGCGAGCATGAGTTTGGCCGCGTGGTTCACAGATTTGATTGGCTTGCACGCGGTGTTTGGTGCATTCGTGATGGGAGCCGTGATGCCTCGCGGGGTGATCGCTCGCGATTTGACGGCTCGGATTCAGCCGCTAGCGGTGGCGATGTTGTTGCCATTGTTTTTCACGTATTCGGGCTTGAATACGAAGATCGTACTTTTGAATTCCGTGTGGCTGTGGGAGATGTGCGGTTTGGTTTTACTCGCGGCGGTGCTGGGCAAAGGAGTCGCCTGTTGGCTGGCTGCGCGCGCGACTGGATTGCCAAATCGTCAGGCTTTGGGGATCGGCGTGTTGATGAATGCTCGCGGATTGATGGAGCTGATCATCATCAACATCGGGCTACAACGCGGGATTATTTCGGAAGGGCTGTTCGCGATCTTGGTGATCATGGCGGTGATCACAACGTTGATGGCGTCGCCACTGTTCGATTGGCTGGTCGGAGCGGAGTCGAATGTCCGTTCGGAGTGATGGCAACCCCAATGGTCCGGAGAAACGAAGGAGGACATTATGAGCATCGCGACGAAGACGGCATCCGAGCGAGAACAGGAACAAATCCGGCAAGCGGAAGAACTGCTCTTCTCAGGCCCGCAACTGCGGAGCGCGGCGAAGGAGTTGTTTTGGGGACGCTTTCCCGCCGATTTGTTTCGCTCGTACCCGCGAATTTCGATTGCAGATCAACCGCGAGTCGATGCATCGCTCGCCGAACTGAAAACGTTTTGCGACGAGCATCTGCATCCCGACACAATCGATCGGCAAGCGGATATCCCGCGAGAAGTGATCAACGGGCTGGGTCGCTTGGGCGTGCTCGGCATGACGGCCCCGGAGTCGATTGGCGGACGCGGGTTCTCGCAGTTGGCTTACTGTCGGGTTTTGGAAGAACTGGGCGGGCGATGCAGCGCGACGTCGATCTTCGTCAATGCGCATCATTCGATCGGGATGCGGGCATTGTTGCTGTTCGGCACCGAAGATCAAAAACGCCGCTGGTTGCCAGACATGATCAGCGGCCAGAAACTCGGCGCGTTCGCGCTGACCGAACCGGACGCTGGCTCCGATGCGGCGAACGTGCAAACGCTGGCGACGCCGTCGGCTGATGGCTCGCAGTTCGTACTCAACGGCGAGAAACGATACATCACGAATGGAGCGATCGCGGATGTGCTCACCGTGATGGCTCGCACGCCGGTGCCGGGGAAGTCGGAGACTGCCGTCACAGCGTTTCTCGTGACACCGGACATGCCGGGCTTTGACGTCGTCGAACCGCGTATGGAGAAGCTCGGTATTCGAGGGACCGCGACTGCGAAGCTGGCGTTTAAGAATCTTGTTGTGCCGCGAGAGAACATTTTGGGACCGCTCGGTAAAGGGCTGAAGGTCGCATTGACGGTGCTCAACTATGGCCGCACCACTTTCGGCGCGTGCTGCACCGGAGCGGCGAAAACCTGCCTGCAACTGGCCGCCGATCACGCTCGCTCACGAGTTCAATTCGGACGAACGCTCGGTGAGTTTGAACTCGTGCAGAAGAAGCTGGCTCGCATGGCCGCGTGGACTTACGCGATGGAGGCGATGACCACCGTCACCGCCGGGTTGATCGATCGGGGCCTCGAAGACTACATGCTCGAAACCGCGATGCTGAAGGTTTACAGCACTGAAGTGTTGTGGACGATTGTGAACGACGCCTTCCAGATTTATGGCGGAGCGGCGTACTTCTGCGACAAGCCGCTCGAACGCATGCTCCGCGATGCGCGGATCAATCAGATTGGCGAGGGAGCAAACGAAGTGCTAACGTCGTTCATTGCTTTGGTTGGCATGCGCGAACCGGGCGAGCGATTGCGCTCGGTGTCTCAAGCTCTCCGCCAACCGTGGAGCGGGCTGGGGACGATCGGCCGATTTATCAGCAACGAAGTTCATCGGCGTTTGACTTCGCCCTGCGTTCCTGTTCGCTCGTCGGAACTCGTCTCGCACGCGAACCAGTTGAGTCGGCTGATTCGCCACTTCGGTCTGGCGGTCGAGCAGACCTTGATACGACATCGCGAAGCAGTCCTCGAACGCCAGTTGGTTCAAGAGCGAATAGCTTGTGTCGGCATGGAACTCTTCGCCGCCGCTTGCGTCCTCAGCCGTCGTGATGCGGAATTGCGGGGCGAGTTGAACCCCGCCAGCCAACTGAGCTGGCACGGAGCAGCCGCCAAGTTGTTCCTCGATCAATCGGCTCAACGTGTCCATGAAGCTCTGAAATCATTGAACACCGACGACACGACAACTCTCGAAACCGCGACCGCCGTGCTTCGCGATGAACGCGAATTCTTGATTTGAGATTTGAGCCAGTGAGTCTTGGTACTGTTGTTTTAGGTAGCGCGAGTCGTGCAAAACAACGGGACGTTGAACTGGCGCAACTGCCGCTTCCAAACGGAACCAGCATGTCCGTTTTTTTAGCTCCGCGCACGCTTTAGGCGAATGAACCTCTATTGATATAGAACACAATCAGCGGCCATTTCTAATGGTTGCCAACATGTGTTCGTTGCTTGCCCGACTTCTGGGCCTCTGTTACGTTCCGTGACGTGTTTTCCTGCTCAAAAACGACGGCATGGTGCCGCGACGATGCCCCTTTTAACTGAGAGAAAGGCCCTCATGTACAACGTCACGCTGATCCCCGGAGATGGAACTGGTCCCGAATTGGCTGAGGCGACTCGCAAGTGCTTGGATGCCACGGGAGTCAAAATCCAGTGGGATGTCCAGCAATGCGGCATCGAAGTGATTGAGGCTCAAGGAAAAATTCCAGATTCGGTCTTCGCGTCGATCCGCTCCAATAAGATCGCGCTGAAAGCTCCGATCACGACGCCGATCGGCAAAGGGTTTCGATCGGTCAACGTCGCACTGCGGCAAGAGCTGGGGCTGTATGCCTGCGTCCGGCCGTGCAAGACGTACAAAGGGGTGCGGTCGTACTTCGACAAGACGAAAGTTGATCTGGTCATCGTCCGCGAGAACACTGAAGACTTGTATGCCGGCGTCGAGTTTCAAGCTGGTCAGCCGAAGACCGCCGAGCTGATTCAGTTCATCAACAGCATTGCGACCGGCAAGAAGATTGGTACCGGCCTGCAAACGACGGGGGTCAGCATCAAGCCGATGTCGGTCGAGGGCTGCCGGAACATTAGCCGCTATGCGTTCGACTACGCGGTGAAATACGGCCGCAAGTCGGTGACGTCGATCTGCAAGGCGAACATCATGAAGTTCACCGACGGCCTGTGGTACGACTCCAGCCGAGCGGTGGCGACCGCCTTCGGAGCCAAGTTTGAAGACCCCAAGCTCGCCGACGGAGTGAAGGCCGATCCCGATTTGGCCGGCAAGGTCGCGAATGGCAGTGGGGTCACATACATCGAACGTCTAGTGGACAACATGTGCATGCAGTTGGTCCAGAAGCCGGAGAACTACGACGTACTCTGCATGGGCAACTTGTACGGCGACATCCTGAGCGACCTGTGCGCCGGCTTGGTCGGCGGTCTGGGAGTCGCTCCCGGCGCGAACATCGGCCCGGACGCGGCGATCTTCGAGGCGACTCACGGCTCGGCTCCGAAGTACAAAGGCCAGAACAAGGTCAACCCGACCGCGCTGATCCTCTCTGGCAAGCTATTGCTGGAACACATCGGTGAAGCCGCCGCCGCTGCAAAGCTCGAACGAGCCGTTGCCAGCATCATCGAAGAGGGCCGTTTCGTCACCTACGACATGAAGCCCGACCGCAACGACCCCACCGCCGTCGGCACTCGCGAAATGGCCGAGGCGATCTGCAAACGAATGGCGGAGTTGGGGTAGGCAGTTTGATGAGCATCAGTGATTCGAACTCGTGAATTCTCGGTAAGGCTATGAAATGGCAATTCCCGATTTCCAATCACTGATGCTTCCCTTGCTGCGCCTTTCGGCCGACGGTGAAGAGCGTTCGTTGGCGAACGCTCGCGGCCCCCTTGCGGAGCAGTTCTCACTGACAGACGAAGAGCGAAAGGAATTGCTGCCAAGCGGACAACAGTCGCGATTCAATAATCGTGTTGCATGGGCCAAGATGTACCTGGAACACGCGGGGCTCATCACGAAGACGAAACGAGGTCACTTTCGCCTCAGTGATCTTGGCAAAAAAGTGCTCGTGAGCTCACCTGGAAAAATTGACATTACGTTTCTCAAACAGTTTCCAGGATTCGACGAATTTCATGGCAAGCCGACAGCGACGGAAGAGATCGTTTCAGTACAGAATGAAACGCCTGAAGAAACTTTGGAAACGGCCTACGCACGAATTCGAGAAGACTTGGCCGCCGAACTCTTACAGCAAGTGAAAGCAGGAACTCCCGATTTCTTTGAGCATTTGGTTTTGGATTTGATGGTCAAAATGGGTTACGGCGGATCCAGCGAACAAGCAGCATCGCTCACGTCGCCGGGTGCCGACGGCGGAATTGATGGCATAATCAACGAAGATCGACTGGGGCTGGATGTCATATACTTGCAGGCCAAACGCTGGGAAGCGTCGGTGGGGCGTCCAGAAATCCAGAAGTTCGTTGGTGCGTTGTACGGCAAGCGAGCGAAGAAGGGCGTCTTTCTCACGACGAGCAGCTTCACGCACGAGGCCATCGAATACGTCGCCACAATTGATCCCAAAGTGGTATTGATCGATGGCAGTCGCCTCGCCGAATTCATGATCGACTTTAATGTCGGCGTCAGTCGCAGCCACGTTTATGAGATCAAAAGGATTGACTCAGACTACTTCGCTGACGAGTAAGCCGTTATGGCCGTTAAGCTTCTTTGAACCAACTTGGCGCGGGCCAAAATTAGCGGTTGGAGAAACCGAATCGCAAGGTGCGTGAGTCGATCCTCGCGATTTCCAATGAAGCACGACTCGACGAACTGCTGGACCGTGCCTTGGACCTTGAGAGTTGGGCTGAGTTGTTGAATTACTGAATTCTTCGCCTATCTGGCAGAGCTCGGCCTTTCGGCGAAATGATTTGCAAAAAACACAAAAGCCCACGTGTCCTGCGCTGAGGACTCGTGGGCTTTCGATCAGGCGGAGAGGGGGGGATTCGAACCCCCGGTCCCATTTCTGAGACACAGCATTTCCAGTGCTGCACAATCGGCCGCTCTGTCACCTCTCCGGCGGGGTCGAATTTTGCGGCGTTCGGAACGCCGCTTGAGTTATTCCGCAGCGTCTGCTGCCAGTGCGGCTTTTTGGGCGAGGATCGCTTGGTCGCGAGCTTCGATCTTGCCGACTGCGTTCAATCGGTTGCGAAGTTGTCGGCAGAGGGCGTTGAGATTCCGCCACTTCGGGTGCTTGGCACGAGCTGCGGTGGCAAGTCCTTTGCCATCCAGTTCTTTTTCGCAAGTGGCCAGTTGCGTGCCGGCGCGGGAAAGTTGCCATTCTAAACTTGAGCGTTTCTGTCCCATGATCGTAAATCGGTCTTCTGTTCGAGTGATTTTGGATTGCGACTGAATCAGTCGAAAACGGGGCGGGATTATGGCGATCTTCGGAGGTTTGTTCAACGCCTGCCGTCATTGCCTGTTTTCAACCGGAACTGTCACCGAATATCATGAACCCACTGCATGACCACTCCGGCCGCGCAGCTCGCCTGAATTTTGGGGACTTCGCCGATGCGATGCTTTTTTGTCCTGTTTGGCCTGTTTGGCCTGCTGGCTCTTGTTGAGATCGCTCCCGCGGCCGATCCCGTCATCGACTTCAACCGGGACATTCGGCCGATTTTATCGAATCGCTGTTGGAAGTGTCATGGACCGGATGAAAAGGAGCGGCAGGCGGGACTGCGATTTGATTCGCGTGATGGCACGATCGCAAAGCTCGAATCCGGAAAGGTCGCCGTCGTCGTCGGCAAGCCGGACGAGAGTGAATTGATCCGGCGAATCACTTCGAATGATTCGGATGACCGGATGCCGCCGACGGGACATGGGAAGCCGCTCGATGCTCGCGAGATTGAACTGCTTCGAGCTTGGATTCGGCAGGGAGCCAAGTTTGCGAAGCACTGGTCCTATGAAAAGCCGGTGCGGCCAGCGGTGCCGGAAATCTCAAGTCTCAAATTTCAAATCTATAGTCCGATCGACAACTTCATTCTGGCTCGGCTTGAGCGTGACGGCTTGAAGCCTTCACCGGAAGCGGATCGGCATGCGTTGGGACGTCGTGTCGCGCTGGACATCACGGGGTTGCCGCCGACCGTGGCGGAGATTGACGAGTTTGTGAAAGACTCGGCCCCGCAGGCTTACGAAAAGTTTGTGGATCGGATGCTCGTGAAGGAAACCTACGGAGAGCACTGGGCGCGGCAATGGCTGGATCTCGCGAGGTATGCCGACTCGGCGGGGTACGCGGACGACCCGGCGCGGACGATTTGGGGATATCGCGATTGGGTCATCAAGGCGTTCAACAAGAATATGCCGTTCGATCAGTTCACGGTCGAGCAACTGGCTGGCGACTTGCTGCCGAACCCGACCGAAGAGCAACTCATTGCGACGGCGTTTCATCGGAATACGTTGACGAACAATGAGGGAGGCACGAACGATGAAGAGTTTCGCAACGTCGCGATCGTCGATCGGGTCAACACGACGATGGCGACTTGGATGGGAACGACGATCGCATGTGCTCAATGTCACACGCACAAATACGACCCGATCACGCAGGAAGAATTCTTCAAGCTGTTCGCGATTCTGAATCAAACCGAAGACGCCGACCGACCGGATGAGACGCCTCGGCTGGAGTTGTTCTCGGCGGAGCAACTCAAGCAAAAAGAGACGTGGCTGGCGGATGTCACTCGGTTGGAAAAGGATGTCGTGACCGCAACGCCAGCATTGCTCGCATCGCTCGCGAAATGGGACGCAGCTTTTCCGAGATCGCTGGCCTGGAAACCGCTCAAGCCGGCGAGCGGCAAGTCGGACGGCGGCGTGACGCTCAATGTGACTGAAGACGGAACAGTTCGGGCGGACAAAGCGGCGGCGAAAGCTACTTACGCAGTCGAGATTCCCCTCACGGCTGGCAAGCTGAATGCTGTGCGGCTGGAAACCCTGCCGGATGACGCCTTGCCTGGTAAAGGAGCGGGCTTCGGCGGCGGCAACTTTGTGTTGTCGAAAGTCGCGGCCACGATCGCTCCACCGAACGGAACAAGATTGAATGGCCGATTCGTACGAGTCGAACTGCCTGGCAAAGCCCGCTTCTTGCATCTCGCCGAAGTGCAGGTCTTTACTGGCAACGACAACCTAGCACTCAAAAGTGAGGCGAAGCAGAGCACAACCGATTATGACGGCGAAGCAAAACGAGCGAACGACGGCAACACGTCGGGCGAGTACGCGAAGAACTCGGTGTCGCACACGGCTCAAGAGGACAATCCGTGGTGGGAAGTCGATCTAAAAACCGAGCAGCCGATTGATCGTGTCGTTCTGTGGAACCGCACTGACAACGCGACCGAAGAGCGGATGCGGAACTTCCGTGTCCTCGTCTTGAACGACAAGCACGAGCCGGTTTGGTCGAAAGATTACGTCGATCCGCCGAAGCCGTCGTCGGAGTTCGCAATCAGTGGTGTTCGCGGCGTACCGTTCACGACGGCGTTTGCGGATCACGATCAAGGTGCGGGGTTCGAGGCGAAGGTCGTGCTCGCGCCGCAAGCGAACAAAGGCTGGGCGGTCGGCGGGAAGCTCGATCAACCGCATTCGTTGACGTTGATCACGTCAGCTCCGGTCGAGGTGGCGGACGGTTCAACTCTGACGATCACGCTCGAACAAACGTCGTCGTTCGAGAATCATGTTCTCGGCAAGTTCAAGCTGTCACTGACCGACGACCCGCGAGCAGCCGAGTCCGCTCGCGTGCCGGCTCCGATCTTTGCGATCCTCAATACGTCGGCGGATCAGCGAAACGATTTACAACGAGCCGATCTAACGAAGTTTTATCTGACGATTGCTCCCGAACTGGTCGTCGCGCGCGAGCAGTTGGTGGCGACAAAGAAAAGTCTTGCGGACCTCAAGCCGTCAACGACAGTGCCGATTCTTCGCGAACTTGCGGCCAACAAACTCCGCAAGACGAACATCCAACTGCGCGGCAACTTCATGGACCTCGGCAAGGAAGTGACTCCCGGAGTTCCTGCGGCGTTTCAGCCACTTTCGGCTGAGTTCGCTACCACGCCAAATCGGCTCGCGCTGGCGAAGTGGTTGATCGACGATAACAACCCGCTGACCGCTCGTGTGCTGGCCAATCGGTACTGGGACACGATCTTCGGCAACGGACTCGTGCGAACTAGCGAAGAGTTCGGCTCCCAAGGCGAGCCGCCGACACATCCAGAGTTGCTCGATTGGCTGGCGACCGAGGTCGTGCGGCTGAAGTGGGACTCGAAAGCGTTGCTCAAGTTGATCGTGACTTCGGCCACGTATCGGCAATCCTCGAAGGTCACGCCGGAGTTGCTGGATCGCGATCCGGAAAATTACTTGCTGGCTCGCGGCCCGCGCTTCCGTCTGTCAGCCGAGATGATCCGCGATCAGGCGTTGGCCGTGAGCGGTCTGCTCAGTCCGAAGATGTTCGGCCCGCCGGTCAAACCGTTTCAGCCAAACTTAGGCGTGAGCGCCGCGTTCGGCAGTGGCATCGACTGGCAAGCCAGTGCTGGTGAAGACAAGTTCCGCCGCGGCTTGTACACGACTTGGCGACGATCGAACCCATATCCGTCGATGTCGGCATTTGACGCACCGAATCGCGAGACCTGTACGATCCGTCGGGCGCGCACGAACACACCGCTGCAAGCCCTCGTGACCCTGAACGACCCGGTCTACATCGAAGCGGCTCAAGCGTTGGCTCGCACGATGGCCAAGAGCGGTACGTCCCCAGCCGATCACATCCAAGCTGGCTTCCAACAAGCCACGTCGCGCCTGCCGACCGATTCGGAACTCGGGGATCTCACGAAGCTGTTCAACAACGCTCGCGAGCGATTTGCAAAAGACATCGACAAGGCGACCAAGCTTGCCACGAATCCTCTCGGACCGCTGCCGGAAGGAGCCGATCCGGTCGAACTCGCCGCGTGGACGGTCGTCGGCAACGTGCTGCTGAATTTGGATGAAATGTTCATGCGGCGGTGACGCTAAGTTGGCAAAGGAAAAGCGTTCCTGACGAGGAAAAGTTCGATGGACAACATCAAAGAACTGGCGGATGTGATCTATTCGGATCGTTTGCAGCGAGCGCGTGAACGGCGTCCGATGTTGAAGCTATTGGATGGCTTTGAACTGTTTGACGAGGTCTGCGGTCGGATGCGAGCCGGCATCAGCGCGCAATTTCCGCATGTGGATCAGAAGAAGGTCGAGTTGATCTTGCAGGAGCGAATTGATCGCCTGCGGGAAATCGAGGAGTTCGGGCTTTATCATCCAATCGAAGAAGGGGCCAATTGATGGAAGGCAAAGACGCGACGATTCGGCTCATCGAAGTGCTCGAAGCTGCGCATATCGGTTACATGTTCGTGGGATCGTTTTCGAGCAATTACCACGGCATTGCCTGTGCCACCAAGGATGCCGACATTGTTGTCTCCGCTTCGGGCTCCGACTTGGTTCAGACGCTCCATCATTTGTCGCCAGAATTACAAATGGACCGACCTGCACGGCACACGCACACTCTTGGAGGAAATCCGAGTGTCGCTGCCGCCATCAAAGCGATGTCGCGAAACTAACAACCCATGACAGCTACAAAAGGAATCCGAAACATGAATCCGCATCTCGAACAAATTCAACATCACACACGACGGCACTTCTTCCGAGAGACCGGGGCGGGACTCGGCGCGATCGCACTGGCGTCGATGCTGGCGAAGGACGCGCCGGCGGCGACCGGAAGCAAGGTTGTTAATCCGCTGGCTCCGAAGAAGGGTCATTTTGACGGCAAGGCCAAGCGGGTGATTTACCTGCACATGACCGGCTCGCCGCCGCACCTGGACTTGTTCGATTACAAGCCGGAACTCGTCAAACACGATGGCGAGAACTGCCCGGATGCGTATCTGAAGGGGAAGCGGTTCGCGTTCACGTCGGGCGTGCCGAAACTTTTGGGGACGCGGCGGACTTTCTCTCAGCACGGTAAAGAGGGCGTGTGGATGTCGGATGCGATTCCGCATCTGCATGGCGTCGCCGACGAGATGTGCGTCATTCGGTCGATGAACACCGACCAGTTCAATCACGCTCCGGCTGAGTTGCTGCTTTACACCGGATCGCCTCGGTCGGGTCGGCCGTCGATGGGGTCGTGGGTGACTTATGGTCTTGGCACGGAGAACGAGAATTTGCCCGGATTCGTCGTGCTCATCAGCAGCGGCGTGCAGCCGAATGGAGGGAAGAATTCGTTCGGCACCGGCTTTCTGCCGTCGGTGTTTCAGGGAGTGCAATGCCGGTCGCAGGGTGATCCGGTGCTGTATGCCTCCGACCCGGTGGGCATGGATCGCGAAATGCGGCGGCTGAGCCTTGATGCCTTGCGCGATCTCAACGAGCAACAGGCGAAGGAACTCGGTCATCCCGAAACGGCGACGCGGATCGCTCAGTACGAACTGGCGTTTCGGATGCAGACCTCGGTGCCGGAAGTCATGGACATCGCGAAGGAACCGCAAGCAGTGCTCGACGACTACGGTGCGAAGCCGGGGATGTCGAGCCTCGCCAACAACTGTTTGCTCGCGAGACGGCTGATCGAATCGGGTGTGCGATACGTTCAACTCTTCGATTGGGGCTGGGATTTTCACGGCACCGGGCCGGGCGAAGGGATCACCGAGGGACTCACGACAAAATGTGCGACGATGGACCGGCCGGTCGCCGCGCTGATCAAGGATTTGAAGCAACGCGGGTTGCTCGAGGACACATTGATCGTTTGGGGTGGTGAGTTCGGCCGGACTCCGTTCCGCGAAGGCCGCACCGCCGCCAGCGCGGTCCTCGGCCGCGACCACTATCCCGACTGCTACAGCATGTGGTTGGCCGGAGCCGGCATAAAAGGTGGCACGATGCACGGCGAATCTGACGACTTGGGTTTCTCCGTCGCGAAGGACAAAGTCCACATCCACGACTTGCAAGCCACGATCATGCACCTGCTCGGCTTCAACCACGAACGCCTGACCTACCGCTTCCAAGGCCGCGACTACCGCCTGACCGATGTGCACGGTCAAGTCGTGAAAGGTGTGCTGGCTTGAAGTGTGCGACCTCGAAGAAGGGGTCTTACTTCAGCTCTTTGATTCGGATGCGGCGATATTCCATTTGGCCGCGATCGGCTTCGAGGCCGATCGGGCCGGTTGGCGGGAGTTCGTTCGGAAACTTCAGTTCTTCACCGTTGCAGGTGCAGGTGGCGACGTTGCCTTTGACGATCACTTCGATTTCGTTCCAATCTTGGGGCTTGTACTTCGTCAGTTCTTTGTACGGGCCAGCCACGAAGTAGTCGCGGCATTGAAGCTGTGGCTTGCGTAGAAAAATGCCACTGTCGGCGTTGACTCCGGCGCGGAACTCAAGCTTCAAGTGGAAGTCGTGAGGAAACTCGCGCGTGGTCCACAATTGAGCAAGACCTTTGCCGGGGTTCACGACGATGCGGCCGTCGCGAGCGGTGTAGCGACCATCGCTGGCGGAGGACATCGCTTTGAACTCCGGGCCGTTCGCGTAGTGCCAGCCGGTCAGGTCGGGACCGTTGATCTGCTCGAAACCCGGTTCAAGCGTGAACGCGGTGTCGGTTTGAAACGGCGACGCGGGGAGGTCGGCTTTGTTCCAAAGGCTCGCTTCCGGAACGTTCGACCAGCCGTATCGTACGGCGGTCGGTGAGCTGACGGAGTCGCTCGACACAACGATTGTCTCGCCGTCGATCACAGCTTTGGCCTCGACGAACTTGCCATCGGCACCGGCGATTGTGAAGCCTTTCAAATCAGGCGAGCCACCCGAACTACTGGCAATCAGTCCGCCACCAACGTGCTTAAAGGTCAACGTGGCTTTGTTGCCGTTGACGTTGATCGTGTCGTATGTCGGGCCGGAGTATTCGATCTTCTCGCCGTGCGCGAGGACACGGGCGGCGAGAGCCAGTCGCTGGCCGATCGGTTGTTTGTCCTTGGGGTGAATGTCGCTGGCGTGGCCGATATCGATGGTCACGGCCATTGCTGTGTTCTGCGTTGTTTCGGTCGTGATCCGCTGAGCCTCACGTACTTCTGGCGACATGCCGTTGTGTGGAGTGATCTGCACGAACAGGAACGGAAAGTCCCCTTGTCCCCAGGCCTTTCGCCAGGCGGTGATCATGGCTGGAAAGAGCGTCTGATATTCCTTGCCACGTCCGGAATTTGATTCGCCCTGATACCAGATGGCTCCACGAATGGCATACGGCACCAGCGGCGTGATGGAGCCGTTATACAGACCGGTTGGGCGATTGCCGTTCGTCGCGGGATCGGCCAACTGCGGCTTTCGCGGAGCCGGTTTGCCTTCGGCTTTGGCCTTGGCGACGTCTTCTTCGTACTTCTTGAGCAGTTCCGGTTCGCGCTCTTTCCACTTCGCCAGTTCCTGCGGGTAATTCGCCAACAGCGCGGCTTGATGATCGAGCATGGGCTTCAACGTTGGATTGGTTTCGAGATCAGCTTTCGGGGTCCAGGCTTCCGCAACGGTGCCTCCCACCGCAGACTTGATCAGACCGACCGGCACACCCAATTTCTGACGCAGCTCTTTTCCGAAGAAGTACGCAACTGCCGAAAAGTTACCGGCGCTCGCCGACGAATCCACGGCCCACGAGCCACCGATCGCCGCTTGCGGTTCGTCTTTGGCCTGAGCCTGTGCGTTGAACAGTCGCAACTGTGCATCCCCTGCCGACGCGATCGCCTCGTCGCCGCCAATCGCTCCCTTGAGTCCGAAGGCCATGTTCGACTGACCGCTGCAAACCCACACTTCACCAACCAGCACGTCGCTGATCTTCAATTTGTGGTCTCCGATTTTTGATTCAACAATCAGGTCGCGCGGCTCCGCGCTAGCCGGCAGCGGATCGAGCTTGACGATCCATTTTCCGTCGGCTGCTGCTGCGACCGATTTCTTTTGACCGGCGAATTCCACGGTGACTTCACTTCCTGGCTCGGCCTGCCCCCAGACCGGCACCGGCGCTTCGCGCTGCAACACGGCGTGATCGGCGAACAGGCTGGCAAGGCTTAGTTTCTCAGCAGCGCTCAGCGAACTCGACAACAATCCGAGAACCGTCAGCATTCGAACAATCAAAGTGAATCTCATGGAACTTCATTTCCTCAAAGTAGTACATCACAGAAGCGATCCAGTATCACCAAGGGCCATGTTACCTTGAATCTCGTCGGCCTTGAAACCCAGTGCCATTGGCGAAAAGCTTGAAAATGCGGCTGTCGTGAAACCTTACAAAGGTTGCGATTCGGTCCAAAGCCTAGCGGCCTTGACTCATGTAAATAGTTGAGTGTCACTTGGTGGCGGCCGTGCTACCGAAGAGTGGGCCTGGGTTATAGAATCCGCCTCCGGCCAATTCACCATTCCCACACGTTTTTGGAGATCACATCATGGGGCTGCTCGACAAACTGCGTAACGAACTGATTGACATCATTGAGTGGGTGGATGATTCCAAGCACACGTTGGTGTGGCGGTTTCCTCGGTATCAAAACGAAATCAAAAATGGCGCGCAGTTGATCGTCCGGCCGGGGCAGAAGGCGGCCTTTGTGCATCGCGGCGAAATTGCCGACATCTTTGAGGAAGGGCATTACGAACTGAAAGCGGACAACCTGCCGATCCTGTCTACGTTGCAAGGCTGGAAGTTCGGGTTCAACAGTCCGTTCCGCTCCGAGGTGTATTTCGTCAGCACGAAACAAATCACCGACCTGAAATGGGGGACGCCGAATCCGGTGATGCTTCGAGATCCGGAGTTTGGCCCGATCCGATTGCGAGCGTTCGGGACGTATTGTTTGAAAGCGCGCGATCCCAAAGCACTGCTGAAAGAACTCGTCGGAACGGACGGTGAGTTTTCCGCTGACGAATTGTCCGAGTTGATGCGTTCGATCGTGACTTCGGCGTTTTCGGACCTGTTGGGGACGTCGAAGATCGCCGCGCTCGATCTGGCCTCTCACTATCAAGAAATGGGCGAAGAGCTGCGGAAGCTCGTGGCGGAAAAGATTGACGATGAATACGGCTTGGACATCCCGCAGTTGTTTATCGTCAACGTCTCGTTCCCGGAAGCGGTCGAAAAAGCGCTGGACGTGCGTACGAGCATGGGTGTCGTTGGCGATATGAACAAGTATCAACAGTATCAAATGGGATCGGCAATGATGGCTGCAGCCGAGAATCCTGGCGGCGGCGGAGCCGAGGGGATGGGAATGGGGATGGGGTTCGCTTTGGCTCAGCGAATGGCTCAGACGGGAGCACCAGTCGCGTCGAACGGAGGTGTCGGAGCACCGCCTCCGTTGCCGAATTCGGCGACTTGGCACGCCGCGATCGGCGGACAATCTCAAGGTCCATTCACATTGGCTCAACTGCAACAAGCGATCAGCAGCGGCCAGATCGACAAAGCGACACTGATGTGGTCCACCGGAATGTCGAACTGGCAACCGGCTGGGGAAGTCCCGCAAACCGCTGGCCTATTCGCCGCCTCTCCGCCGCCGCTGCCGCTGCCGCTGCCGCTGCCGAAGTAACTGGGGGCAGAGGCACGTTTTCACGCGTCAACGGCGCAGCCGAGTGATCACTCGGCTGATCCGCCCGACCGCGTCATCTATTTCCGGAAGCGTGTTGCATAGCCCAACTGTGAACCGCACTGCGGCCTTGTAAACTTCCGGCCGAGCGCCCATCGCCACGAGGGCCGGAGCTGGCTCGGCCGATCCGCTGGCACAAGTGCTGCCGAGCGAACAGGCAATCCCGTCAAGGTCGAGCGCGACGAGAATTGCTTCGCCATCACAACCGGGAAATGCGATGTTCAACGTGTTCGGCAATCGATGCTGTCGCGAACCGTTCACAATGGCCCAGGGACAATTTTCGAGCAACCCATTTTCCAAACGATCGCGCAACTGCACGAGCGTGACCGAGCGCTGATCACGATCGTTGTGCCACAGCTCCAACGCCTTGGCCATGCCTGCGGCGAGAGCGACCATTTCCGTCCCTGGCCGGCGCCCCGATTCTTGATGTCCGCCAAATTCGACCGGAGCCAGCGTGACTTCTTTCCGCAACAACAGCCCGCCGATTCCGCGCGGCCCGTGAAATTTGTGAGCACCAAACGCCAAGCTTGTTCCACCCAGCTCTCGGAAGTTGACGTCCATCTTGCCGACCGCCTGAACCGCATCGATGTGCAGAAAGATGTTGTTGGCTTGGCACGATCTGGCCACTTGCTGCAAATCCTGAATGACCCCCGTTTCGTTGTGAGCCAAGATCAGCGCTGCGATTTTTACGTCCGCAGCATGAGCGCAGTCCCAAGGGATCAATCGCCCATCACAATCGACTGGCAACTTGACGATCTTCCAGCCGCGCGGTTCCAGTGATCGGCACGTCTCGAACGTGGCCGGATGCTCGCCGGCGGTCAGCGCGATTGTTCCCGGAGACATCGAGTTAGCCGCTCCCAACAACGCTAGATTTGATGCCTCGGTCCCACCGCTGGTGAATATCACTTCGCTCGGATCCGCTCCCAAGATCGAGGCCACCGTTTCGCGAGCCGACTCCAACACCTTCCGCGCCGCTCGACCTTCCGCATGTCGGCTGCCGGGGTTCGCAAAGCTGTGTTGCAGGTGATACGCCACCGTTTCCACGACCTCTGGCCACGGACGAGTCGTGGCATTGTGATCGAGGTAAATTCGCGAGAGCATGAGTCCTCTCAATCTGATCTTGGAAACGGACCGCGACGCATATCCATAAAACAGTCGGGGTGTGCTCGGCTAGCAGCCTGTTGAAAAACTCGTGGAGCAGGATTTCATCCTGCTCGATTGCCGAAGTTTTCAGGCAGGTTGAAAACCTGCCGCACGTTTTTCAACAGGCTGCTAGATCTGTCGTCCAGCTGTCGCGGCAGTCCAGTGTTTGGTGAAGCAATGATATGCGCCAACATGCAGACGCCAGTCGTGATATTTCGACTTTACCGTGTGATGAATTCGCGTGGTTTGCCAGCCGATCCGATCTGAGCGGCGAAGCTGGTGCCATCCGGTGCGATCGAGATTTTCACGAATTCTCCTTGACAGGACGCTGTGTCATCCACGTTGTTGGCGATGAACTCAGCCGGGGTTTGCTCGTCCGGCTTGAGCCTCACGTTGCGGTGCAATTGATAAATTGCTTGCAACGATTTGATGCGACTTAGTGTAGCGTTCGTGGTCGGATCGCAGCCTTTCGTCGGCCCGTTGCACATCACGCAAACTCGCGGGTCGATGGCCAACACCAGCACCGGATGGTTGCTCACGCCCAATCCATGATGCGTGACCATGAACAGCTCGACTTGGCCGAGCGGGTTGTTTGGGGTCATCAGCTTCGTCTCAATTGCGTGAGTCAGGTCGCCGCAGCACAGGAATGAAAACTTGCCGAACTTGGTTAGGAAGCTGACGCTCGCCGCGTTATCGGTCGGATCATCCTCCGGCGGCTTGAAGTCGTTGGCGAACGGATTCGGCTCGCCGACGTTTGGAATGACTTCGCGGCTAGCGGTGACGATCTTCAGCGACAATGGCGTCTTGCCGGACTTCAGCGGCAGCATGTCGCCCGCTTTGACCATCCTCGATTTGTTCTGCGAGGCGGCTCGATAATCGACAATCCGCTTCTCGAAGTTGCCGTCCTCGGCGAGCTTCTCTGGGATGCCGCGATCCCAGAAGTTGTGAACTTTGATCTGCGACGCCAGCGCGGCGTGGTTGCCGTAATGATCCAGATGCCAATGGGACACTGCGGCATGATCGAGATGATCCTGCTTCGCGACATCCCGCAGCACTTTCAAAATGCGATCGCGGTCGCGGCCTCCGTTGTCGGGATAGCCAGAGTCGATCAATAGCGACTCTCCGGCGGGAGTGATAATCAGTGTCGCGGCCCCCCCTTCGACATCAATGAAGTAAATGTCGAGTCGCTCGTCCCGCTGATCGGCCTGTGCGGCCGCCACACCGACAGACATCAAGACTCCGACCAACCCAACGCACTTCGCGATCAAACGCATCGGTATTTCCCTTTGGTAAAAAAACATTGAACGGTTGGCACGCCCCCGTCCATCTTCGAGCAACCACGCCCTTTCAGATGGTCAGGGCGTGCCGCCCAAACGGATGGGGAGCAGTTTTTCGTCCCCGCCGTCATCCGACAAGGCTGGCGAATGGAAGACAAATGCCGCGAGCGATAATCTGACCGACAAAAATTGCCGTGTCGTTCGGCGAGACGAACTCTCAAGTTCCATCAAAAGGAAGTTTTCGATGCTTGTGCCTATCCTGATCGGACTCGGACTGATTGTCGTCGTTTTCCTTGTTATCGTGGTGATGCAACCATCGGGATTTCGAATTATCCGATCGGCCACGATGGCGGCCACTCCTTCGGAGATCTTTGCTCAGGTGAATGACTTTCATCTTTGGGAAGTTTGGTCACCGTGGGCGAAAATCGATCCGAACATGAAACAGTCTTACGAAGGTGCCGCCTCCGGAGTCGGTGCGATCCACACTTGGTCGGGCAACAACAAAGCTGGCGAGGGACGTTTGACGATCACGGAGACTCGTCCGCACGATCTGATTCGACTCAAGCTCGAATTCCTCCGGCCATTCCGAGCGACCAATGAAGTCGAGTTCACGTTCGAACCAGAACGGACTCAGACGTTGGTGACTTGGAGCATGACGGGGACCAACAACTTCATAGGCAAAGTCTTCGGCCTGATCATGAACATGGACAAGATGGTCGGCGGCGATTTCGAGAAAGGCTTAGCCAGCCTGAGTTCCATCGTCGAAAAGGCAAATTCGTGAGCTGCCGATGATCTCGCGGACCGATGGCTCACAGACCAGTTAGTAGTTCAATGAAAGACAATGTGAAGGGAAGACTCATGATAGCGGATAATCAATCAACTCCGTCTGCAGTGAAAATGGTCTGGGCGGGACGAATTCTGAGCACTCTGCCGGTGCTGATGCTGCTCATGAGCGGCGTGATGAAACTGATGCAGCCTCCGGATCTTGTGGAGGGCTTCGACAAGCTCGGCTGGCCTCTCAGCGTGGCTCTCGGCCTCGGAATTGTCGAACTCGTCTGCACCGCGCTCTACGCGATTCCGCGCACGTCGGTTCTGGGCGCGATCTTGTTGACTGGTTATCTCGGAGGTGCCATCGCGACTCATGTGCGCATCGGCGATCCGTTCATTGCCCCGGTCATTCTCGGCGTGGTGATCTGGCTGGGGCTGTATTTACGCGATGCGCGATTACGAACGCTGATTCCCTTGAGGAGTTAGAGTCTTTTTCCGAAAACATGCTCCCCAATTTAATAAACGAACAAGAGGAAACGATGAGCAGCGTTCGGGTTCTGGTCGGCACGAAAAAAGGGGCATTCATCCTTACCTCGGACGGTCAACGCGAAAAGTGGGACGTCAGTGGTCCGCTCTTCGCAGGCTGGGAGATCTACCACATGAAGGGGTCGCCCGTGGACCCGAGTCGGATTTACACATCGCAGAACAGCGGATGGTTCGGGCAGATCATCCAGCGATCGAGCGATGGCGGAAAAACGTGGGAGCAGCCGGGGACGAAGCCAGGCGAGCAGGCCACTTCGCCCGAAGGTTTCCCGATGGGTGAAAGCAACAAGTTCGTATACGACACATCGGCTGAAACCGGTAAGCCACTCACAACGCACCAGTGGTACGATGGCACTCAACACCCGTGGGAGTTCAAGCGGGTCTGGCATCTCGAACCGTCATTGACCGACCCAGACACCGTTTATGCTGGAGTCGAAGACGCCGCTCTGTTTCGCACCACCGACGGTGGCCAGTCGTGGCAGGAACTCGCCGGGCTGCGCGGTCACGGTTCGGGATCGCAATGGGCTCCCGGAGCTGGCGGCATGGGGCTGCACACGATCCTTCTCGATCCGACAAATCCGCAGCGGATCTTCATCGCCATTTCGTCGGCCGGCACGTTCCGCACCGACGACGGCGGCACAACTTGGAAGCCGATCAATCGCGGCTTGAAGTCGCAATACCTTCCCGATCCGAACGCCGAGATTGGCTATTGCGTTCATCGCATCGCGTTGCACCCGTTGCGGCCGAATACGTTGTTCATGCAGTTGCACTGGAATGTGATGCGCACCGACAACGCCGGCGAACTCTGGACGAACATCAGCGGAAACTTGCCGACCGACTTCGGCTTTCCGATTGAAGTTCATGCTCACGAGCCGGACACGGTTTACGTCGTCCCGATCAAAAGCGATTCCGAGCACTACGTCCACGAAGGTAAGCTCCGCGTGTTCCGCAGCCGCACGGGGGGCAACGACTGGGAGCCACTCACAAACGGCCTGCCGCAACGTGACTGCTACGTCAACGTGCTCCGCGACGCGATGGCCGTGGACACGCTGGACCAGTGCGGCGTCTACTTCGGCACCACCGGCGG
>JANMIF010000045.1:0-47817 GCA_031375695.1 Planctomyces sp.
GCGTCTCTTCCGAGCCACAGCCGCCTCCTGCCATCCTGACAGAACCGAATCGTTCGGCCGGAGGTGGCGCAAACGGTGTGCCGAAAAGCCGGATTTTTCAATGGCCGTGGCTGACGCAAATCATGTGCCGAACACTATTGGACATTTCCCCTTTTTTCTTCGGCCGGGATCATCAATTGTGGTCTTGCTGGGTGAGTCGCTGTTCGACCTGATCGGCCTGGGCCGCGATTTCGAGAACGCTGCGGCGAATCTCTTCGGGGGCGACAGTCGAGCGGGGATAGGCGTTGATCACCACGAACATCTTTTGCCCGTTGATCTCACGGATCGCGAGACTGCCGTGCAGGACGACCGCGTTTTGCAGCAGGGCTTGCTCGTAGTAACTGGGAATCGCGGGGCAACAGATCGAATACAAAAGCAGAACTCGCTCGTGAACCACGTGCGGAGTCGGTTCGAGGAAGACTCTTTGCTTTCGATCTCCTGGCAACTGCCGTGTGACACAGTAATTCTCACCGCTGCGAACCCAAGTTACCGTTGGTTCATTGCCGAAGGCTTCGATCAGCAACGATTCGAGATCACGTTCCAGTCCCAGCACGGCATGCAGCAACAGCGAGGCCGCCGCTGCGTCCGCTGGTCGTTGGCTCGGAATTGCCGCCGTCAGCAGAGTCACACACTCAGCCACTTCCAGGGACAACTCCGGTCGCCAGTCACGGACATTCGGAACCGTCTCGGTTCGCCCGCAGCGTACCAGCTCTGCGAACGAAACGTCTCGCCACGGCAAGCGGCCAATCAGCATCTGAAACAGGCACAGCCCCAGCGCGTACACATCGCTGGCCGGCGAAGCTTCCTGTCCCTGAAAGAGTTCCGGAGCCATGTAGTTCGGCGTTCCGCAGATGGTGTCGTCGGACGAATCCATTTCGGTCGGCAGTCTCCGTTTGGCGAGTCCAAAGTCGCCGATCTTCGCGATGCCGGAGCGTGTCACCATCACGTTTCCCGGCTTCACATCGCGATGCACGATCCCGGCGCGATGTGCGGCAGCCAGCCCGTCGGCCACCATTGTCGCGAGCCGCAACGCTTGATCGGCTGGCAGCGGGGCTTCCTCGCGAATCAGTTGTTGCAGCGAGCGGCCCGGGACGAACTCCATCTCCAGAAAATGCGTCCCCGCCATCTGGCCGACGGCATGCAACGTGACAATGTTGGGATGAATCAACGCCGCCGCCGCTTGCCCCTCTTGTAGAAACCGAGCGACGTACTCGGCGGCGCAAACGCCACGTCGCGGAGACAGAATCTTCAACGCACAGTGACGTTGCAGATCATCGTGCATGGCCAGATACACGCGTCCCATCGCTCCCGCGCCGACGAGCGAGACGCATTGATAAATGTGGAGCTTGCGTCCAATCAGCGCGTCCCCACCGCGCCGCGAGCTTTCCAGAACGGCCCCGATCCGCTCGGCCGACAATTCCGGGAAGCGCGCTGCGTAATCACCAACCGTTGGTTGCTCGCCATGTGCAACTCGAAAATCAACTTCGATCCCCAACAATTCCAAGAGCAACGCTCGGTGACTCTGCGGTGGCAGACCGGTGAGAAACGACTCGATGACCGGTGATTGCCCAATGGCCAATGCCTGTTCGAACTCATCACAGCAAGCATCGACGCGGCGCGCAGCGGCCAGTGATTCGGAGACTTCATCGCTCATCTACACACCCCATCAGCGCCGTCCAACTTCAATTCGTGTCGGACGGCTTTGTGTTCTGCGTCGAGCTATTTGGCCGTCAATTCAAACTCAACCTTTTCCGTTTGGAGCGTACCTTCTCGAGCCTTCTTGTACTCGATGTAGTAGGAGTACTTTCCTGCGGAGAATCCTTTGGTGGAAACTCGCTGTTGAAAAGACAGGCTCTCGCGAGCGGCAATTGTGGCTTTGGTCAGAATCATCGTGCCGCCTGCGGCATACTTTGAGCCTTGCCGTCCGGTCTGCGGTGGGAACCCTGGAATCGTCTGATCGTTGCCCTGACGTTCGACCCAGTGTTGTCGTGTGCCCACATGATTAAATGGCCGAGGGAGTGACTCATCGACGGGCACTTGGAGCTCAGCGTCAGACGTATTCGTCAACTCATAGGCCACCGTCACCATGTCTCCGGGAGAAAATGGACCGCCGACAATCTGAGGCTTGGTGATCTTCAAGGCTTTGTAGATGACCGCCATTTGAGGATCCTCAGGGATCGGTTCATGTTCGACCGTGATTCCATTCACGATCAAACTGGGGCAACCCGCATAAGGACCGCTCTTGTTGACGGTCTTCCGTGACGTGTCTCGGATCGTGATCCCCGAAAGAGCTGCGCCCACCTCACTCCGCTTCAGGTCGATGACCAGCATGTCCAGAAATGCCGTGGACTTTTTCCCTCGGAACTGGTCCTCGGCAAGGACGTTGACGAGCTTCGCGTGCTCGTCGCTTCCGGGCGGGATGATGGTCTCGTTCTCCGACCAAGTTTCTCGAAGCGTCACCCAAGCCTTGATCGGAACGTTCATTTCCGTTCCGTCGGAAAATTCGAGCACGATCGCGCCCACTTCCTTTCCCTGATGCTCACGCGGCACATAGCCGCCGGATAAGAGAACATAGACAGCTAACGGGCGTGGGACGTTGACGTGGAAGCCTGCGCTCGTCGGATCAGTGCCATTGAGCGCTTCGGTTTGAAAACCTTTGTGGGGATTGGGGAAATCAAACGGGATTTCGCCAAGCGTCACGCGCCCCGATGGCGGTCTCACCAAATGGTCTATTTTCGTCCGATTGGCAATGGGGGCTAAGCTAATTGGTTTGAACAATCTGGGTTCCGCACCACGGCCTGTCTGGGCCACAGCGTGGACAATGCTCAAGACCGAGATCATCGCGAGAGTTCTGGTTTTCATCACCGCGTGTGCTCCTTGAAGACGGTTTGCAGTTCTACCCAAGCGTGAAATGCCCAGACGGGTCTAAATCCCGACACGCGAGTGAAAGATTTGTTGAACCGCATGGCCGCGGACGTCGCATCGGATTTCAAGGGGCACCATAATCAAACCACTGTCGTTTGGCCTCCGTTCAAAACACTATCAGGGATCTGCGATGCTTTCAGGCGATGCTGCGGGCACCGAAGTCACGGCATGGCTGCGAAAGCTCGAAGCGGGCCAAGACCTCGCGGCCCAGCGGCTTTGGGACGTGTTCTTTGAACGCTTGGTGAGGCTCGCCCAAGAGCGAATGCGGACCAGCGATCGCCGAGTCGCCGACGCCGAAGATGTCGCGTTGAGTGCCTTCGCCAGTTTTTGCCGAGGTGTCGAGAATCAACGCTTTCCGGAACTGACCGACCGGCAAGGTCTGTGGCGGCTGTTGGTCAGCATCACGATTCACAAACTGCTGCACCTGCAACGGGACCAGAATCGACTCAAGCGAGGCGGTGGCTTCCGCGCGGTTGAACCACCCGCCAATGGCGACGCTGAACGTTCGGCCGTGGACGAGCTCATCAGCCGCGAACCGACTCCCGAATTCGCCGCCGAAGTGGCCGAGCAATACGACCGCTGGATGAAGGCGTTGGACAGCGAAGAACTCACACGTCTGACGGAATGGAAACTCGAAGGCTTCACCAACGATGAGATTGCCGCCAAAAGTGGTCGTACGACACGTACCGTCGAACGTAAGCTGAATCTGATCCGCAAGATTCTGGTTCACGAACTGGTGCAGGACGATTGAGTTGATAACGAAGAAACTGTGTCGGGACTTGAATGCAGACGGGCATCTGTAGGCTAGAGCGTCGGCAAGACTTACTTTGAGGGTTGGAATGCGAGTCGTGGAACGCCTCGCCTACGTAGCTCAGTCGTTCCACGACTGAGATTCCGAATAGCGATCGAACCCGCAATTGAAGGGTCTGGGAGTCGAGCAACTCTCCGCCAAAGAAGGACTCTCCTAATGGAAGGTGATCAATCCGAATCAATAGCGGCCGCGCGCCGTGTCGATGCTTGCTGTGACGAATTTGAGTTGGCACTCGCGACCGGCAAGTCGCCCCAGATCGAATTATTCCTGGCCGACGTGCTGGCCTCGGAGCGTCAGACATTGCTGTTGGAGTTGCTGGGGCTGGAATTGGATTTTCGGGTCGCGCGCGGCGAGCAGCCCAAGGTTGACGACTACGCGAATCGCTTTCCAGAGCTTTCGGTCGAGCAGATTCTGACCCGCTTTTCGGAGATCAGTAACACTCAGCGAAACAAGCCTCCGCAATCGGCCAGTCAGTCCACGGTGTCCCTCGCCCAGGAGACCGTGGTCCAGCAGCCCGCTGACGCGTTGCAGGTCGAAGTCACAGAAATCCCCAAGACATTTGGCCGCTATCGGATTGTGAAAGCGCTGGGGCAGGGGGCGATGGGGGCGGTCTATCTGGCTCACGACCAGCAACTGGACCGCCAAGTGGCACTGAAGATTCCCAAGTTCGTTGCGGCTGATTCGGAAGAGCTGCTGGCGCGGTTCTATCGTGAGGCGCGGCTCGCGGCGGCGCTGCGTCATCCAAATATCTGCCCGGTGTTCGACGTGGGTGAGATCGACGGTCGGCACTACATCACGATGGCCTTCATTGAGGGGCGCTCGTTGAGCGAATTCGTGACCGGCAAGCGGATGCAACCGCAGCGTCAAGTGGCCATCGTCATTCGCAAGCTGGCCATTGCTTTGGATGAAGCTCACGCGCGAGGTGTCATCCACCGCGATCTGAAACCCGCGAACATCATGATCGACGCGAAGGGGGAGCCGATCGTGATGGACTTCGGGTTGGCTCGCCGAGTCTCGAACGAAGAGGCTCAGGTGACTCATAGCGGTGCGATCCTCGGCACCCCCGCGTACATGTCCCCCGAACAGGCGGAGGGAGACCAATCGAAGATTGGCCCGGCGGCGGACGTCTACAGCTTGGGGGTCATTCTCTACGAACTGCTGACGGGACAGCGCCCCTTTCAAGGGAGCGTCATGTCGGTTCTGCAACAGATTGGGATTGGCAAACCTCAGCCGCCATCCCAACGGCGAACCAACATCGATCCGGTCTTGGAAGGAATCTGCCTGAAGATGATGTCGCGGCATCAGGCGGACCGCTATCAGTCGATGGCGGCGGTTGCCCAGGCGCTGACCGAGTACCTCAAGTCAACGTCAGGCCGGACTTCGCAGACAACGTCCGTGTCAACGAGTGTGCTGGAGCCGTCCGAAACGACGCCGGACGAAGACGCGAATGCGGCGACGTTCCTATTTTCCAGCGCGTCGGACGTCGCGTCCGTTCTGCCCGCCACCAAAGTCTTGCAATCTTCCCAACACGCGGCGGACGTCGCCACGACGTGGGCGAATCGGTGGCGACCTTCTCGAAATTGGTCCATCGCGGGTCTTGGTCTGGCGGGAATCGGACTGCTGCTCGCCGCGACTTTCTTCCTTCGTTTCGGCAATGTGGAGGTGAAGGTCGTCATCGACGATCCCCACTTGGCCGTGAAGTTCGACAAGCAGACGGTGACGTTTGAAGGCTCCGGCTCACCCATCCGCCTGAAACCGGGCGAGCACAAGTTCATCGTCGAGCGGGAGGGGTTGGAGGTCGAAACCGACCACTTCACGGTCAAGCAGAATGGCAAGCATGTCTTGGAGGTGTCGGTCGTCGATGGCAGGATCGTCGTTCGCAAGGACGACCAGAAGCCAGTGGCACCGAGCCTCGCGAGCAGACCAAATTCATCGTCCTCACCGAAACCCGCCTGGCCCGCCGACGCACCGCCGCCCGCCATCGCGCCGTTCGATGCCGAGCAGGCAAAAAGGCACCAGGAGAATTGGGCCAAGTACCTCAAGGTGCCCGTTGAGTACACGAATTCGATTGGCATGAAGTTCCGCCTCATCCCACCCGGCGAGTTCACGATGGGCAGCACGCCGGAGGAGATCGAAGAGGCTCTCAAGGATGTCGGCGAAATCAAGCATTGGCAGAAAGGCGTTAAGAGTGAAGCCCCTCAGCACAAGGTGATCCTGACACAGCCGATCTACTTTGGCATGAGTGAAGTCACACAGGCCGAGTATGAAAAAGTCATGGGCACGAATCCCTCCTACTTCGCCCCGATGGGAATGGGAAAAGATGCCGTCATTGGAATGGACACGACCAGCCACCCGGTGGAAATGGTGAGTTGGAATAACGCAGCGGATTTCTGCGCCAAGTTGAGCAATCAGGAGAAGCTCAAACCGTTTTACTTCGGAGCCGGTGAGACCATCACGTCGCTCGATGGCACGGGTTACCGACTTCCCAGCGAGGCGGAGTGGGAATTTGCGTGCCGTGCCGGAACGGCCACGAAGTTCTGGATTGGTGACAAGGAAAAAGACCTGGTGCGGGCGGGTTGGTTCGACGGAAACTCCGGCGGTCGAACGCACGCGGCAGGTGAGTTGAAAGCGAATCCCTTCGGACTGACTGACATTTACGGCAATGTCTATGAGTGGACGCTGGATGGATGGGATGCGACTTACTACGGGCAATTCCAAGAGAAACCCGCTATCAACCCAAACCGCCCATTATCAGGCGGTTCCTTGGCCGTGCTCCGGGGCGGCGGTTTGGGCCACCCCGCGTCCTTCTGCCGGTCATCGACTCGCAACTCCACCGCCCCATTGAACCGTCACAACGACCTCGGATTTCGGGTGTCGCTGGCGGTGGATGCCGTGCGTCAGGCGCTGAAGGTGGTTGGGTCAGAGATGTCCAATTCGTCGGCGACCACCCCGTCGGCTCGTGCCAAATGGGACGGTTGGCCCGCCGACACACCGCCACCGGCGGTCGCGCCCTTCAGCGCCGAGCAGGCGAAACAGCATCAGGAAGCATGGGCCAAGCATCTCGGAGTGCCGGTCGAATACACCAACACGATTGGCATGAAGTACCGCCTCATCCCGCCCGGCGAGTTCACCATGGGCAGCACATCGGAGGAGATCGAAGCGACCCTCAAGATCATTCTTCCGAATGACTTGCTTTGGACACAATGTGCCCGCAGCGAATCCCCACGGCACACGGTGGTTTTGACGAAACCAACGTATCTTGGGGTACATGAAGTGACTCAGGGTCAATACGAGCGGGTCATGGGCAAGAATCCATCCCACTTCGCGCCGACGGGGGCCGGTAAAGACCCCGTCGCCGGAATGGACACGACGAGTCATCCCGTGGAAATGGTGAGCTGGAACGACGCGACGGAATTCAGCGCGAAGCTCAGCCAACAAGAAAACGTCACGCCGTTCTATCTCCGCGACGGCGAACAAGTGACGCTTCAGAAGGGAACCGGCTACCGCCTGCCGACGGAAGCGGAATGGGAATTTGCCTGCCGCGCGGGGACCACGACCAAGTATTGGATGGGAGACAATGATTCTGATCTGGTGCGGGCGGGATGGTTCAACGCCAACTCCGGCAACCGGACTCATGCGGTGGGTGAACTTCCATCGAATCCCTTCGGGGTGCATGACGTTTACGGCAATGTCTTCGAGTGGGTTCAAGACGGGTGGGATCCGCAGTATTACGCGCAATTTCAGAAAGAGTTGGCGCTCGACCCCAACGGCTCAACACCTGCCAATTCCAAGCGTGTCCTCCGAGGCGGTGCATGGTTTTTTCTGCCAATGATCTGCCGTTCCTCAATGCGCATGGCCAACGTTCCGACGTACCGCATCCATCGCGCCGGCTTTCGTGTGGCGCTGACGGTTGATGCGGTGAAGGCTGCTCTGGCTCAGCCAATTTCGAAGTAGGATCGCGCAGCAACAACAGGTCTTAACCACTTTTGCCATTGTTTTCACAAAAAGGAACGACCTCATGTGTCGATCGCTGCTGATCGGAGCTCTGTTGCTGAGCGGGATGATCCTTGGCAACGTCGCTTTGAATCGGCTGAATGCCGACGAGCCATTCGATCGCGTCGCCAGTCAAGCCAAGGCGGATGAGGGAGTTCCTCAGCGGGCGATCTATCTTCCCAAGCACGCCTCGGCGAACTCGTTGGCCACGTTGCTTAGCAAGCACTTTGAGGGAGAGGCCAGCGTGAGCATTGTTGCTGAGCCGAATACCAACGCGATCGCGATTCGAGCCTCCTCGGAGGCAACTTTTCAGGAGTTGCTCAAGACGTTGTCGCTGATCGACAAGCCGGCTCGGCAGATCGCTTTTCAAGTGCTCTTGGTGGAGCTGAATGAGGACGCGCTGGATGCCAACAAAGCAGATCCCAAGCAGGGAGTCGATCCTCGCGACCTAACTGGGCCGGCCGCCGCGATTCAAGCCACGTTGGGAAAATGGGTGGCGGCTGGGCAGGTCGCACGAGTTCGGCGGTACTCACTAACGGGGCAAGAGAATCAGCTTTGTTCGCTGCGACTGAGTGAGATCAAGCCAATCGTCAACGGCTTCACGATCGGCGGCCCCAATCGGACGGCATTCCCGACGTTGATTCGGGATGAGGTCGGAGCCAGCATCGACTTGTCGCCGCGCATCACCGAGACCCGCGACATCGTCACCATGATCAGCGTCGAAGATTCTTGGCACGAACCGGCGGAACGGGGACTCGAACTGGCCAAAGGAGAGAACGACCGCCCGCTCACAATGCAGGGCAAAGCTCAATCGAGACTTCGTTCGACGCTGACGATTCCCGATGGCCATGCCGCTGTCGTGACGGAATGGCAGCTCGATCCGAAATCGAATCATGCTCCCGGCATCCTGATCGTCACCGCCGAGATTGTGGCTGCGAACGCGCCGCGCAAGACCGAAACCATCAACGTGCCGAATCCGTTCAAGCCCGAGCCAGGCCCCGGCAGCCGCTTCCGTTCAAGCTCACCGGCACGCGACCCCAAACTTCCAATCCAACCAGAATCAACCGGTCGAACGGCACCATCACCCTCTCGTTCGCGATCCGACGCCGATCCCAAATCCAGGCAATCCCCGAAACCCCCAGCCAAGGATTAGGCGGACCTCGGGAACGAGAAAACGAACGGAGACACTGGTAATGCCCATCAATGTGACGTGCGACGAATGCTCGGAATCTCATCGCGTGAAGGACGACGCGGTGGGCAAGCGATTCAAGTGCAAAGGCTGCGGCAAGTCGCTCAAGGTCGAAGCTCCTGCGCCACCGGAGGACGACTTCACCAACTTCGATGACGCTGAATTGAACGACGAGGATGCTGAGGCGGACGAGGCCGAAGCCTATTCCCGCAGGAAGGCTAAGAAGCGAGCGACGCCGAGCCGGAAGTCATCGCCGAGCAAATCTGGAAAGCCAAAATCGGTGCCGATCAACAGAACGAAGGTTCCGCTGGGAGTGGACTGCGTCTTCTTTGGATTCGTGCTGACCTGCTTAGTCGTGTTGATTGGGTTTGCCGTGGGTTGGTCGATGAAGGGCAACCCGTTGAGGGTGGCGCAGATCGTCTATTTCCTATCGTTCGGCGGAATCGCGGCCACGGCCATCACCACCGCCGGCAAACTGCTGTGCCTGACGGCTCCCCCGCAGATGTCCGGACGTGGAAGCATTTTCGTGGCGGTCGCCATCGACCTGTTGTCGTTGTCGATCACCGTGGCCAGTCTGGTGACGGTCGTCCCGCCACTGCTCAAGGGAGCGATCAATCTGCTGTCGATCGCCGGCTTAGTCTGCTTCATCGTGTTTCTGCAAAACATGGGAGACTTGCTTGGCGAGCGGGATTTGCGCGAGCGCGGCTCCGGAGTCCTCAACATGGGCATCGGCATTGTCGTGCTGTATTTGGTATTCGCCGTGCTGGCTGTTCTCGCCGTAGCCAAAGCACTCCCCGCGCTTCTCGCTGGGCTGGGGTTGATGTTGCTGGGACTCGTCCTGCTGGTCACTGGAATCATCTTCGTCATTCGCTATGGCGGATTGCTGCTGGCCAGCCGATACGCGCTGTCCAATTGCTGACGCCTCAAACACGCATCGCCAGCGGCGTAACGAAAGACTCTGAGAATGCCCATCACCGTGACCTGCGACGAATGCTCCTCAAGAGAGAAGCCCTATGGAACCACAATCCCAACGGAGGAGCCGGCATGAGAACTCGTGCAAGACTGATTGCCACTATCGCCGTCTGCTTATGGATGAGTCTGGCTAACGCACATCACCTCGCCGCAGACCCACCTTCTCGCCAATCCATCGAGTCTGAACAGCAATCCCATCAAGAGCCGGAACGCCCCAGCCCAAAGCTCAAACGCAACGACGAGCTTGAGAACATTCAGCAACGTCAAAAGGAAATTGACGACATGCTGGAGAAAGGCAAGGAGAACCTCAAGAAACTCGACGAGTACACCAAGAAACATGAAAAGGAGGAAGCAGAACAGGCCCAAAAGATCGCTGAATATCAGGCGGCACGAAAGAAGTGGGGGCGGGAGTGGTGGCCCTTGGAGCGAATCGTCCTTGTGGGCGTGGTTGGAGTCTTGGTCATGTTGTACAGAGCCTTCAAGAATCCTGAGCCTTGATCCGGGACGATGTCTGTCGTGTCGGTAGTTCAGTGGGGCGACTCGTTGGGTCGTCAGTAAATCCGCGACTCCTTTTGGACGATGGCTCCGCTTTGTGACGGAAAGAATCTCTCATGCCGATCAAGGTTGCGTGTTCCTGTGGGAAGAAGCTCGCGGTCAAAGATGAGCTCGCAGGTAAGAGAGTGAAGTGTCCCGCGTGCGAGAAGTTGCTCAGCATCCCCAAGCCCAAAGTTGCAGAGGAATCGCTCGACGACGAGTGGGACTTGGGGGGCTCGGCCGAGGAGGGCTTCGACGACGAACAGTCCGAGGCTCTCGTGAAATCGCGCGGTGTGAAGACGTCGGACGCTCGCGAGGCGGTGTCGCGCAAGAATTCCGTCAATGGCAATGGGAAGAAGTCAAAGTCCTCGAATCGCGGCCTGATGATCGGCTTGTCGGCCGGTGGAGGTGTGTTGGTAGTCGCACTGCTTACTTGGATGTTTTGGCCTGCCGCACCAACGGTTCGGCAAACGCTCACGTTGAAAGGGCATACCGGCTCGGTCAACTGCGTGGCGTTTAGCCCGGATGGGAAATGGCTGGTGTCGGCCAGCACCATGCCCGATCTGTCGGTTAAGGTGTGGGACGCCACGAGTGGTCAGGAGTTGCTCACGTTGAAGAGGCAAACCGCAGCGCTCTCGACGGTGGCGTTTAGCCCAGACGGAAAATGGCTGGCAGTGGCGAACTCTGACAAATCAGTCAGGTTGTGGGACGCCGCGAGTGGTCAGGAGCTGCTCGTGTGGAAATGGCAAACCGGCTGGGTCGGTCGGGTGGCGTTTAGCCCGGACGGAAAACGGCTGGCGGCGGTAGGGACCGATTCGACGGTCAAGGTGTGGGATACCACGAGCGGTCAGGAGACGCTCACGTTGGAACGCGGCGGGGAGAGATGTTTGGCGTTTAGTCCGGACGGGAAATGGCTCATGTCCGCCCACTACGACGGGACGGTGATGTTCTGGGACGCCACGAGCGGTCAGGAGACGCTCACGCTGAAATTGCGCACCGACAATATCACCAGCGTGGCGTTTAGCCCGGACGGGAAACGGCTGGCGTCGGCCAGCAGGGATCAGACTGTGAAGGTGTGGAACGCCACGAGCGGTCAAGAGCTGCTCACGTTAAAGGGGCAGACCGGTTTGGTCATGAGTTTGGCGTTTAGTCCGGATGGAAAATGGCTGGCACCGTCCGGCATGGACCCGGCAGTGAAGGTGTGGGATGCCATGAGTGGCCTGATGATTCTCCAGTTCAAAGGGCACACCAAACCGGTTTTTAGCGTGGCGTTTAGCTTGGACGGGAAACGGCTGGCGTCGGCCAGCACGGATCACACAGTGAAGGTGTGGGAATTCTCGCCTTAGCCGTGACTGTTGGCAGAGAATACTCGTAGTCCCCTCAAACACTTCTCGCCATCGTCGATCTGGTGGCGAACAGACTCGGAGAAATTCGGAATGGCGATCAAGGTTGCGTGTGTGTGCGGGAAGAAGCTCGCGGTCAAAGACGAATTCGCGGGAAAGAAAGTGAAGTGTCCCGCGTGCCAGAAGTTGCTCAGCATCCCCAAACCCAAAGCCCAAGCGGAATCGCTCGACGATGAGTGGGACTTGGGGGACTCGGCCGAGGAGGACTTCGAGGACGAACCGTCGGAGGCTCCGGTGAAGTCACGCGGTGGGAAGTCATCAGCCTCGCGCGAACCGGTGTCGCGGAAGAGTTCCGTCAAAGGCAAAGGAAAGAAGTCAAAGTCCTCGAATCGCGGTTTGCTCATCAGCCTGTCAGCCGGTGGCGGCGTGTTGGTGGTCGCCTTGCTGACTTGGATGCTCTGGCCCGTTGAACCGGCTGTCGGTCAGGAGCCGCTCACGTTGAAAGGGCATACCGGCTCGGTCACGGGCGTGGCGTTTAGCCCGGAAGGGAAACGGCTGGAGTCGGACAGAAGCTTACCCGATCTGACGGTCAAGGTGTGGGACACTACGAGCGGTCAGGAGATGCTCACGTTGAAGGGGCAAACCGCAGCGCTCTCGACGGTGGCATTTAGCCCGGACGGAAAATGGCTGGCGGTGGCTAACTCTGACAAATCAGTCAGGGTGTGGGACGCCGCGAGTGGTGCGGAGTTGCTCACGTTGAAATGGCAAACCGGCTGGGTCGGTCGGGTGGCGTTTAGCCCGGACGGAAAACGCCTGGCGGCGGTAGGAACCGATCAGACGGTCAAGGTGTGGGATGCGACGAGCGGTCAGGAGACGCTCACGATGGAAGGCGGCGGGGAGCGGTGTCTGGCGTTTAGCCCGGACGGGCAACGGCTCATGACAGCTAACCACGATGGGACGGTGAAGGTCTGGGACGCCACGAGCGGCCAGGAGACGCTCACGCTGAAATTGCACACCGACAGGGTCACCGTCATGGCGTTTAGCCCGGACGGGAAACGGCTGGCGTCGGCAAGCCTGGATCGGACAATCAAGGTGTGGGACGCCAAGAGCGGTCAGGAGCTGCTGAAGTTGAAAGGGTCCACCGGCCTAGCCATGTGCGTGGTGTTCAGCGCGGATGGGAAACGGTTGGCGTCCGTGGGTGACGATCAAACGGCGAAGGTGTGGGACGCCACGAACGGTGCGGAGCTATTGCGGTTGAAAGGACACACGAAAATGGTCTATTGCGTGGCGTTCACCGCGGATGGGAAACGGCTGGCGTCGGGCAGCCTCGATCACACAGTGAAGTTGTGGGACGTCACGCCTCAGCCGTGACGGTTGGCAGAGAATGCTCGTAGTCCCCTCAAACACTTCTCGCCATCGTCGATCTGGTGGCGAACAGACTCGGAGAACTTCGGAATGGCGATCAAAGTTGCGTGTGCGTGCGGGAAGAAGCTTGCGGTCAAAGACGAACTCGCGGGAAAGAAAGTGAAGTGCCCCGCGTGCCAAAAGTTGCTCAACATTCCCAAGCCCAAGGCCAAAGAGGAATCGCTCGATGACGAGTGGGACTTGGGAGACTCGGCCGAGGAGGACTTCGAGGACGAACCGTCGGACGCTCCGGTGAAGTCGCGCGGCGGGAAGTCATCGCCCTCGCGTGGGGCGGTGTCGCGGAAGAGTTCTGTCAAAGGCAAAGGGAAGAAGTCGAAGTCCTCGAATCGCGGATTGCTCATCGGCGTATCGGCGGGAGGCGGCGTGTTGGTGGTCGCACTGCTGGCTTGGCTGCTCTGGCCCGCCTCACCAGCGGCCGATGTCGCGGAGGTTGCGGGCCAGCCGAATGACAGTTCAACCGGGACTCCCTCGACCGGCGGGACACCACCGGCGGTGGCCACATCGGAGCCTCGCTATGCCTCGTTCTCAGAGTTCACGGATGGCATGGATAAGACGCTAATGGCCGGCATGGTTTCCGAAGGTCATTCAGTTCCGTGGACGATGCCGGGGGATGTTTCCTTCGACGAGTCCTTTCCCTCGCAGGACAACACCTTTGTCGATGGTGCGACCATGTTCGCGGATGGTTCGGTTCGGCATCTGCGAGTCCGAGACAGCATCCTTCGTCCAACGTATCGTGCATTGTTCACGATCGGCGGCAAAGAATCCGCGTCATTCTTATCGTTGTATCCTCCGGGTGCCGACACTTCGGACCCCACCTATCCCACTCCGCAAGAGCATGTCCGACACTCGGAAGCCCGCAGCCAGAATAAGAACTCGCTGAGGGCGATCGCGCTCGCGTTTCACAACTACCACGCGACGTTCAAGCATCTTCCTCCGGCGACGGTGTTCGCGACCGATGGGAAGCCATTGGTGAGCTGGCGAGTGTTAATCCTGCCCTTCTTGGGAGAACCTGGTCTGTTCAAGGAATACGACCAAAGCGTCTCCTGGGACGATCCGAAGAACGCGGCGGTTCTCGCCAAGATGCCGAACGTGTATCGCGACCCGCTGTCCAACGATCCGCAAAGCACACTGACGCCGTATCTGGTCATCACCGGTTCGGGAACAGCATTTCCCACCGGGAACGCCGCGCGAGACATGCCTCGGCCAGCGACCTCGGCCCCGAATTCGGCGGCTCTTGCCGGGAACAATCCCGCGACGTCCAAGACAGCAGCGAATGCGCCCGCGAGTGATGTGACCGGTGACCTCAAGGCATTGCAAGGAGACTGGCATGTCGTGGAGATGCAAACCGATCCGCCGAGGCCACCGAAGGAACTTGAGACGTTCAAGACCGTCACGATTTCGTTTGTGGGCGATTCGATGACGATTCACATTCCTTCCCTCGCTTCCGTGGCTCAACCGGCTCAGAAGATCAGGCTGGATTCCTCGCAGACTCCCAAAGTGATCGACGTGATGCCACCGGCCGGTAATGTGGGTGCCAAGCAGCTCTTTGGAATTTACTCGATTGAAAATGACGTCCTCAAACTGTTCCAAAGCCCGCTCAGTCGTCCCACATCGTTCGTGCCGATCAAAGGGGAGCGAGAAGGAATCATGATCCTGCATCGCGGGAAGGCGGTAGCTGTGCCGAGCGCTCAACGTCCGGAGGACAAGTTCGACCACAAGGCTTGGGAGCGGGTGCAGCCAACACTTCGACCGCTTGGTATTCAGAGCCAGCTTCTCACTCGACGCGAAGCACCGGAGTCGATTCCCGAAGGATTGCAGGCAGTGGCGGTGCTCGTGCTTCCCGATTTGAGTGCGAGCGACCGCTATCCCGACAACATCCTCGCGACGATCAAGTCGCTGAGTCATGTGATCGTGAAGACGGTGGAGATGAACGACGCGAAGCTAAAGCAGTTGTCCGAACATCCGGGGTTGATCGGACTGAACCTGAGCGGCAAGTCGGTCATTACCTCAGATGGACTTCGCACTCTCAAGCAGTGTCCGCTGTTCCGGCATCTTCAACTGGAGCAGGTCAGCTTGGCTCCCCTGGACTTGATGACCATGATCGACGAACTCAACAAGTTGAGCAGCCTGTCGGTCAATGACATGCCCGTAACCGACAATCTCCTCGTGTACCTCCAAGTGTTGAAGGGGCTCGAAACGCTGAGCCTGCAAAATACGTCTGTGACGGATGCCGGAACCGAGCAGCTTGCGAAACTGTCCAGCCTCAAGGCGCTCTTGCTCGACGGCAGCAAGATCACGGACCAGGGCCTGCCGTCCTTGAAAAGCCTCAACAAACTGACGTTGCTCAGCGTGCGCAGACTGAATGTCTCACCGCAGTCGGTGGACGAACTTCAAAAGGCGCTGCCCGGCTGCAAGATTCTCAAGTGACCGAAAAGGAATCGTTCATGCCCATCATTGAAAGCTGCGACGTTAAGCATTGGCGCAGAAATGACTGTCAGACGTAGCCGAACTCGTGAGAGTTCGGACCGAAGTCTCACGACTTCGGCTACGACACTGATTGAAACGCCGGTCCTAAGTATTGAGGAATGGTTGTTGTGATGGATTGCATCGTTGTTAAAGCCCGTGCGGACGCGGATACGATGCCAACGCATTTGAAATGCGGCATCATCGAGTTTCACTACGGAGGTCAACGGTTGTGTCTAAACCCATGAATTGGATGCTGGTCTGTGTTCCGGTGGCACTCGCGATGGACTGGCTGCACGCGCCGCCGTGGATCGTCTTCCTGGTTTCGGCCGCGTCCATTGTTCCGCTGGCCAGCTTGATGGAGCGCGCGACCGAGAGTCTCGCGCACGTCTTGGGCCCCAACCTGGGCGGGCTGCTGAGTGCCTCGCTGGGTAACGCACCGGAAATGATCATTGCCATCTCAGCGCTCCTCAAAGGTCTGGATGAGATCGTCAAGGCGTCGATCGCGGGATCGATCCTGGGGAATGTGCTGTTCGTGCTGGGCATGTCGATGATCGCCGGTGGCACGCGCCGAGACGTGCAAAAATTCAACCGCGAGGCGGCGTCGCTCGGTTCGGGACTGTTGTTTCTCGCTGTGGTGGCGTTGCTCGTGCCGGCCATTTTTTTCCACTCCAGCGATTCGCCGCGCCGCGAGATCAGCCTGGAAATCGCCGCGATTCTCTTGGTCGTGTATGGGCTGAGTCTGGTTTTCTCGCTGCGCACGCACAAGCACCTGCTGGGAGAACGCACGCCGGAAGACATGGGCCACTCCGGTCCGCACTGGAGCGTGAAGAAGGCCATCGGCGTCCTGGCGGGCGTCACGGTTGCGATCGCGATCGTCAGCGAAGTGCTCACCGGTTCGGTGGAAGAGACGGCGAAGATGCTGAAGTTGTCGGACGTCTTCGCGGGAGTGATCCTGCTGGCCACGGTCGGCAACCTCGCTCAGTTGATCAATGCCGTGCGGTTTGCTCGCAAGAACAACATGGACCTGGCGATTGGCATCACGGTCGGCTCCAGCACGCAAATCGCGCTCTTTGTGGCCCCCGTGCTGGTGTTCGTGGGGCTGTTCACCAACACACGCTTGGACCTCGTCTTCAGTGAGTTTGAAGTGATCGCGCTCGCGATGGCCGCGCTGATCGTCCGCAACTTGACTCACGATGGCGAATCGCACTGGATGGAAGGGGTCATGCTCGTTGCGGTGTACTGCATCTTCGCCATTGGGTTGTTCTTTTTGTGATCGAGTCCACGGCAGGCGAGGATTTCAATTTGGATGTCACGCTCTGATCATCGGACAGGGCGCGCGAATGATGAAGTTGAGGATGAAGTTGATCAATCTGAATCTGTGAGCTGAACTGTGATTATGGTGATGGTCTCACCAGGCTTGTGATGGCCGGTCACCATCGTTTGGCCATCGAGGGCGGGACTGATGATCGTACTGATGCTTTTGCTGGGACTTGCCTGCTTGGCAAAGGCCGTGTGGGCGATTTGGACGGGCAAACTGTCGGTGAAGCGTGGCGTGATACGGCGGTCGGATGATCCGTTTTCATTCTACGTGATCATCGGGGCTTACCTGTCTGTCCCGACATTCCTGCTGGACGCGAGTAGCGGGTTCAGGCTTCTGTTTAAGTTGATCGATCTGATGAATCTGTGAGCCGAACGAGGATCGGGTTCCACAATCCCACGCAGACAAGGAGCGATCATGGCCTTCAACCCAGTCCTTGAAAAAGGCGAGAAAGTCTCGGCGGACATCAGTTTCAGCAACAGGCCGGTGCGCAGGCTCCTGCTCACGAACCGAGCCGCCTACTGGAGCACTCGCAAGCTCGGCTTCAGCGGCCTCTTCGACAACACCATCAGCACCGAGCGAGTGCCGCTCTCCGAGGTGGTCTCAGTCACCGTTCGAACTCAATGGTATCAGGGTCGATTGGTCGTCGGCCTCATCATGCTGGTCGGCAGCATCATCGGTGCCTTCTTGATGGTGGGAGGGTTTGTGATCGTGCGACGACCGACAGTGGCACCCTTGGTCGATTTCCTCCTCTTCGCCGTCGGCATGCTGCTCGCGTTCACCGGCGGCCGGCGGAGAACCCTCATCATCGCATCCGATGGAGCACAGTTCTCATGGACCGCGCAATATGGCGTGTTTCCCGATGAGCCGGGCCCCTCCATGTTCGAGCAGGCCCGCGTTTGGGCACAGAGCAATGGCCTCCGGTTGGAGGTCCATACGGAGGACTAGGTACCGTATTGATCCCTCAATCAGCACTTTGAGTGAATCTGCTGCCGTGCTCGTCGCGAGTTTTCCTCATTCCTTCCAAGCGTCAAAGGAACACACGATGTCCCAATCATCGCCACAGAAGAAGAGCCCCGCTCTGGTTCTGATGCTCTTCATCGTGGGAGTGTCTGGCTTTATGGGTTATGTCATCGGTCACGAGTTGTGGTATTTGCTATCGGGCAAGACGACCGACGCGAAAGTCACTCGGCAATCGACCGGGTCGCGGAGCGCCGGACGAAACGCTGGCAGTCGCTCGGTCGTCGTCTTCGATTATTCCTTCAAGGAAGCCAGTGGCTGGCACCGCGACGAAAGCGATGAAATGCTGGGGACCGCGGTCGGTGAGTCCGTGGTGGTGGAATACATCCCCGGAGTCGGCGGCCTATCACGCGTGCAAGGCAACTCACGAAAACTGCTCGGCGTGTTGGTCCTCGGCGGCATGTTCTTGCCAACGTTATTGAGTGCTTGGTGGTTCTCATTTCGACCGCGCTTGGGTCACTTCGTCATCTACGTTGGCAGCTTCGTCCTGTCTGCCATGTTCGTTGGCTGTTTCTCCATCACGGTCTTGTGGGACTGCACGCTGGCGCATGATTGGATCGGGATCCTCACGGCACCGGTGCCTCTGATCTTTGGAGCGATGGGCCTTGTCGGACTGTGGTTCAGCAGCCGCGAGCTCTGGAGGTCGTCGAGACCCCGGTCGCAAGAACCGGACCTCCGCACCGATCCCGAGGCACCAAAGTTTTCCGCCGACTCACTCATCTGCGAGTTAGGCACCGGGATCGGCAAGCCGAGGGCGGTGATCGTGGACCATGCCGCAGGCATGATTCATTTTCAGAACTGCCACTGGCCTCACGGATTCTGGGTGATTCGCAGCCAAGCGTGGCTGAGTTGTCCGCTGACCGATGTGCTGCGGACTCGCCGCAGGACGACGAAACATCGTGGCGAGAACTTGGAATCCTTTGTCATCGAGACGCGAACCGGCAGCGCAACCGTCAGCCGCGGCCACATCTCCAACTACGAGCCACTGTGTCTGGCGCTCGGAAAGCCTCGAACTCGGCGAGCCGTTGAATGGCGTCCTGTCGAATGCCGATGACCAATTCCAACGGCTGGCGTTGTCGCAACGTTCTGCCGACAAGGAGAACTCCTGATGTCCATCGAGGTAGCTTGCGATTGCGGCAAAGGCTATCGCGTGAGCGCAGACAAAGCCGGCAAGCGGTTCAAGTGCCGGGATTGCGGAACTCTGTTGCAAGTGCCGAACGCGAACGACGGGACCGCTGACGATGAGAACGATGGCGATGACGACGTGGAGATGGAACCGGACGCGGAATACGTTCCGGCTCATCACCGCGCGGCGGCGAAGGCTCGGTCGGCGAAGAAGACTGCTCGCGATCAGAAGCGGGCGGCGGCATGGAAGCGGTGGTTGCTCATTGGCGGCGGAGTGGTCGTTGGCGTCTCGCTGATTGTTGGAGGACTTGTGTGGGCGAACGCCGTTCTGCGGCCAGAACAGAAAAACCTCCTCTGGTTCACGGTCGGGGTTCCGGTCTTCTTCCTGCTGAACGATCAGCTTCGTCGCTATTCGATTCGAAGCACATTACACAGCTACGGTGAGACCGTTCAAAGTATCTCCTGGCGGCCCTTCAAGAATTTTTTCAATCTCAACGGAGGGTGGCCGCCGCGCCTTTATTTTTACGAAGTTCGTTATCTCGACCGATACGACAAAGCTCGATCGAGAGAGGTCGCATTCATCCGCCGTCGCGGAATGGTTTGGGATGACGACATCTGACGTTGGGGCACGATTTCATCGTGCCGAGCACGTTGGAAATGTGCTTCTCGACTGGGAAGCCTCCCAAAAAACTTCACCAACAATCCGACCTCAAACGTCTTCATGCTCTTCGCTATCTGCTCAACATCTATACCCCAAAAATCATCGCGACCTGACTGCACGGTGACCGGTTACGCTCGTGCAAAACAACGAGTTCACCGCCTTCGCCCCCCCGCCAACATAAACCCGATATCTCGCCGAATTCATGACCGTGTGAGAAAACCGTAATCTTCCCAGGCGAGCCAGTGGGCGTTCATTGCAGCGGCTCCTGGCCCGCGACCGAACATGTAACGGTCGCGAAAGCGTGTCACGCGCCGCCCGCATCTCCGACCGACAGCAATCGCGCCAGCGCATTGGCCATCGAATCGAGTGCAGCGGCGTTTGGCAGTGTAATTGTCAGTCGCTGCCGACCGAGTTCGTCCGCTTCCAAACATTCCGAGAGTCGATTCTTCAGGTTCAACGCCAGTTCGGGAGTCGGCTCTTTTTGCGGATGTTGCTGAGCGATCAACTCGCCAAGGAACTGAAACGCGGCGCCCAATAACTCGCCACCGGCCGCAGCCACACGTTCACGATGCGCGCGGGGGTCCGACGTTTCGAACGCGGCGGCGAAATTCGACTGAGTCGGTAGTTGTTCCGTCTGTGCCGCCACCTCCGCCGCGCGTTCTGCTTTTTGCGATTCATCGACAAACCCTTCGGCTCGCGCGCCCAACAAAATCTCCAATCGCTTCTTCAAGTCGTCGCTGTTCGATTTCATTTCGATTTGATCGACGTCCGAATCCGCATCGAGTGCAGCGAGGGCCAGATCTCGCTTGGTCAGCAGGGTCGCTAGCAGGCTTTCTTCCAACGTGCTTTCCGTGATCAGCACAAACACCTGCACCGGCCGCTTCTGGCCCATGCGATGAGCGCGAGCAATTCGTTGTTCCAGCACCGCCGGGTTCCACGGCAGATCGACGTTGATGATCGTGTTCGCTGATTGCAGGTTCAGCCCGGTTGAACCTGCGTTCGTCGTTAAGAAGAGACGGCAATCGGCATTGTTCTGAAAGTCTTGAACCAGTTGCTCGCGTTTCCCCTGCGGCACCGAACCGTCCAGCCGCACGAACCGTAGCTTGCGTTCTGTCAGCAACGGCTCGATCAAGTCCAGCATCCCGGTCCATTCGGAAAACAGCACCACCTTGCGATCGTCTTCCGCGAACAACCGATCGAACAACTCCGCCAGATGATCGAGCTTCGACGAGTACGCCGGCTTCGTCTTGTTGACCAAGAACGTGCTGTCGGCTGACATGCGACACATCAACAACATCTGCCGCAAACGCAGCAAGTCCATCTCGGTCATAAACGGCTTGCGAACAATCTTGCTCACGATTTGCAAAAAGCCGTTGTGCATCGCGAGCTGTTCTTCCGTGGGCGGAATCCGCGTGTACTCGTCGGTCCGCTCCGGCAATTGCAACCGCACCGATTCTCGCGTGCGGCGAAGCAGCACCGGCTTCAACATCTGACGCAACTGATCCAGGTTTTTGTAGCCGATCACCTTGCCGTTCTCTTCCACGATCCGATGCCGATGAAAGAACCGAAATGCCGGGCCAAGCCGCCGAGCGTCGATGAACGTCGCCACCGAATACAGCTCTTCCAGCCGGTTTTCGAGCGGCGTTCCCGACAGTACGAGCGCGAATCGTGATCGCAAGCTCTTCACCACCTGAGTCGTCTTCGCTTCCCAGTTTTTGATCCGCTGCCCTTCGTCCAGAATAATCAAATCCCACGGCACGGTTTCGATCATCTGTATGTCGCGCAGCACCTGCTCGTAATTGCAGATGGTGAAAAATTTGTCGCGGCGGTATCGCGGCTGCCGCTCCGCGATCTTGCCGGTGATAAGCTGCACGTCGCGATCGCAAAACCGGCGAATCTCACTCCGCCACTGCGATTTCAAACTGGCCGGACAAACCACGAGCACCTTCTTGATCCCCGATTCGCGTGCCAGCAGTTCGGCGACGCCGATCCCCTGCATCGTTTTGCCAAGTCCCATGTCGTCGGCCAGGATCGCTCGCCCCGCCGCGACCGAGAATGCGATTCCATCCAATTGATACGGCAGCAATTCGACTTTCAACAGCCCGATTCGCAGTGGATGTGTCACCGGATCGCGACGAATCTCCGCCATGTTGGCTGCGATTCGCGCTTCGTGCAGCTGTCGCTGAATCAATTCTTCCGCATCGGGATAAATCGTCACCACCTCTCCGAACTGCTCCAACTTGGCCACTCGCTTGATTAAGTCGCTGACATCGCCAATCGGTTGATCCGCCTGCGCCCCGATGATTCGCGCCGCGTCCTCGCTCAACTTCGGCGGCAGTTCCCAGCGCAGCGACAACTCGTCGCCGTATTGCACGAAGACCGCGATTCCGGTCGGCCGAAACGGTCGCTTCAAATGAGCCGCATCAAATCGCCGCCGCACCGATTGAGCAACCTTCATCACATGCTTGCACGTCCCCAGCGTGTTCACTCGAAAGTCCGGGCACGAACAATACGCCTGCCCCGGTTCCATTCCGCGCAACGCCACGCGATACGACTTACCCGACAACGCACTCGTCACGATGTAATCAGTCCACGCCGTTTCTTTATCGCCCGGTGTGACCTGCATCCGCTCGGCCTTGGCCCGCTCCGCGCGATCGGCCAATGCCCGCTCAATCAACTGCTTCTCGTCCAGCAATTCGACCGGCGTTTCATCCTTAGGCGGCGCGGCGAGGCCCAGTAATATCTTTTCTTCCAGCACCAATGCGATCGTTGCACCGACATGCAAGCACGGCTCCGAACAGCTCGTGCAGTTCCAATGCAGCCGATTCGGCACATCGTCCCGAAGTTTGATCGTGACGACCGGGGCAAACTCATTCGATGTCACTGCACCGTCGGCACCCAGTCCGAAGTTCACGCGAAACCGTGTATCCGAAAACTTCACCTGTGTATCAATGTCGATTGAGTGCGTTCCCGCCCCCTGCATGATCAACTTCTTGGCATTAGCTCCCAGCAGCTTGCACGCCTGCTCAAAATTCAGCCGAGACAACCGATCCCACAACGACAATTCCAAACTCTTCTTCGTCGCGGCCATGATCAGACTCCCTTCACCATAGTTGAGCCGTCGCTGAATTCGTAAGAAGTCAGTAGTTTTGCTGTTCAACCTCTCTGAACTCACAAGACTTCAGGTTCGCCCCACGATCATTCATCCGACTCGCGCAGTTTGGCCAGCACGTTGTAGTCTTCCAGCGTGGACGTGTCCTGAGTTTTCTCGCGGCCGGCGGCGATGTCTCGCAGCAGACGCCGCATGATTTTACCTGATCGCGTCTTCGGCAAAGCCGCAGCGAAACGAATTTGATCTGGCGTTGCCAATGCGCCAATTTGTTTTCGGACGTGCGCGATCAACTCCTTCTTCAAGGTGTCGTCGCCATCCAAACCCTTGAGCGAGACGAAGCAACAGATGCCCTCGCCCTTGAGGTCGTGCGGGAAGCCCACGACCGCCGCTTCGGCAACTCTCGGATGCGACACCAAAGCACTCTCGACTTCCATCGTGCTAAGCCGATGTCCGGCGACATTCAGCACGTCATCGACACGCCCCATGACCCAGTAATAGCCGTCTTCATCGCGGCGAGCTCCGTCCCCCGCGAAGTAGCAGCCCGGGATTTCGCTGAAGTACGTTTTCACGAAGCGGTCGTGATCGCCGTACAATGTTCGCAACATGCTCGGCCAAGGTTGCCTCATCACGAGTAAACCGCCGTTAATGCCTGGCACGCTTTGTCCGTCTTTCGTCACGATGTCCGGCACAACGCCCGGCAGAGGCCGAGTGCAGCTCCCCGGTTTCGTTGGCGTGATTCCTGGCAGTGGGCTGATCATGATGCCACCAGTTTCCGTCTGCCACCACGTATCAACGATCGGACAACGCTCCTGCCCAATGACCTTGTGATACCACATCCACGCTTCGGGATTGATCGGCTCGCCCACAGTGCCGAGCAACCGCAGACTCGACAGATCGTGGCGATTCGGCCAATCGTCACCCCATTTGACAAAGGCGCGGATCGCCGTCGGAGCGGTATAGAAAATCGACACGCGATACTTTTCAATCAGCTCCCAGAAACGCCCTTCATCCGGCCAATTCGGAGCACCTTCGTACATGACTGTCGTCACTCCATTCGACAACGGCCCGTACACAACATAACTGTGCCCCGTCACCCAACCGATGTCGGCGGTACACCAATACGTGTCATCGTCCTTCAGATCGAAGACCCACTTCGACGTCATCGTCGCGCCGAGCAAATACCCACCGGTCGTGTGCAGCACCCCTTTCGGTTTGCCCGTGCTGCCGGACGTGTAAAGGATGAACAGCGGATGCTCGGAATCCAGATGGACCGGATCGCATTCGGCCGAGACATCGTTCATCAGATCATGCCACCAATAGTCCCGATCGGGAACCATCTCGACCGGTGATCCCGTTCGCCGCACAACGACGACCTTTTGCACAGACGGGGATTTCTCTAGCGAAGCATCAACCGCTTGCTTGAGGAACACTTCCTTGCCGCGCCGCCAACCAGCATCCGCCGTGACGACAACCTTCGCCTGCGCATCGTTATTCCGATCTGCAACCGCCTCCGCCGAGAACCCGCCGAAAATGATCGAATGCACCGCCCCAATTCGAGTACATGCCAGCATCGCAATCGCCAACTCCGGGATCATCGGCATGTATAGCGTTACGCGATCTCCGGTCTGCACGCCGAGCTTCTTCAGCACGTTGGCAAACTTGCAAACCTCCCGATGCAAGTCTTGATACCGCAAGACGCGCGTGTCCCCCGGCTCACCTTCCCAAATGATCGCCGCTTTGTTCTTGTTCGGCCCCAGAAGATGACGATCGAGGCAGTTGTACGACAGATTGATCTTCCCGCCGACAAACCATTTCGTGTTCGGCATCGCTCCGTCGAGCACCTTGTCCCACTTCTTGAACCAGTCCAGATTCGCGGCCATATCCCCCCAAAAGCCAGCGGGGTCATCCTTCGCCCATGCCCACATCTGCTGATACTGCTCTTCGCTGCGGATATTGGCCTGAGCGGAAAAATCGCTCGGTGGCGGGAACCTGCGGGTCTCAAGAAGAACACTGGTAATGGCTTCGGACATGTATGCCTCCTGCTCGGCAAACGGTGAATTTCGTGTGGCGACCTCGTCCTGGATCATCAGATTCCAATTGAGGCGGTGACATGATGCCGTTTGACGCACGAAGACTCCAGTCAGGACGATCGGAATGAGTCAGGAGTTTCATGCGAGTCGAATCCGCCGGAATTCCGCCGTGTATCGTCTCAATTCCCATGTCGGGACAGGTAGACGTTTCGGAAGTTGTCTGAGGGCAACGCTGTCGATTTGTCGGAGCAGGCTATTTTGTGAGTGGCTCAACCGGCGATCCGGGGAGGTCCGTTTGGGAATCACGAAAGACGGTAGAAGTCGAAGTGACCGCGTCGCAAAGAGCCGCGTAAATTGTGTTGGAGATCTGATGCGAGGAGCCACGGATGGAACTGACGTTCTTGCCGTTGATCGACGATCAGAAGAGCCTTGAAGCGATGCGACAACTGCGCTGACCCGAAGGGGTGACTTGTCCGCATTGTGACTCGCGACAGGTGGCCAAACGGAGATTGAATGAGAGTCAGCCCTGCCGGCAGCTTTACTACTGTGGGGGTTGCGGGCACGACTTCGATGACCTCACCAACACCATCTTTGCGGGCCATCATCAGCCGCTTCGAGTGTGGTTTTGTGTCTGTATTTCCTGGAGCTGAACTTGTCGAATCGACAGATTGATCGGGAGCTGGACTTGGATGAAGACAGCGTCCACGACACGGCGACTCAACTACGTGAAGGGATCGTGGCGAAGCAATCTGCCGTGGTGCTGTCGGGCGAAGTCGAATGCGATGAAGTCGATGTGGTCGCAGAACATCAAGGGCATCCCGAGGCGGTCAAAAAGTGGGACGGGGACGTCGGCAGCGTTTGAAAGGGACTCGGGGACGGAGCGCTCTGGCCAAAGAGAAGCCGCGATTCGCGGCAGTCCTCATCTGAGGATGCTCACCGGAACCTCGCTGCTGGGCGGGCTCCCGCCCGCTTGGCCACGCACGTCCTTCACCGCAACCAATGTCCTGGAGAGCTTGATCGAACACTGGCGAATCTTCGGCCTGCCAGGCTTCACACAGTTCGACAACAACAATCGCTTCACGGGGCCACGCCAATATCTCGACGCGGAGGAACGAGAGATTCGCCTCTGCCTGAGCCTGAGAGTCACACCCGTCTTCGCACCTCCCAACGAAACCGGATTCCAAGCTGCCATCGAGAGCTTCAATGGACTTTGGCAAGCCACGGTCCGCCAACGCTTCGAACACCCCACCCTGTCGCGACTGCGGCAATGCTCCGACGACTATCTCGCGGCGCTGCGCCAACGCCGAGCCGTCCGCATCAGCGAGGCACCCTTCCGCCGTCCGTTCCCGTCACGCTGGAAACTCGATCTCCAAGTTCCGCACCGAGGACGCATCCTCTTCGTCCGTCGCACGACCGACACTTGCCACGCCACAGTCTTGGGGCACTCGTACCTCGCCGATCACCCATGTCCACACCGACTGGTCCGCGCCGGAGGCGACCTGCTGCTCACATGATCTCGTCTACTTGCGTTTCGGATCACGCTTGGGTTTGTAGGGTTCGCCAGTTGGCGGGCGATCTGGGCGTGAGTCAGAGCGGGGCGGGGCGGCAATCATGGCGTTGACGTTTCGACCGCGTAGGCGAGTGCCAATGACCGCTTTCAGAATTTGTTCGGCGTGCTCGGCTGCAACTTGGACGAAGCTGATCGTGGGCAGAATCTGAATCGGACCGATGACCGTGCGAGGCAATCCGCTCTCGTTGGCTATGCAGCCGACAAAGTCTCCCGGAGTCACGTTGTAATTGTGACCGACGTTGAATTTCAGCCAGACACCGGACTCGTCGATCCGCTTCGCCGCGTGCGGGTCAGTCGGCTCACGCGATTCGTCGCGCGGACCACGAGGCACTCGGACATCACCGCGAGCCGCTGGCCGATTTTGTCGAGGGTCATCTTCGCGAATGCGTTCAGGCGACCGGCCGCTTTCGCCCGCGAGCAAGTGAATCAGCGCGGAGACGATCTCGCCCGGTGCGTGACCCGATTCGATCAAGTCTTCGAGCAGCTTGTCTTGCCGCTTGAACTGCCCCCCCTGAATCGTATTTCGCAGCGACTCGACCAAACGGTTGGCGTGCTTCTCTTCGAGGTCTTCCAAGCGAGGAACGGAGAGGCGTTCGATTTTTGCCTTTGTGAATCGCTGAACCTGCTGCAAGCGGCCGAATTCGCGGCCGGTGACGAGACTAATCGCTTTACCGCTCTTGCCCGCTCGGCCCGTGCGGCCGATGCGATGCACGTAGTCTTCCGGATCGTGCGGCAATTCGTAGTTGAAGACGATCTCCAAGTCATCAACGTCCAATCCGCGAGCGGCCACGTCAGTCGCCACGAGCAATTCCACCTTGCGATCGCGGAAGCGTTTCATCACCCGCTCGCGCATCGCTTGAGTCATGTCACCGTGCAATTTGTCGGCGTTGTATCCGCGAGCGATCAGTGTCTCGGTCAGCTCATCGACCTGCACTTTCGTGAAGCCGAAGATCAATCCGTATTGCACGTCGTACAAGTCGATCAGCCGGCAGAGGACCTCGGTTCGCGAACGGAAGTCCACTTCAACGTAACTCTGATCGATCGCCGGAATCGTCAGGGTCGTGGACTCGATGCGGATGTGAACCGGTTCTCGCGTGAAGCGTTCGATGATCTTCTTGATCGGCGGCGGCAACGTCGCCGAGAACAACACGAGCTGCCGTTCAGTTGGCACCGATTCGAGAATTTTCTCGATGTCTTCGCGAAAGCCCATATCGAACATGCGGTCGGCTTCGTCAAGCACGACCATTCGCACTTTGTCCAGCTTGAGCGTCCCTTGGCCAATGTGATCGATGATGCGTCCTGGCGTGCCGATGACGATCTGCGGCCCGGCCTTCAGTCCGCGAAATTGGTGCTCGTAGCTTTGTCCGCCATAGACAGGCAGCTCACGCACCCCCTTCTTGAAGAACGCCAATTTGGCGATCTCTTCCGCCACCTGCGACGCCAGCTCGCGAGTTGGGCAAAGCATCAGCACTTGCACCGCGCGGCTTTTCGCATCGACCATCTCGACCGCCGGTATGCCGAACGCCGCCGTCTTACCCGATCCCGTTTGCGATTGCCCGATCAGGTCGCTCCCGGCCAGTAGTTTGGGGATCGCCTCGGCCTGAATCGGGGCTGCCTGCTCGAACCCCATACGTGCGACGGCTTTCAGTAATTCCGGTGAAAGCCCCAATTCTGCAAAGAGTTTATGTGCCATTAGCGAACTCTATCGAACCATCGATCGAAGTAGGAGTCGCTCAAACACTGTGGCAGGACGCTCCGCGTCGTGAAGTTCGACGCAGAGCGTCGAACCACAATCTGAGCGAAGACGAAGATTGATCCGTGTGGCAGATGGCGTTAGCTTGTTTTTCGAATTTGGCCGATAATCTCGGTTAGTCGATTCGATCCCGCCTTCTTTACCCGCCGGAGCTTTCTCACCATGCCTGCCACGAAGTTCTGTCCCGGACCGATCTCGCGACGTGGGTTTCTGGAAATTGGATCTACCGCGTTCACGGCGCTTGGCCTGAGCAACATGCTGCGGTTGCGAGCCGAAGCCGCGTCGATCGGCGCGGATTCGGAGACTTCTGTAATCTTCATCTGGCTTCCCGGCGGTCCGCCTCATCAAGAGACGTTCGATATGAAGCCGGAAGCACCGCTGGAATATCGCGGTGAGTTCCGGCCGATCTCGACTAACGTGCCGGGGCTCGATATTTGCGAACACATGCCTCGGCTGGCTCAGGTGGCCGATCGCTTTTCGATCATTCGTTCGGTCGCGCACACCTATGCCGATCACGGCGGAGGTCACAAAAAGTTTCTGACTGGACGCAATCCGAACTCGCCCGTGGATACGGTCAATGATCACCCGATGATCGGCTCGGTGGTGGCGAAGATGCGGGAACAGCGACACGTCGGCCTCCCGAACTACATTTGCGGAACGGACGGTGGTCGTCAGGGAATTGATGTGTTCGCCTTCGGCAGCGCGTACCTGCCAACGTCCACGCATCCATTCACATTTTGGGGCGACCCGAACGATTCAAAATTCGAGGTCCAGAATCTGTCGGTCTCCAAGACGCTGGAGACGCGATTGGATGACCGAGTGGCTCTGTTGGGCGGGATCGACAAACTTCGCAAGGACACCGATCGGTTCGGCGCGATGGCTTCGCTCGATGAATTCAACCAGAAGGCACTCAACCTGTTGACGAGCAACAAGTGCCGTGATGCCTTCGATCTGTCGCAAGAATCTCCCGAACTCCGCACGCGATACGGTCGCCATGCGTGGGGCCAGCGAGCCATCTTGGCTCGACGGTTGGTCGAGGCAGGAGCCAGCTTTGTCACGATGACGATGGAGAACCCCTTGCCCAGCGGCGGCTTGCCGATCGACTCGGTCTACAATTGGGATTCCCACGCCGTGAACTGCCATATGTTCAACGATTTGCGACATCGCTTGCCAATGTTTGATCAGTCGATTGCAGCCTTGGTGGAGGACATTTATGCCCGTGGTCTCGACAAGAAAGTGATGTTGATCGTCACTGGTGAATTCGGTCGGACGCCGCGAGTCAACACGCAGATCGGTACGCAAACCAAGGTCATGCAACCGGGCCGCGATCACTGGCCGCAAGCAATGTCGATCTTCGTCAGTGGCGGCGGCTTGAAGACCGGTGTCGTCGTCGGTTCCACCAACAGCAAGGGCGAGCATCCGAAAGACCGACCGCTCGAACCGAACGATCTTTGGGCGACAATGTTCCGCCATCTCGGCATCGACACCGAACACGCCTTCCCCGATCACCAAGGTCGCCCGATGCCGATCCTCGCGACCGGGGCACCAATCGCGGAATTGTTGTGATCAGTTTCCGGGATCGATGGGCTCATTCGCACTTCGGATCAGTGCCGGGCCGACATCTCCGCAGCCATTTCTCCAGCGTGATAGCTGGATCGAACGAACGGGCCGCTGGCGACCATCTGAAATCCAAGTCGGCGGGCCAGTTCACCGATGTGGTCGAATTCTTCCGGCGGCACGTATCGCTCGACCGGCAGGTGCTCCGGAGTCGGTTGTAGGTATTGGCCCAACGTGAGCATGTCGCAACCGACGGCTCGCAGGTCGGCGAACACTTCCAGTAGTTCGTCCAGGGTTTCGCCGAGGCCGAGCATCAATCCGCTTTTGGTCGGCATGTCTCGCTGTTCGTCTTTGACTTGCTTGAGCAGGTCGAGCGTCCGTTGATAGTCGGCATTGCGACGAACTCGGTGATACAGCCGAGGAACGGTTTCCGTGTTGTGATTGAAGACATCCGGCCTCGATTCGATCACGCGGGAAATGGCGGCGCGATTCCCCAGGAAGTCAGGTGTCAGAACTTCGACTTGAGATCCCGTCCGTTCGCGCACGGCGAGTACGCAGCGATAAAAGTGATCAGCCCCGCCATCCATTAAGTCGTCGCGAGTCACCGACGTGATGACCACGTGCCGCAGGCCGAGCCGCTCGGCCGCTTCGGCGACACGTTGCGGTTCGTCAATTTCCAGCGCTTCGGTTTTGCCTTTGGGAACCGAACAAAACCCACAGGGCCGAGTGCAGACGTTACCGAGAATCATGAACGTAGCCGTTTGTCGCGACCAACATTCCGTCCGATTTGGACACTTCGCGCTTTCGCACACGGTTTCCAAACGGAGATCGGAAATGACGCCACTGGTGTACGCCATGCCCGGCTGTGGCAACGGCCGCTTGAGCCACATCGGCAACCGTCGGCGAACCGTCGGCGCCGGCGATGTGGATTCGGCAGGAAAAATCTCGAGAGCAATCATGCGGAACTTGTAGCCCAGCGGCGGACGTTGCGAAACCGAAACCGCGATCTCGTAGCAGAATCCGCAATTCTACGTATGACAATTAGCCAGATTTCCAAGTAGGGCGACAGACTCATGGGCCAGCTTCCGAACAGCCGCCTCATCCTTCGACCGCATTGCCTCAGCGAGTTTTTGACTCGTCTGCTTGAGTGCCTGCTGAGTCACCTGATCCTGTTTGGGTTGCTGGGCGTGCGACAACTGAAAGCAAAGCACAACGAGAGTGCCACAGTAGAAAAACAGAAAATGACGGCGCATCGAAAAGACCTCTCCGCGAGTAGCTCAGGAAAACAAGCCAGAAGTTTGCGCCGAAGGTTTCATTGTTTTCGTGCCACCTTGATCCACTCGACTTCCATCTTGAACGGCCCAGCTTTCTTGTCGCTGAGTGTGAAGCCCAAGGCGTTGATTTCCTTCGGGTCGACAACCCCGGCGTTTTTCACCGGCCTGCCGAATGAAGTTGCCTCGAATTTGTCGAGCGGGACTTTGACTTCGATCCATTCGTCCTGCTTCGTTTGCACCGTCGCCCGATACGAGAAAGCAACCAGCGGTTTGTTGAGGTAGAGGTTCAGCGAATACTCCCGGCCATCGCCCCGTACCTTGGCGACCAGCGTATCGCCTTTCTCAAGGCCCAGCTTCTTGGCCTTCGTTCGCACCGAAGCAAAGCCACCGTTGTTTGCCAGCGACAACGTGCCAAAGAACTCCAGCGTCTTCTTGTCAGTGATCTTGATTCTTCCTTCGGAGACGCCACCCATCACGCCGTCATTGACCGTCTGCCATTCCTTCGCAGCGTCGGCTCCGGTGAGGTCGAACAGGGCGTTCAATGTGTCTTCCGCCATGACGAACGCCCCGAATGCGAGAATGACGAGCGTTGTGCAGGTGAGACTCTTGCTGACCATGTTCTGCTCCGAATGAAAACACTGGGATTCTGAATTCGTTATAGACAACATGGCAAGGATTCTCGAACTACCCAACGTAACCGACTTCATTGGTTGTTCAAGGGACTCGCTCAAAGGGGCCAGCACTCCTGGTCCCTTTGAGTTCGCAAGCTACTTTTGTTGCCACACGTCTTCGGCAACCAGCACGCTGCGCGGTCCCTTGCCAGTGAGCCATTGTTTCGCGGCTTGGTCGTCGCGAAGATAGGCGTCCCAGAAGGCGGTGCTCAGCGCGAGGATCACGCGGTGATGATTGGGGTTGCGTGGTTCCTTCTCGCCGGGCAGGGCGCGATCGGTGAACACGGAATGCTCCGCCTTGTCGAGGACGAGTTCAAACTTGTCTCCGGGTGGCAGCAAGGGAAACACGCCGCGCCGAGTTTCAGGGGTCTGATTGCCAATGACTCCGCCGTCGAGCGTGCCGGTCATCAGTAACCACGGCAACTTGACTTTGGCGAAGGCCGCTTTTCCGTCGCCGCGCGGCGGTAGCGACGGACTCATGATGATCGCCGCTTTTATTCGCGTTTCGGCCACCGGCTGACCGGCCAATCCAAACGTCTGTCCGGAAATCGCCTGCGTCGTCTGAGCTCCGAATGAATGCCCGGACATGCCGACCAATTTGGCATTCAGCCGTCCGGCCAACACATGAGTTGGCTCAGCATTCCACTTCGCGAGCTGATCGAGCACGGCCGGCACATCCTGCATCCGCAGGATGGAATTCTTCACTGATGCGGCCTCCTGCATCGCAGCCATTCGCTTGGCAACCGGCAGATCTTTCCAGACGGAATCATCGCTCCCCGGATGTTGCACAAAGACCGCGACGTAGCCTCGCGCCGCCCAATGCTTGCCGAGAAACGGCGAACCCTCGCGTGTGCCCCCCAGGCCATGACTGAAGACGACCACCGGAGCCGCGTCTGTCCCACGCTCTTTCGACGGAAGATACACGCGGATCTGGCAGCTCACGATTGCGCTTCGCATCATGCACCGTGAAGTCAGAGACTCGTACGTCCGCTTCCTTCGCCAAACGCAGCGGGTCGTATTCGTCGGCCTGCAATCCGACCGTCAAGCACATCAGGCTCAGGCACAGCAACAGCTTCATGGAATTCTCCAGATTCGATCGTGAGTGCGCGTTGTCCCGTGGATCGTCTTTGCTTCGCAGCAGGACGATCAACCGAATGATACCCAATGACGTCCCAAGTGGTTTCAGGTGGAGCGATTCTTTGCAGGCAGGAACCGTTCATCCTTCAACTGACCGTTTCCATGATTGGCTTACTCGCCTCTGCACCGGCGCGGATTGAGTCCAGCGAGATTGTCGGTGGCGAATTTCAGGCACCGCGCGATGTGGCCGATTGTGGCGACTCTCATTCGGGCGTCAGCCACTCCAACGGGAACCGAGCGAAGGTCAGCGTGCCCGCGACCTCGTAGACGATTCCGATGCGACCGTCCTTCAACACGGTCAGGCACGAGTACATGCAGCCGCGTGGATCAAGCAACCGACCATCGCTCCAGGTGTGGCCGTTGTCGGTGCTCGATCGGATCGTCAGCGCAACACGCTGTGTCGCGCTGTTCGGGTTCGAGAAGAGCAACTCGCCGTGCGGATGTCGCAGCAAGCTCGCCATGCAGGTCGGATCGGGGACCGTGAACCACGGCTCGGACCAGCGGCCATAGCCGTGCTCTCTTGCATCGTCGGCCTTGTTCCAGGTCCACCGCGCCCAGACGCGTTTGCCGCTGCGCGATTCATCTCGCATCGACAACAGCAGCGAGCCGTCGGCCAACTCGGCGATCTGCGATTCGCTCGTTGGTTTCGGGCCGGGGATTGCGGCGGGTGAGATCGTCCACGAGTCACCGTGGTCGCGGCTGAAGACGAAGCACGAATGAGCCGTGCCGTCCGCGTCACGGAACTGAGCCGGGACGACGAGCGTGCCGTCGGTCGTTTGAATTCCCGCTCCCGGCCCGTTGAAGCAGAGTCGCCACTGCGGAGCTTTGACCTGCTTCGTGATGTTGATCGGCGGCGACCATGTCACTCCGTCGTCGCTGCTTTTCGTCAGCACGAACTGCCCGGTCTCGTCGGGAGTCAGTCCTGGCCCCGATCCGTTCCAGCCGCGATTTCCTTTCGACCACAACGCCGCAACCCACACTGTTCCCGTTTGCCGATCGACCAGAATCGTCGGATCGCCGACGCCGTTGCCGCGCGAGTTTGCTTCAGTCTTGTCGAAGTCGAGAATCGGCTGCATCGCGCTCCACGTTTCGCCATCGTCAATGCTGCGCATCAGGCCGACATCAATATTCGCCGGCAAGTCGCCGCCTCCATCGTGTCGAATATCGAAGACCGCCAGCAGCGTCCCTTTCGGCGTCGTTGCTAAACCGGGAATGCGATAGGCCTTCGAGCCCTCGTCGCCCGGCTTTCTCAAGATCTTGCGAAACCCGCGCGGATCATCGGTGATACCCTGCGGCTGCTTGTCGGCGGGCAGGTCGGTCGGCTCGCCCCATTGGCGTTGCAAGCCCGTGCTGACTTGAAGCTGCTCGTCCAGCGACATCGTCCGATTGAAGACAAGGATCTCGGCGATATCGCACGCCAACCCCGACTTTGTCGCCGCGTTCGCGCCGATGATGAAGCCACTCAACGGCTGCGTCGCGAGTGGCGTCACATGAGCGGCACTCCACCCATCGCGACGTGCCACAAAATGCGTTGCGAGCGTGCCGGCCTCTCCCTTGTGGAACATGAAACCATGAGGATTCCATGACTCATAGACCGCTGACTGCGTCGCGCTGTCCGCATTCGCTGCGTTCGAAATTGGCGGCGATTGCACGCCGATCTGCCATTTCGCCGCACGAACTTGGGCGCGAGTCAGTCCCGTGTTCGTACTGCCGTCGAACAAAAACCCCTCGGCATCCTTTACCAGCCGAGCAACCACAAGGATCGTGCGGCCTGCGTCGAGCGAACCCCAATCATCCGCCGCTTGCCACAGCGCCGAATTCCCATCCAATCGCAACACCGTCCGCTCGCCGTGAACGGTTGCGACTCGAAACGCGCGCGGCTGCCCGACGATGCGGTTCAAGTTTCGCCGCGCGGCGTCAGCATTCGTCGCCGTCCCCGTTGCCGAGTTCTCCCAACCGACGACCGCCGCACCTGAAGTCTTCAGTCCCTCGCTGCGATACCACGCATGTAACCCCGCCAACTCTGGCTCGGCGGCACTCGAGTAACTTGCCGAAAGCGAGATCGCGCCCCAGATCACGACGACGAGAGCCTTCAACGTTTTCATGATTTGCCCCAATCGAATCAGCCGACCGATGCAAGCGGACCGCATTGCGCTGTGGTTTGTTTCGCTGTGTGGGTTCGGTTCTACAGACAACCCCGCCATTGCAACAGATGGATGGCGTTCACAGGCGCGGGTTGATTCAAACGAGATTGTCGCTCGCGAACTTCAGGCAGCGCGCGATGTGGTCGGCTTCGATGCGAAGTTTCTCGGCGTGTGACAGCGACCCGATTGTCGGCAACGGCCGAGGATGTTTGTGGCGACGGACGCAAGCCAGCATCTCGGCCAGTTCGCGGGCCGGGACATCGCGGAGAGTGATCCAATACTTCGGCGCGAGACACGGAATCCGCAGGGGGTCGCGCGTGATCATTTCGAGATTGAGTTTTACCTCCGGCTTCGCTTTGCGAAGCGTCGCGACGATGCGTTTCATGTCCAGGAAGCCTTCGCCGAGCGGAACCTCGGACAACAAGAATCCGTCATCGGACTCCGCGACGGCCATGTCCTTGAGGTGCGTGCTGATCGTCCAGGGGGCGAACGCCTCGACGACCGCGTGTGGCTCTTCCAGCAGCGCGATGCTGTTGCCTGTGTCGAGACACACGCCGACAAATTCGCTGCTGAGCCGCTTTAGCCAGCCGAGCATTTCGTCGATCCGCCAGTCCTTGTGATTTTCGACCGCCAGCCGCACGCGATGCTTCGCCGCGATCGGCTCGGCGAGCGTCAGCGACTTCCACGATTGATCGGCGAATTGTTGGAACTGCTCTGCCGACGCGAACACTTCGTAACGCCGTCCGCTCATGCAGACCGTTCGCAGCACCGTCGCGCCGGCTTGCTTTGACGAGAGGACTTCCGCTTCAAACCGCGCGATGTCGGCCTGGTCCTTTGGCAAGCCGATCGTGCCCTCGACGTACATCTCGCGTTGCTCCAGCGCGTCACGCAGTTTCGCCAGTGAAGCCGTCTCCAGCCCGCTGACTTTGGTTTGAATCCCGCGCGCGCCGATTTGCGCAGCGGCTTCGAGAAATGCGCGCGGATCGGCCACGCTGCCGAAGTCCGGTGACAACGGCCGATCTCGGCGAATCCAATACGAATGAATCACCAATCCCAGCGGCTGCTTCGACGTTGGTTCCGCCGCCGAGCACGGCATCGCCGAAGCCAGTGCCAGCATTTTCAAAGCATCACGTCGGTTCATGGCAGTCTCCGTAGGTCAGGCTTTCCAGTCTGACCCGATTCGCCAATCAGCGTTCGATCCTATTCGGGTCAGCCTGGAAAGGCTGACCTACATCACGGCTCGCAGTTCGCGATCCCACGGTGCTCGATAGGGACGAGCGAGTTGTTCGTTCGCGGCTGCGTCGCCGATGAACTCCTCGCGCTGGGCGCTCCAGTTTAGCTTGCGGCCCAGGCGCAAGGAGAGATTGGCGAGATGACACATCGTGCTGACGCGATGCCCGCTTTCCAGATCGGAGATCGGCGTCTCGCGCGCCTTCACACAGTCGAGAAAGTTGCGGACGTGTCGCGTGAATTGTTCGCGCTCGTTGCCGGTCTTGTCTTCGAGCGGCTTCGTCCAGAACTCCTCGGGACCAGTGACTTCCACCGGCTGCGGTCCGCCGACGGGATGGGCACCGGCGAAACTCGGAATGCGATTTTGCGGAGGCACCTTCTTGTCGGCCGTGACGACGAAGCCCTGTCGGCCGATCGACAACGATCCCTTTGTGCCGCAGAACTCTAAGCCGAAGACTTTGCCCGTGCCGACGCTCGCTTCGCGATGCGACCAGACGGCGGTCCCTTTTCCGTTCGTGAATTCAAACAGCGCGTCTTGCGTATCGGGCGTCTCGCCGTTGTCGTTCAGCGCGAACCGACCTCCGAAACTGACGACCGCTTGCGGTTCAACGCCCAGCACCCAATGCACGATGTCCAGTGAATGATGTCCCAGATTCGTCATCTGGCCGCCGGAGTAATCCCAGAACCAGCGGAAGTGATAGATGCCTCGCTGGGGGTTGTACCGCCGCTGCGGAGCCGGACCGAGAAACATGTCCCAATCGAGTTCCGCCGGCGGATCGCTGTCCGGAGGCGCACCGAAACCAGGGACGATGTTCCGAAACGCCTGCATGCGAACCGAGTGGACGTGGCCGATCTGCCCATCGCGGATCAGTTGCCGCGCTCGTTGATAATGCAGCCCGGATCGCTGCTGCGTGCCGACTTGCACGACGCGCTGCGTGCGTTTCGCCGCGTCGATCATCCAGCGTCCTTCGCACACGAACAACGACAGCGGCTTCTCGACATACACGTCTTTGCCGGCCGAGCAGGCGAGCATCGTCATCAGCGCGTGCCAATGATCCGGCGTGGAAATCACGACGGCATCGACCTCGCGGTCTTCCAGCAATTTCCGAAAGTCCGCAAACCCACGCACTTCACCGCCGATCAACCCCCGCGCCTCGTCGAGCCGCCCGCGATGCGAGTCCGAGACCGCGACACAACGCACGTCCGGTTGCTCCTGAAAGTCCAAGACATGCCGCTTGCCGATCAAGCCGTAGCCGATGAAACCGACACCAACGCGATCGTTGGCTCCCAGCACTCGGCGATACGACGCAGCCGACGCGGCGGTCACCGCTGTTGCGCCCACGGCTCCTTGAAGAAACGTCCGGCGATTCAAATCGCCTGGCAGGTTGAGTTCGTCGGTAGTCATCGGCAGCTCCCAGGAAATCCTCGTCAGACAATATGTTCATCATGCGAGACCGAACAGCCGCCGCGCATTCTCCGAGCCGATGAGCCGCTGCTCGTCCGCACTCAAGCTGGCTTTGACGAACGCGTCGAGGATCGCGGCCGGCTCCACCCACGGATGGTCGCTGGAGAAAAGCAAGCGGTCGGCGCTGTTAAAATCTAGCGCAAAACGTATGGCCTCCGGCAGTGGCGAGACAATGTCCATGTAGATGTCTCGCAAATACTCACTGGGCTTGCGCTGCAGGGTCTGCGTGCTGCGTTTCAGCACGGTGACCTGGTGATCCATGCGCCCGCTGATGTAAGGCAGCGTGCCGCCAAGATGCGGACACACGAGTTTGAGCCGTGGATGCTTGTCGAGCAGCCCAGAGGCAATGAGCCGCGCCAGCGCGATGGTGTTTTCAAACATGTTTCCCAACGTGCTCGTGAGTTCATAGCCCTTGGTCTGCTCCGTGGTCATTGGCATGGCAGGATGCAGCAGGATCGGCACGCTTAGTTCCTCAGCCCGCGCATAGAGCCAGCGAAATTGCGGCTCGTCACACCACACGCCATGCAGATTCGTGTAGAGCAGGATGCCTTTGAATCCGAGCTTCTTCACGCAGCGGTCGAGCTCTTCCGCTGCGGCCTTCTCGTCCTGCAATGGCAACACGCACAATCCCCGGAAACGCGTGGGATGTTTCGCGATCACGGCAGCGATGGAGTCGTGAATCAATCGCGCCGCAGCCGGGCCATCATCGCCAAACCATTCCGGTCCGGGGTCATTCGTACTCAGCATCGTGATCGCGATACCTGCCGCATCCATTGCCGCGAGCTTTGCCTCCACGTCCAGATAGAAGGGCGGAATCTTGCGCAGCCAGTCCCCCATTTTGAGGTACGTCGTGCCGTCTTTCTCATAGACCACTGGATCAGCCTTCCGCTTGCGCATCATCTCCAGCACCTCGGGAAAGAAGAGATGACTCTGGCAGTCGATCAAACCGGAAGGGATCGTCGCAGCGCTTGTCAGCAATGGTGTGGCGGCGGCCAAGGCTGAGCTTCCGGTGATGGTGGCCCCTATGAAACTGCGGCGGGTGATGGCTGATTTCATGGTTCACCGTTTGGGTTGATCGTTGGAGAAAATCAAAGGAGTGCAGGAGTCGTTGTTAATCAGTTTTGCATCGGCGTCTGATCCATAAACGCGGGTTAGATGGTGCCTTCGCCCAACTGGTAATTCCGGTGGATCTCGGGCTTTGCGTATATCTTGCTGATCGAAGGCATGGAGCTGTTTTGCTCGATGAAGGTCTGGAATTCGGCATCGGAAAAGTCGAACACGATTTGTTCCGGCTGCTCCAACCAGCCGACATTGCGAAGGTTCCAGTGTAACAGAATGAGATTGTCGCTAAACATCTGCGCCCGCCATGCTCTTCGACGAACTTTTCGCTCTGCACGAACATGCCCGCCGAGCCGCAGCACGGATCGTAGACACGCCCCTTGTACGGCGCGAGCCTCTCGACCAGCACGCGGACCACGCAGCGCGGCGTGTCGAACTGCCCGCCGTTTTTCCCCTCCGCACTGGCGAACTGCGTGAGGAAGTAGTCGTAGACGCGGCCCAGGAAATCAGAAAAACCTTCGAGCGGTTCTCGGCATCGCCCAGCCCGATCTTGCCGATCACGTCGATCAGCTCGCCCAAGCGGTGCTTGTCGAGCGCCATCCGGCCCCAGCGAAAATCCTTCGGCAAGATTCCCTTGAGCCGTGGATTGTCCAACTCGATGGCGACCATCGCCTCGTCGATCCGCTTGCCGATGGTCGGCTGCTTGGCGTTGTCTTGCAGCGTCTGCCAGCGAGCCTCCGTCGGCACCCAGAAGACGTTGTCCGCCCGGTACTCGTCCGGGTCTTCGGGATCGGCCCCTTCGCTCACTTCAGCGAGCAACTTCTGATGCCGCTCCTCGAAGGCGTCGGAGATGTACTTGAGAAAGATCAGCCCGAGCACGACATGCATCTACTCAGGCGCAACAATGTTGTTGCGGAGCTTGTCAGCCGTGAGCCAGAGCTTGGTCTCAAAGCCGCGATTCGCAGCGCTGTCATTCGAGGCACTGCCACTCGCCGCCTTCTTCGTTGCCACGCTAGTTCGCCGTGCTGCCGATTCGGTGATGCAGAATCAGTCGGAAAGCATGTGCAGACAGCCGATGCCATTCCTTCGGTCCGAACCACAGACCTGCACAACTTCATAAGTCGTGCTCGCACGCTCGTCTCACGCGACCTGTTCTCCCAGCCCGTGTTTGACCGGGGCCGCTTGGTAGTCTCGCTGAGCTTCTGGCAAAAGTTGCTGCAAGTCGGCGGCGCGGCGTTCATCCGAGGGGTGTGTGGACATCAACTCGATCGACTTCTGGCCGGAGTTGGCGGCTCCAAAGCGTTGCCAGAAAACCGGAGCTTCATTCGGGTCGTAGCCTGCTTGAGCCATGATGCGAATGCCCATCGCGTCCGCTTCCGATTCTTGGCTGCGGCTGTATCGCAACAGCACTCCTTTTTCGGCGGCACCGTAAACAGACATGGCCAACTGCGCGTTGGTTCCCAAGCCACGCTGAAAGACGGCTTGAGCAATCTTACTGGCGACGTTGGCTTCCAACTGTTGAGTCATTCGCTCGCCGCCGTGCCGAGCCAGCGCGTGCGAAATCTCGTGCGACATCACGACGGCGACTCCTGCTTCGTTTTCGCAGACCGGAATGATCCCCTCGTAAAAGGCGACTTTGCCGCCGGGCAGACAGAACGCGTTCTGCGTCTTGTCGGCGATGACCGTGAACTCCCATTGATAATCCGGTCGACCGGAGACAGCGGCCAATCGCTGACCGACTCGCGAGATGACCGCGTTGTACTTCGCGTTCGATGAGAGTCGGTTCTTCTTTTTGACTTCGTCGTAGGCGGCGACACCCATCTGATTTTCTTGAGACTCCGGGATCAGCAGAAGCTGTTTCCGTTGCGTGATCGGGGTCGAACGGCAGCCGCCGCACGAACACATGCCGAAGCCGCCCAACAGTCCGCCCAGGCCCATCGACTTCAAGAAGTCACGACGGTCCAGTTCGGCGTTGATCGCGGCGGGGATGCCTTCGTTTGACATGATGTTGCTCCTGTTAAATAGCCCTTGGTCAGCGCGGCAGCTTCTTCGGTTTTCTCCCGAACAAACTTCGCACCGATTCTTCAACTTCACTGCCCGCAGGTACGATGCCGGACGGTGATTGGCGAGCCGAATCGTCGGAGGTTGGTTGCTGTGGGACGTCAGCTTGTCCGTCAACTTTCGGCGAGTTTCTTGAACCAGGCAGAGTCGGCATGTTCGGAAATTTTCCGCTGAGCTTCGGCAGCTTGCCCCCAATCTGTTTGATGTCGAGCGGTCGCTTCAGTCCGTCGGGCAGGCCGTTCGCCAGTTGTTTGAGATCGAGGCCACCCGGCAGCTTGATGCCGACCGACTGCGCGAGCTGTGTGACTTCGTCGCGGTTGAACTGCAACTGGCCGGTCAACTTGACGAGTTGATCGTCGTACAGTCGCGTGAGCTTTGCCGTTTGCTGCGCCGTTTCCGAATCGAAGCGAGCAATCATTTCGCGACGTCCCGCATCCAATTGTTTCGCGAACGCGACATTGATGCCGCTCGACAATTCGTGGCCGAGGTTCGATCGAAGTTGGAATTGCGGCTTCAGAACCGATCCGGCCAGCGTCAGTTGAGCGTCGAGGTTGTCGATGCCGTTCACGACATCTTGCACGACACCGAGCACAAGCTCGTCCCGTTTGAATCGCTTGCGGCCGAATTGAGCTTTGATCGTCGAGACCACTTGATGGAAATCAATCTGCCCGGACAAGTCGTCGCCGATCAGCTTCAAGTCCGCGACGCAATTCGTGGCATGACTGCCGACTGCCAAGCTGATTGATTCGGGATCGCCAAGCGATCGGTCGTCTCCGCGCGGATCTTTGTACGACAACAGGAACTGATGCTTCGGCGTCTCCTGTGTGAAGTCGAGGACTGCTTTGAGTTGCACGTTCAACGCTTGCGGCTCCGCGGCTTCGGCGGCGGACGATTCGGCCAATGCGTGTTCAACATCAACCGGTGAAATCGTGGCCGATGACGCGACGGCTTGCTGAATCACCGAAGCGTGCTGTTCGGCGGCGGAAATGTGCTGGACCGTCAGCGTGTCGAGGCCGGTCCCTTCCAGCTGCACGATGATCGGCTTGCCATGAACCTTCGGATCGGAGGTGATCCCCGACGCCGTGCCGCGAAATGCGAGCCTGTCGCCGCCGATTTCCCCCTCGCCGTCGAGGTTCAACAGACGGATCAGCAGCCTCGGCAATTCTTCCTTCCGCTTGAACAAAATATCGACGCCGCGCAACCGCTCGGGTTTTGGCTCATCGGTTGCCAACTGCAATCGCTCACGCAGGAAGCGTGCCCAACTCAAAGTGGTCTCCAGACGCTGATTCAATTCCGGGCCGAGCAAAAACTCGGTGATCTGCTGCGGGTTCAACTTCAGCGTATCGACCTTGTCTTTCATCTTTTGCAGGTCGTGGCTTTTCGCCTCGTTCATCGCCCGCAAGTCGTCCTGAGCTTGCTGCAAACTTTTCAACAACCGCTCTCGCAAGGGGTCGATTTCTTGCAAGATCTGCTCGACATCCTGAGCCGACCGTGCGTATCGTTCGGCCTGTTGCAGCTCATTGCCTCCTTTGACTTTGACCTGCCGCTTCAGTTCGTCGATCCGCGTTTTCAGGTCGGCAATTTGCTGTTCATACGTGCCGAAGTCGCGCGGCCAGCGAACTTCCAGCTCTTGGCCCAACCGCACGGTCTCAAACTGCTGCGGATCGAATTCCAATTGTGCTCGATCGGTTAAGCCGGCCAACCAATCTTTTCCACGAGCCAGCAGTTGCTGCTTCATCGAGTCGAGAATTTGGCTGTTGGAATCACTCGATTCGTCCGGTTTATCGCCTGGGAGCAAACCCGTATCGGATCGCAGCGTGCCCCACTTCAAGCCCCTGACAGTCGCCTCATCGACGATAAACGACTTCATCAACAGCGGCTTCGTTTCGAGCTTCGCGTGGAGCGTCTCGACTTCAATCAAGTTGGTTCCCGGATGCTTGCGGTCGGCGATGTGAACGCTGGTCGAATGCAGCTTCGGTGAAAAGAACTGGCTGCTCATCCCCGCCATTTCAACCTTGGCTCGCGCCGCCTTTTGCGCGGAGTAGATCAATCCGCGCAGAAGCAACGGATCAAAGCCGAATTGAAAAAATAGCCAGCCTAGGCCCACAATCAAAACTCGCGGAATGACATACGCCCAACGCATTATTTTTCCTTGAATGAACCTTTTCGCGTCGCCGATTAGCCGTAGAGCGCTCGCCTCGGTTTTGCTTCGCGTCGTCAACGGGGACTAGCGCCCGGCGGCGGATCACGTCAACTTGCCGGTGAGTTCACCGCCCCACAGCATCGAAACTAGCCGAAATCGTTTGGCCCATGCCGAAAGTCGCGGAGTGACATGATTGAAGAACGGTTTGCTGGCGGCATAGATCGGTAGGAACAAGGCGACTCCCAGCGTGAAGCTGCCAAGTACCACCGTGTTGTTAAAATTTGTCCACGGCCAGACCGATGTGTCGTTCATCCACGTCCACAGTGGCCGAAGTTGTTCGTGAGTCAGCAGCAACTCGCCAAGCCTGTGCGTAAGTGGGTCGAGAAACATGCCGACCCAAGTGCTCACGAACGCCGCCGCCATGCCGATCGCCAAATTGATTCGCAGCGAACAGAGCAGCATCATTAATCCGATGGCCAACAGATTACCTTTCGGGATCAAGCCAACCAACACACCCAGCGACAACCCAAACGCCATCTGATGCGGCGTGGCATCGACAGTGAACGCCTGAAAAAACAGCCGAAACGGCCGCAAGAAAAACATGGCAATGCTCCGAGAAACCGGAAGGGTGGGGACCGCGAACCGAACTGCTCACGGGAAGGGGGCGGGAAAATAGGCCGAAATCAGCGAGCAGGGCAACAGGAATTAGCTTTCGCGTGGCACGACGTTCCGGGTCGTGAATTCGCGTCGCGCCACTATCAGGCGGCTTTCAGCGACGAGACCGTGATATTCGGGCCGGGTCGCAGGTTCACGTCCATTTGCGGAAACGGCATTTCAATGCCGGCTTGATCGAGGGCGAGTTTCACCGCGCGGATTGTTCGTTGTTTGATCAAGCCGTGATCTGCGGCAGCGCTCCATGCGCGAACCGACCAATTCACCGACGAGGTGGCCAATTCCAGCAACACAACTTCCGGTGCAGGATCAGACAAAATGCCGGACACCGAACAGACCGCGTGCATCAGCACTTCGTATGTCTGGTCGATGCTGGCGGCGTATCCGACGCCAACAGTGATCTCGGCTCGCCGATTGCGGTGATATGACGTGTTCTCGATCGTGTTGCCGAAGATCGAACCGTTCGGCACGATGATCCGGCGGTTGTCAGCAGTGTCAAGCGTTGTGGAAAACAGGTCGATTTCATCCACCTTGCCAGTATGACTCCCGACGACAATCACATCCCCGACTTTGTACGGCCGAAAAATCAACAGCATGATTCCGGCCGCGAAATTGCCCAAAGCCCCTTGAAACGCCAAGCCAATCGCGAAGCCGACCGCTCCGATCGCTGCCGCGAAGCTGGTCGTGTTGACTCCGAACCAGCCCAGCGAAGTGATGACGGCAAAAACCAGCACGCTCCACCAAGTAAATTTGGTCAAGAACCGTGCTAGCGTTTCGTCGATCTTGGCTTTTTGAAGACTGCGATACGCCAAGCGGCTGACTCGTCCCGCCAGTACCCAGGCCACGAAAAACAGAACCAACGCACCGACGACCTTCACCGGCAAAGGCAGCGTGCTAACGTTCTGATTCCATTCGGCCACTTTGTTCCATTGACCGCTCAAATCGCTCAGTACGGAGTTTGATGTTGGCGGATCGTTCGGCTTCGTGGTCGCTTTTTGAATAGACTCGTTCAACGGCTTCAAATCCATTTCGGCCCTCGGCTCGATTCTGCCCCGGCATCTTCGGGACAACAAGAATTCTGTTTTTCGGAACGTAGCAGCATCGTCGAAACGCGGGAAGACGTCTAAATTCCGACTCGACAACCCGAGGCGTCAACAACGGCGAGCGATCCGAAAGAAGAGGGACTCCGAACTTTATGGAGCGTTCGCCCTCGCTGGCAAATTGCGTTCGTAGTGTGATCACCCCATTTTATTGAGGAGTCCAACATGCGCTGGTTCGTCACCATGGCCGCTGTTTGCTGTTGTCTTGTCGCCATTCCAGTTGAAGCCGCAACAATCATTCATGCCGGACGGCTGATCGACGGTCGCAACGATCAACCGCAGTCCGAAATGACGATCGTGGTCGAAGAAGGTCGGATCGCGAAAGTCGCACGCGGATACCTCGAACCGAAGAACGGGGACAAGCTGATTCGGTTGACCGACTTCACCGTGATGCCCGGTTTGATGGATATGCACACGCATTTGATCGGACAGCATTCGAAGGAGTCGTACACCGAAAAAATTTTCATGGAGCAAGCCGACTTCGCGCTCCGTTCGACGGTTTACGCGCGTGCCACATTGATGGCGGGATTCACGACCGTTCGTGAGTTGGGGGACAACGGCGTGAACGGTGTTGCCTTGCGAAAGGCGATTGATCAAAGCTGGGTTCCGGGGCCGCGAATCTTCACGGCGGGAAAATCGCTGGCTACGACCGGCGGTCACGCCGATCCGACGAATGCCTTGCGAGGCGACTTTCGCCGTGATGCCGGACCGCTCGAAGGGGTCATCAACGGAGCCGATGACGCTCGCAAAGCAGTGCGGCAGCGTTACAAGGACGGAGCCGATTTGATCAAGCTGACCGCAACTGGCGGAGTGCTCAGTCTGGCGACGAATGGACAGAACCCGCAGTTTACCGACGAAGAACTCCGAGCAATTGTCTCCACGGCCAAAGATTACGGCATGACGGTCGCCGTCCACGCGCACGGGACCGAAGGAATGAAACGGGCGGTGCTTGCCGGAGTCGATTCCATCGAACATGGGACGTTCATGACCGACGAAGTGATTGAGTTGATGAAAAAGAGCGGAACGTACTGGGTGCCGACGAATCTGGCCGGCGAATGGGTCGCTCAGAAAGCTACGGAGCCGGGCTATTTCCCCGAAGTCGTCCGACCGAAGGCGGCGGCGATCGGGCCGGTGATCAAGACGACGTTCAAGAAAGCCTACGCCGCCGGAGTGAAGATCGCCTTCGGCACCGATTCTGGCGTCTCGCCACATGGCCAGAACGCTCGCGAGTTTGAATTGATGGTCGAAGGAGGGATGCCGCCGATGAAGGCCATTCAATCGGCCACGCTCGAAGCCTCGCGGCTGCTGAAAGTCGAAGATCGTCTCGGCACGATCGAAGGAACAAAACTCGCGGACATTGTCGCCGTACGTGGCAACCCTCTCGAAAACATCCACGCCATGTTCGACGTTGTCTTCGTGATGAAAGAGGGGGTCGTGTTCAAAAGCCCGTGATCGCGATCAACTTCAACTCCTTGACCCCATGCTCTCACACCAATTCCGGTATCGGCTCCCCTTCGTTGAGCACCGGGAGCGGGCGTTTGGCTTGGTCGAAGAAGACGTGGTGGTGGTCAATGTTCAGCACCTTGTACATCGTCGAGAGGACGCAACCAGGTGAGTATGGCTTCGAAGTCGGGTACTCGGCGCGCGAGTCGGTTGTGCCGATCGCTTGGCCCATCGTAAGTCCGCCGCCGCCGAAGACCACGCTCATTGCGCCGGGCCAGTGATCCCGACCGGAACCGCCGTTGATGCGCGGCGTGCGACCGAATTCTCCGAAGCACATCACCAACACGTCGTCGAACAGGCCACGCTGATGCAGGTCGGTGACGAGTGTTGCAACCGCTCGATCAAACTTCGGCAGCAAGTTGTTCTTAAGCTGAGCGAAATTGTCACCGTGAGTGTCCCAGCCGCCGCCCGCTTGAATTGTGACGTAGGTCACACCCGCTTCGACCAATCGCCGAGCCAGCAAACAGCTTTGTCCGAGATCGTTGCGGCCGTATTGATCCCGCAGCTTGGGGTCTTCTTTTTGGATGTTGAATGCTCGCAGCGCGCGGTCGTTTGTGATCATGTCCATCGCATCGCGATAGAATGTGTCGAGCCCGGCAATGTCACCTTGCGTGTCGATGTCGCGGCGGATCGTGTCAAGCTTTGACATCAAACCTTGTCGGCGCTCGAGTCGCGACACGTTGACTCGGCCAGGGAGTTTGAGATTGCGAACGTTGAAGCCATCATCGTTCGGATTGCTCTCCGGTGCGAACGGGTTGTACGACGCGCCAAGATACGCCGCCTTGCCCAAGCCCAATGAGTTCGGCAGGTTGACGTAAGCCGGCATACTTTCGGCATTCGCTCCCGCCAACCGCGCGACGACTGAGCCAGTGGCCGGATAAATGTTGTTGTTGACTTCGATCGTCGGTTGATAGCCGGTCAGCATCCACTGCGACCCCATGCCGTGTCCGGCATTCGTGTGCGTGGCCGAGCGGACGATCGCCAGCTTGTCCATGACCTGCGCTTGCAACGGACAATGTTCGCCAATCTCGATGCCGGGAACGTTGGTCGGAATCGGCTTGAACTCGCCGCGAAACTCCGACGGAGCGCCGGGCTTCAAATCGTACATGTCGATATGGCTTGGCCCACCGGCTTGCCAGATTTGAATGACGGCCTTGCGCCGCGCCGGCTTCTGATCCGATGCCGATTCCGCTCGCAGCGTGTTGGCCAGAGTCAGCCCTCCCGCCGCCAGTCCGCCGACGCGAACAAAATCGCGGCGAGAAATTCCGTCACAAGTCCGATGTCCCAATCCAATCAGATCGAGCATGGTAGGCAACCTTTCGAGGCGGGGTTCCAGGCGGGATTCGTTTCACTAACCCGAAGCGTTAGCGAGGGAAAGCGCTCCACAAGACTTGGAATTGGGAATTGGTGGAGCGTTTGCCCTCGCTAACGCTTCGGGTTAGTGAGTGTCTCGATAGGTTACTTCGGCAATCCAGACAAGAAAACCAATTCTGTTCTATTTTGTTTGTTGGCCGA
>JANMIF010000310.1:0-1708 GCA_031375695.1 Planctomyces sp.
CTCGCCAACAGCCTGGCCAGCAAGTTCCACGAACTGTTGGCGAACGTCCCCGACACGAGTTGACCAATGATCGCGTTTCCCGAATTCGTGAAGCCGTTTTCAAAACTCGCCGCCGGCCGAGTCCGTTCGCGGTGTGCGCCGACCCGGAAACACCCGGCTCAAACGGCCATTCGCCGAGCGAAAAACGCCTGTCCCAACGACTCTGCCAGCGATCGGCCAACCTCCGCAGCGACCTCGCGCGTGATCTTCACGCCCGACGCCCCCCCACCGGGGCCAGAATTCGGCAACAGCGAGCACTCCGCCAACAAGTAACGCCCTAGATTCGGAGCCGGCCACGCTCATCCGCCGGGCTCCTTGAACAGCGCGTTAGATTTCGGCTCCGCAACACGCGTCAGTTCGTCGATCCAGGCAGCCGCGAAATCTAACGCTTAACTTGTTCGGCCTCATGCTCGAAGCATGTGTGCCAATGCGCGAAATTTGCCAGACGCTTCGTCGATAACGGAAAGGTCTGCGTCTCGTTCATTTGATTTGAGCAATTCAATCGCCAGCCCTTCAACGTTTCGGGCTTCGTGTAGAATTGCACCGATTTCATTTGCTTTCGCTTCACCGACTTCTGCATCAATGTGGCTTGGTAAGTCATACGCATACGTTGCCAACTCACCGCACCGACCATGCGGCGGTGTGCCATTGCGAATCTGCGCCGAAACATCCGCAAGACACTCACTGATTTTGTCGAATAGAGTTGCCATCCGACTACGACGCTCGATGGCCGCAGTCTTTAGTTGCCCGGACAGGCCGAGTAAAGTGCGGACAAGGTCGAGAAATTTGACGACTGAATCGAACATCGCAGTCTCCTCCCAATAATTACAGTCGTCGACCGCTTAGAGCAGTTGCACATCAAAAGAGATTTCGTAATCGGCACCATCGTTAGTCACCCGGTAAGAGGCGCGGTTCGCGCCAACAGCCAATGGACTCTTCCAAGTTGTCCGAAGGCTTCCTCCCTCATTTCGTATTTGCACCAATATCATCCCCAGGAAATCGTCATCGCCCTTGGCGATAGATCCGATCAAGGCCCCCATTGCATTTATCGCATCGACAAAGGAATCGATCGGCTCACATCGAATTTGCACGCCAGGTGGCGAGACCGCATGTTGAAACACTTCATTGCGCACCTTCTCAAACAAGCCAGAAGGAGGACCATTGTCGGATTCCATTACAAGTATCGCAAAGTCCGTCGTATGTCCGTTTCCGATATCGAGCATTCCCTGTAGGTCCATCAGTTGTAGAGTGTTGACGATGCTGCCGCGTCGCATGTTGATGCCATCGTTGTCAGGAATCCGCCTTTCCGCTGTGTCTCCATTTGAGCTCTTCCAAAAGAGCTTGAAGTAAAGCTCATCTTCGGGACTTTCTGTCGTGTCGTTGCACTTTATCTCATGCGCAACAAGGTAGGGGCGTGCCATTGTGATTCCTCGTTGGTGAAGGGGTTTGGGGCCGAACGACCAAGGTAACCGGGCGGCGGCCAGAAACCTTTGATTTGCGAAAACGCGCGACCCGCCGCTCCGGTTGACCGGTACGCCCAACATGGGCGTGGACTTGTGGGGTGCCGTTTCTCGGTTGAGCGATCAATCGGGAAGCCAGTCCCCTGTACGAAAACGGGAATCAGTGAGGGGGCAGTATGCCAAATGTTTCCGGCTGATTGAAGTACGAG
>JANMIF010000311.1:0-3467 GCA_031375695.1 Planctomyces sp.
TTCTGGGTCGGCCTCGTAGGATGGGATTCCATCCCGTCCGCTTTGCGACTTCGACAATGCCGCCGCTTCAGAAGAGGTCGGGATGGAATCCCAACCTACGTTGGTCGCACGCCGATACGCCTCACTCGTGACGATCAACCGATGCACGTGCTTCATGTTCCAGCCGGATTCCATCAACTCGACAGCCAGCCAATCGAGCAACTCCGGATGCGTGGGACGAGCGCCGCTGAGACCGAAATCGGTGACGGTGGCGACGAGCGGCGAATGAAAGTGCCGAGCCCAGATGTGATTCACGGCGACTCGCGCGGCTAAGGGGTTGTCGCGACCGGTCATCCATTCGGCCAACGCCTTTCGTCGGCCGGTGCTGATCTTCGGATACGACGGGCTGAACGGCGAGTAGACCTCTGACACCATGTCGGCTGCCGCAATGCGGGCTTTGTCGAGCGCAGGTCGAGTGACTGCGAGTTGCTTGTTGATCGCGGCGATTTCCTTCGCGCGATTGGCATCGGCCATCGGTTTCGCTTCGGCGATTGCCAACGCGCGTTCTTGAGCGAGCACGTCCGCGTCCGCTTTGCGAACCTCCGAATCGCGTTCAAATCGGCTCGCCGTGCGGGCCAGTGCGACAAGGTCCGCACCCGGTGTCTCGCTAAACTTCGCACGGTCGGCAGCGATGCGGGCTTCGAGGCTCGACAGTTCAGCACGAGCGGCAAGCAGTCGCGCTTCTGCCGCGCGGAGCGGTAACGTTGCGGCTTCGACTGTGCGGCAAGCGGTCGCGAGTTGCTGCATCACGCTGCGTAGTGATTCGTTTCCGGCCGTCGAGGAAACGACCGATGTCGCTCCGGCCAGGCCGAAAGTCGAGAGTGACCAACCTTCAATTCCCGCGATGTCGCGACCATCGATGTAGTTTGGCGGCTCGAAGTTAAACGTGAGCAATCGCGTCGGCGACGTTCCGGCAGGTGCCTCGGCGAGGAGCGGTGCCGAGATCGTGACGTCATCAATGACTGCGACACAGCCAGTGCGACAGTCAAACGAGATCCCCTTCGTCAGATCGCCGATCGGGTTCCAACCGTTGAGAGCGATTGGCACGCGGTCGACCAGAATTTTGTCATCCGCGAGAGAACGCACTGTTAGCAGGCATCGATCCGCTTTCGTTTCGAGCACGAGCGTCACACGAAACCGTTTCTGCCCGGTAGCGAAGTCGTATTTCCCGGCCTCGAACTCGCTGAACGTGCCGGGCTGATACGAGATAATGCGGCCCTTCTCGAACGCGACGTAACCGGCTGTCAGTCCCTTCACGACATCTTTCGCCAATTGAAAGTTGACGTGAGCCTCGTTGAGGATCAGCAACTCAAAGCCGAGCGTTGTGCCGTCATCCAGCGCCTTCAACGAAGTGAGTCCGTTTTGCACAACGCGACGTCCGGCGGTGGCGTCGAGCAACAACGATTGCCGGCCGACGAGCGCGCCCGGGCGGCCTTCGTTGTCGGCTTGTTCGGCCGCCACTTTGAACGCCGTTTCGGCTTGCGCGAGTTGATCGCGCGCCGCAGGCGGAACCTCGCTGCCAAGTTTCTTGACGGCAGACAGCTCTGCCTCTGCGGAAATGATCGCCGCACGGGCTTCGGACAGAAGGCTGTCGTGAATCGCCGGACGCAATCCCGGATACCATGCTCGAACAGGCAGTTCGATCGCGGCGATCTGCGGAGCGGACTTGGACAGAAACGCCGGCACTCCAGGCGCGATGGAACCCCGTTCCTTCACGCGATTGCGTTCGTCGCCGCCGGTGTAGAACCATGTCGGTGCATCGGCGGTCTTGTCGTAAATCCGCACCGCTCCCAGCCGCTGAATTTTGCGGAGCGTGCTGTAGTTGTACTCCTGAAACGGCCCCGGATCGGCTTCACCCGGTACACGGTCTTGGCGGATGTTGATCGGCTCGAAGAACGCGCGCAGCCGAAAGTAATCCTCCTGCGTGATCGGGTCGTACTTGTGATCGTGGCAGTGAGCACAATTGAAAGTCAGACCGAGAAATGCCTTGCCGGTGTGCTCGACCGTGTTCCGCATCCAGTCGTTCGGATTTAGCGCGTACCAGTTCCGGATCAAATAACCGGTTGCGACCGCCGCGTTGTCGTCTTCAGGGGCGATCTCATCGGCAGCGAGCATCTCCCGCAACATCCGATCGTAGCCGTGATCATCATTGAGCGACCGCACGATCCAATCGCGCCAACGCCAAACCTGTGGAGCACTGTTCCACACATCGGGGACATACCGGCGACCGTACCAATCGCTGTAACGCCAGATGTCCATCCAATGCCGAGCCCAACGCTCGCCATGACGCGGATCGAGTAACAGCCGATCGACGACCGCGTCGTAAGCTGCCGGAGAATCATCGGCGAGAAACGCCTGTAACTCCGCTCGCGTCGGCGGCAGGCCGATCAGATCGAGAAACACACGCCGCAACAACACCGATTTCGCGGCGGCTGGTTGCGGCGTCAAACCGTGCCGCGCGAGTTCCGCCTCCACAAACGCATCAATTGGATTTTGCGTTCTGTTCGACTCGGCAACTCTTGGCACAACGGGGCGGGCGGGTTGCTGAAAAGCCCAATGCGAGCGTGGGTCGGCTTCCGCCTGTTCGCCATCCGGCGACTTTGCTCCGTCAGCGATCCATGCTCGCAACAGTTCGGTCTGTGCGGCCGTGAGCGGTTCCCCTTCCGGCGGCATCCGGCTCTTCGCATCTTTGTCGGAAACACGCTCGATCAGCCGACTTTGCTCAGGCTTATCGGGGATGACCACCGCACCGCTGTCACCACCTTGCCGCATGAAGCGACCCGTATCTAACCGCAATCCGGCTTCTTGCTTGAGCGTCCCATGACACGCATAACACCGCGCCTTCAAAAGCGGCTTGATGTCACGCTCGTAGCGGGTCGCATCGGCGAGCGCAAGGTTCGAGGTCAGCAAACACACCGCAGTCAGGGTTAATGTCAAACGCGTCGTATTGATGTGCATCGTTCGTTCTCGTTCCAGATCGAATGCGCGGTCTTGGGCTTTCACCGCGATTTGTGCAACTCCCAACGGACAACTTCCAAGTGCGATTTTCCGTCTTCGCCGCGATACGAATAGGACGTTACCAGCATACCGTCGTTGAGCTGCACTGTCGGCCCGAAGCCGCCCCCTTGAGGTTGCCCAACGGGCGTCTTCGTATCCAGCATGATCCGATCGTGAGCGAAGTCGAACTCAAACCCGTCGTCGGTTTCGGTCCCGATGATGGCTCGCACGCCGAGCGGCGGTTTGAGGTCGCGGACTGTGAACGTCAGCAGCAGCCGCTTGTCTTGCAGCCGGTACGCCCAACATGGGCGTGGACTTGTGGGGTGCCGTTTCTCGGTTGAGCGATCAATCGGGAAGCCAGTCCCCTGTACGAAAACGGGAATCAGTGAGGGGGCAGTATGCCAAATGTTTCCGGCTGATTGAAGTACGAG
>JANMIF010000315.1:0-3703 GCA_031375695.1 Planctomyces sp.
TCCTTGGAAGCGGCGATTTTTCTTGACGACCTTCCCTGTTTCGTGCCAAAGATTCTGTTGTCGAAACAATCACTTACGGCGAATTGCCGTTGGCAATCGGAGGCGCATGGGAATCTCAATCTGTCTGATCAATCAAAAGGGGGGCTGCGGGAAGAGTTCGAGTTGCTTTCATCTCGCCGGAGCTTTGGCAGCCGGTGGTCGCAGCGTGCTGTTGGTCGATGTCGATCCGCAGGGGTCGATCAGTCAGGCGTTTTTTGGTTCCGATGCCGTCGAGCAAATGGCTCCGTGGCAGACGATGGCGGCGCTGTTCGATGAACGTTGCGACCAGATCGATCCCTCTTCGCTCATTCGCACGACAGAGATTGACGGAATTTCTATCTTGCCCGCCAATCATCACTTGGCGGCTTTCAATCAGCCGTCACCAGAAAGTTCCGGCGTGATGCAGTTCGCGCTGCGTGATTTTCTGGAACCGCTCAACAAGTTCGACATCGTGTTGTTCGACTGCCCGCCGAATCTCTATCGGTGCAGTTGGAATGCGATGATCGCGGCGGAACATGTCTTAATCCCCATCCCGCCTGAAGACTTCGGCACTCAGGGAATTCGCGCCGTGCATCAAGCGGTGGCGAATGTGCGAGTCCTCAACCCCACGCTTCGCCGCTTGGGGCATGTCATCACCCGTAGTGACCGGCGAATGCTCGTGCATCGTTCCTACGAAGCACGGCTGCGGGCGCTGTACGGCGATCTGGTTTTGCAAACGACGATTCCGGAACTGTCCGCCTTCAAAGTCGCACTCGCCTGCCGCAAGCCCGTCGAAATGCACGACCCCCGTTCGCAGGCAGCGATCGCCACCCGGCAACTCGCTGACGAAATTCTGGATCGCATTCAAGCGCGGAAAGTTCAACAGGAGGCAGCGTAGTCATGGCCAACACTCGCAGCCTCTTGGAAGGCGTTCGCGGACACCTGGATGAATCGATCGGTGTGCGAACCATCGAGTCCCGTCCACAACTGAGTCCCATCGCTTCACCGAAAGACATTGGCCGTCGCGCAAATCGTTCGTTCGGTCGCATCGACATCGAACGGATTCAACCCGACCCACAACAGCCACGAACCGAGTTTGATGACGAAGCCTTGGAACGATTGGCGGCGAGCATCCGCGACAAGGGGCAACTCGCTCCCATTCGCGTCCGCTGGTCGGAACCCGATGCTTGTTGGTTGATCGTCTCCGGCGAACGCCGCTGGCGAGCTGCGCAGCGGGCCGGAATCAGGGCCATCGACTGTTTCTTTTTGGAACAACTCTTGACCCCGACTCAGATTCTGGAAGAACAGTTGATTGAGAACCTGTTGCGTGAAGACTTGCAGCCAATCGAGGAGGCCGAATCCTTTCAGCACTTGATGCAGGTCAACGGTTGGAACGGCAAGCAACTCGCGTCGGCACTGAATGTGAGCCCCACTCGGATTTCGCGAGCACTCGCGTTGCTCAAGCTCCCGCACGAGATGCGAACCCGGATCGACAGCGGCGAATTGTCCGCGCGAGCAGGCTACGAATTGTCGAGACTGTCGGAGCAGGCTTTTTCCAAAGTCTCCCAACAAGCCGAGTCCGCGAAGCTGACTGCCGCCAAGGCACGATCAGCCGTACGACAGCGAACAAGCAAAGCACCGACTCGCGGTTGCAAGCAGACCTTCATTGCCGAAAACGGCTGGCAAGTGATCGTCCAATCTTCCCGAAAGGGTTCCTATCACGACATCGAACATGCCCTGATCATCGCCCTGGAAGAAGTCCGAACCCGAATCGACAACCGCGTGCAGCTTCTCTGACGTTCGTCTCTTCAGCGACAAATTTCCGACTCCAATTCAGCCACTGAGGACGACCACTGTTTTCGACCGACCGCGCCGACGGCAACCGCCGGTCAGGACCGGCTCCGCTGGACGCTGCGCCGCCCTGAACGGGCTTGTTCCGCAAGTCGCTTGGGAGCGACTCGCGGCGGGCTGGACGCCCTGGGGCTCGCTGGGCCGCTCGCCCTGGACCGAGCCTGCTGGGGCAGGCTGCGGTCCCTTGGCCTCCGCTGGACGCTGCGGCCTGGAGGCGGCTGCGACGCCCTTTGGATGTGGACATACGACTGCTAATCGACTGGCACCTCGCGTGGCACGCGAGGCGACCCTCCGACATGCCAGTACTGGTGCCGCCCACTTGCTACGATTCCCCGGTAATTGCGCTGATTCTCACTGGCATGTGTTACCCAGCCGTATGTCCGCGCAGACACGTTGCCACCTTGTCACACCTCAGTCACCGCGAGTCCCACTTGGTCCGAGAGGAAATAGGTTTTGGCCCAAGACCATTTCTACTTCAAACGCCGCCGGTACGAAGTCATCGATCGGATCATTCTCGGTCGAAGGAACTATCTGGCGACTCGTCGGCTCAGTGCGGAATCTCGTCGCCGTTATTTGGCGTTTGATCCGGTGGCTGGTCCTCACGGAGCCTTGCGGGTTCTGCAACTATTGCCCCGAGGCGATGAGACTTGGCAGCGAGTGGGTGTGTTGCAACGACTCGGTCAGGAGAATCCCGAACTGCCGCAGATTCTCGAATACCATCGGCTGGGTGACGACATCGCGATCGTCCAACCGTGGATTGAAGCGGAGGATCTTCGCTGGTGGGTGCGAAAGATGCGCGAGTCCCACCGGCAACGTCTCGGAACACCGGAGGCGATTCGACTCTGTCGTGGACTGGCCCATGCGGTGCATCACTTGCACCGCCGTTGCAATGTGGTCCATGCCGATATCAAGCCGGCCAATATCATTCTGTCCTCGACAGCTCGCCGACTGACGTTGATTGACTACGGCAGTGCATGGGGCATCGAACACACAGCCACTCGAAAAGTGTATTGCACAATTTCGGTCGGAACGGGACTCGCTTTACGTTCCACCAAGTTCGATCAGCCGCGAAGCGTCACGATTGGACCGCTCGATTTGGCAAGCCATCGACGCCTTATTGGGACGAGCGTTGCAATTGGAACCACAGCATCGGTTCGCCGGCGGCCCAGAATGGTTGGCCGCATGGGACTCAGTGAATGAACTGATTCGACGACCGCAGACACAAAGTCCGCTGGATCGACTCTTGCTGCGCGTCGTGGATTGGTTCGACCGACGTTCGAGTCGTCACCGGTAATTGCCGACGTCCAATCTTAGTTAGCCATTCATGTCGTAAGGTGGCTTCCACTGGAAGCGATCACCACAGTCACAATGACCCTTCTGTCCGAACAAGTTTCTCAGGGGGTAGACCGGGATTGGGACTCCCAATCGCTGCACTCGCAAACCTTTCGAGACGTGACGCGGTGCTCCCAACGGGCATCCACGACACCCGCGAGAATCGTAGGGGACATCGATCTCCGATCGATGCTCGGAGGCCAGCGCCAGTTGCCGAATGGCGACCAGACTGTCATGGAATCGTTTCCGGTATCGCGAGTGATTGGGAACGGCGAACCCAGAACAATCCTCGCTGGTCAAGATGATTCCATAAGGACACTCCGGCTGAAAGCAGACGCTGGCCAAACGGCAGTACGCCATGATCTTCGCAATTTGTTGTTCACGCGGTCTCGCTTGTGGTGATCGAGTTCGAAAGACGGGGATCGACAAGGAACCCTTGCGCAGAATGCGCCACGGCTTCCCTTGAAATCGCCAGTCGTGATCAATCAGGGCCTCTTGCAAG
>JANMIF010000106.1:0-3909 GCA_031375695.1 Planctomyces sp.
GACGATGTGATCCAGGTGCCGGCGGCCGAAGAAGATGAACTTCGCCAAGCACTCGCGCTTGATGCTTTGGATGAAATGCTCGACGAGGCCATTCAGGTTACTGCGTCATCTCGTAGCCGCACAATGCCGCATTTTACTTCACGACGTTCGATGCCGACGGTGTTGCGATGGATGATCCTGATTGGGACGAAGCTGCCAACGGGGCTTTCTTCAGGAACTTCTTGAGCGGAATGTCGTAGTATCTTGCCCCGGCCATTGGACCCGCCATTTGCGATCGGCCGTCAACCGTCAGGGCGAAGATCCGAATCACGGCGCGGTCGGAAAATTCCTTCCCGACCTCCACTTTCCCGGTGAGTTTGCCGTCCTCGGTTGGCTTCATAGTGATGGACGTCTTCACGAGATTCGTGCCAGTACGATCCGGATTGCTGAAAGCCATCACGAAGACCGAATGAATGGGCTTGAGTCTCCCTTGATCAGCAATTGTGAATTGGACGACCAGCTTGTCGCCATTGGCGGCATGCACGTCCCCGTCGTACTTCAACCCCCATTCGTCTTTCGACGGACCAAGCTGATACCAGTGCGCCCAGCTGCGGCTCGTCATCAGGGCAACTGCGATGACGACTAGCACACCTGTCGCGCGGGGTAAAAATCTAAAGACCATGTCAGTTACACCTCATGAAATCGTGGTCACCGATTCACGCGTCGGAAGGTCGGCTATGCACATCGCTCGAAGCATTGAAGCAGTCCACCTCCATTCGGGCAATATCATTCTGAGTTCTGACAGACCCCATCCAGATCGACAATTCGCCAGCAAGTCACTTAGAAAACAAGGTGGGGTGACGGGAATCGGAACGTTTTTTCGCGCGGCGGTTGGGCCGCTGTCGGTCCAGCACGCCCTGCGCGTTCTGTCCGTTCCCTAGACATCAGGCGGCTACAGGATCGAACGACTGGCACAACGCCGCTGAGGCGTGACTTGCCGACACCATCTTGCAAAGCAGAAGAGTCGCGCCAGGGCCGCCGCAGAGCGAATATGGCTTTCGCCGCTTTTTACCTTCTCTCCATCGGAGGCTGTGCTTCGGTCACATCGACCGAAGTAGGCCAGTCGATGTCGACTGAGCCTATCCTTTCGACGCTCGTTGTTGCCGGTTGATTGCCGCCAGACATTGGATTTGGGCGTTGCCCTGCGGGCCGGGCTGCTCCGGGCTCCGCTTCCGCTCGGTCCGGCCGAGGCCGGACTGCTGCGCACCCTGCGAATCCCTAACGCGGGGAGATCAAACACTGTCCGCTCGCTGGCAGTCTCTCATCGTACCACGGCGTCAAGGTCCGCTCCCGCCTGCGGCGCTCGCTGCTGCTTGGCCGGCGGCCAAGGCTCCACCTTGAGTTGCCGTGGGCCTCTTTGGACTGGCCACCGGCAGGTCAACTGATAGATGAACGACGCAGATGCCGGCTGCGATCATGCACAGGGAGCACAACAATGAAACGAGAAGAAGCAATGAAACTGGTTGAAGAAGGAATCGCCGCACTGAATGAGGCACTGAGGAATGGGCAAAGCGAGACGCTGAAACGGTTCTTGGACACCGTGGCGAAGTTCCACCGCTACAGTCTGAATAACGCGATCCTAATTTCAGCGCAACGGCCGGACGCTTCGCGCGTGGCGGGTTTTCACGCCTGGAGAAAGTTCGGTCGTTGTGTCACGAAGGGGGAGCATGGCATTGCCATCTTTGCGCCGATGTCGCGTCGCAATGACTGCGATGAACGAGAGACGACGACGAGTGACGGAGAGAAATCGGTGTTCGGGTTTCGAATCGCCTATGTCTTCGATGTTTCTCAGACGGAAGGAGATCCACTCCCTCAATTCGCCGAAGTGAACGGCGACGCTTCGGGCTGGCTGCCTCATCTGGAAGACGCGGTTCGTGATGCCGGAGTCACTCTGGAATACGGCCACATCGGCTTTCCGATGGGGGCGAAAGGAATCTCCACACCGGGTGCCATCAAAGTCTCACCGAATCTGCCAGAGTCCGAAAAGTTTTCCGTGTTGGTTCACGAGTTCGCCCACGAGCTGATTCACCAACGAACTGGCCGCCTGAAGGACGCGACTCGAAAAGTTCTGGAGACGGAAGCCGAAGCCGTGGCCTACACGGTCTGCCGAGCGTTCGGGATCGACTCGACCACACACAGCTCCGATTACATTCAACTCTGTCGAGGAACCGAGGAGACGTTGCGGGAATCGCTGGGATGTGTGCAACGGACGGCGACTCAGATCATTGCAGCGGTGCGCGATCGGTCGGAGAACACAGCGGATTCGACGGGGGCCATTCTGGCTGCATGACGGACCACCAATGTTGCACGACGCTCCGCGTCGTGAATTGCGACGCGGAGCGTCGCACCACAATTTGCGACCTCAATGCCAGCGGCGAGAGATCCAAATACTGCGAATCACCGCAGACACATAGAAGCAGAGTATCCAGACTGTTGGCCCGGGGTTCTTGATCGCCAGCAGCAGTGACACCAGATAGAAAAAGACAAATTGCGCTGCCATCAGGCCGCTACGGCTGATGGCGGTTGGTCGGAGCACTCAGCGAAGGGGAGTGCGATTTTTCTCCGCAAGCAAAGCGCGGAGACCGGGACGGGGTCATAGCCCATTTGATCGCGGGCACGATTGACGGCGCGGTGAATGTGCAACAGTTGTCGGCGGATCGGCGCGTACCGAGCGAACGGAATGCGTCGAAAGTCATCGGCCAGATGGACAACCGAACGATGGCAGGCTCGCGTCATGAAATAGGCTTTCAATTCCTTGTAGGTTGATGGCTCAATGCGGACGCAGGCGTGCCACTTCGGTTCACCACCTCCCTTGGGAGTCGCGCCGCCACGACGGTAGCTGAGGGAATACCCCTCGAAACGAATGGGGTGACGCCGACAGTCTCGGATTTGCTCACGTTCTTGCTGCTTGAATGCGTGATGGCCGTCGCTGACCAGAAGCAGGAACCAGTTCGCGTATCGAATGTACTGCATATTCGCCAACCCACGTTGCTTGCGGTAGGCGCGTTGCCGTTCAGTGATCGCGATCTCGTACTTGGCCAGTAGCTTTTGGTCAATCAGTTCTGGTGGCTTCGATCCGGGTATCCGACCGGTGACATACCACCAATAGCCATGCCGCAGGTAACTGACTGCGACTTGTTGAACGAGACCTTCAGGGCTGGTGGCGACACAACGATACGGCATGAGCAACTCCTAACGGCCACCAAAGCACGGGGCCGCGAGTCACGCAAGAAAAAAGTTGTCATCCTGCGGTCATCGCTCGGCCCAATTCAAGAGTGTGGGATTGTTACGGACAATCCCACGAAGCCGTTGCAAATCCTTGGCTTGTCACGATACCGAACGAGCCCCCTTGCGACGCGACGTACGAATGCCGCGAAGCAAGTGCCTCATTCCACGACTGCATTTGTCGTGAGGGTGTGCGTGCCGCACTGCTTTCGTCAGTGTACCCGCACAATTCATAGTACCCACACACGCAAAACCTCGGCCGAACACCCGGCTGCGTCAGTACGCACCCCGAGCGTTCGTCGTCAGTTCGCCGCCAACAGAGGTCGCTCTCCCGAGCCACCACTATCGGCCGCATGCTGCCTGCCAAGGACACAGCCACACCGAACCGGTGTGACGATTGCAATTCTCCCAACGGGGTGGCGACCAATGTCGCACGAAGCCCCTCAGCCCTTTCGTTTTCGCTCTGCCGGGACATCACTCCCAGCATAGACGCGAACGGGACGCGACTGCCTTGCCGCGCACAGAAGGTCCGCCCTGGATAGGCGGCAACTGTGACCGAGCCTTCGCCCGATTCACCGCGCGTGTTTCCACACGCTTCCTAATGAGGCCACTCTCCCTCGCTACGGCACATCGTGCAGGCTGGAC
>JANMIF010000113.1:0-33767 GCA_031375695.1 Planctomyces sp.
CTTCCGGATTCCCCACTCGATGAGCGAAAAGACATGAGACCTTCCTTGGCCCAGCATCCACGCTCACGCCCAAGAAAGGTCTCACCCTGAGCGGACCATAGGGCCACGAAGCTCTCACCACCAAGACCAATTGGTCCCACCGCTCGTGGAAATCATCGCCGATGACTCGCACTCATCACGCCTCTCACGCGTGCGTCCTACCGTTGCGCGCCGACGTCATTGTCTGCGACTTCGGCAGTGCCATTCGGGTCAGGAGTCGTTGTTTTCCAGTTCTCGTCAACTGCTTGTCCACTGACGCGAGTTTGTTGGCAACTTTGTCCCAACTGGGACTTCAGATAGATCTCGGGCTTGGCGTTTGTCGTGCTGATGGAAGGCATGGCGATTTTCTGCTCGATGAAAGTTGGGAAGTCGGCATCAGAGCGGTCGAACGAAGATTGTTTTAGCTTCTCCAACCAGCCGACTTAGCGAAGGTTTCAGTGGCGTAGAACGAGATCATCGCCAAACATCTGCGTCCGCCATGCTCTTCGACAAACTTTTCGCTCTGCACGAACATCCCCGCCAGGCCGCAGCACGGATCGTAGACTCGCCCCTTGTACGGCGCGAGCCTCTCGACCAGCACGCGGACCACGCAGCGCGGCGTGTAGAACTGCCCGCCGTTCTTTCACTCGGCGCTGGCGAACTGCGTGAGAAAATATTCGTAGACGCGGCCCAGGATGTCCTTCGAGCGGTTCTCGGCATCGCCCAGCCCGATCGTGCCGATCACGTCGACCCGCTCGCCCAAGCGGTGCTTGTCGAGCGCCGGCCGGCCAAAATCCTTTGCAAGATGCCCTTGAGCCGTGGGTTGTCCCGCTCGATGGCGACCATCGCCTCGTCGATCAGCTTGCCGATGGTCGGCTGCTTGGCGTGGTCTTGCAGCGTCTGCCAGCGAGCCTCCGTCGGCACCCAGAAGACGTTGTCCGCCGGGTACTCGTCCGGGTCTTCGGGATCAGCCCCTTCGCCCACTTCGGCGAGCAATTTCTGATGCCGCTCCTCGAAGGCGTCGGAGATGTATTTCAAAAAGATCAGCCCGAGCACGACGTGCTTGTACTCGGCCGCATCCATGTTGTTGCGGAGCTTGTCGGCCGTCAGCCACAGCTTGGCCTCAAAGCCGAGATTGGCGGCGGTGCCGTTCGCGGCGCTGCCACTCGCCACCTTCCTCTTCGCCATGTTCGTTCGCCGTGGTGTTGATTTGGTGATGTGGAATGAAGCGGGCAGCATACGGAGCCAGTTGATGCCATTCCAATCACTGCTGCGCGGACAACCGTCCAAAGTTCTCACCGTCCGCTAGTCGGACCAGATTCGAGGCGATTGCTCCCTCACGTTTTCAGCACACGCAGGCACTCTCAGCGATCGTCTCGCATTCACTTGTCGCCGCTCACCGCGACCGCGTCGACATTCCGTTTTTCGATGGCGACGGCGATGCGATTATTAAAGTTGCTTCGCAGAAACTTTCCCCGATTGCTTCCGTCAGTTCGCGCTGAGCGGCAAGCAATTCAACGCCTATGGGACCATGTCGAACATCACGCCAAAGCTGAGCGAGCATACTAGACAACGGTCGCCGAACTTCGCGCTTCCCTGATGCAGCGCGGGTTATGGTTTGGGGAGTTTCGATCGCATGAATTCGGCGATCTGCTTGATGGCCTCCCGGGATTCCGGAAGCCCCCTAATCTGGAACACATGGACCATACCCGGCCAGACTTCGAACTTCACAGGGATTCCATCCGAAAGAGCCTTCTTCGCCACTCGGACGCTGTCGTCGCGGAGCATTTCGTGTTCGCCGACCTGAATCAGCAGCGGCGGAATGCCGCGGTAGTCGCCGAAGACAGGTGAAGCCAGCGGGTTGCGGGGATCCGTCTTCTCCAGATAACGATCCCGAAACTCGGGCATGGTTCGCGCACTAATAATGGGGTCATGGACTGTCTTCAGGGACTCGCTCGCCAACGTGAAATCCGTAGCCGCCGAAAGGGCGATCCCTCCCGCCGGGAGCGGTCGCTTGCGGTCTCGCAGCGCCAGCAACGTTGCCAGAGTCAGGTTGCCGCCCGCCGAATCCCCGGCGATGAATGTCGCCTTGGCAGGGCCGGGGCCGGACGGCCCGTTCGCGATCAGCCAGTCGTGAGCGGCGACACAATCATCGAGCCCGGCCGGGAAAGGATACTCCGGCGCCAGCCGGTAGTCGGGTAGAAGCACGACACACTTGGCCGCTACCGAGATGTCGGCCGCGAGCGGAAGATAGTTTCCTCCCGACCCTGAGACCCAGCCGCCGCCGTGTAGATACAGGAGCCGCACATCAGGGTCCGCGCCGGGTGCCAGAACCCATTCACACGGAATCTCTCCGATCTTCAAGCGAATGAGTTTGATGTCTTTGTTGGCAGGCTCTTGGCGTGAGCCCATGCCGGCCCGCAACCCCTTGAGATCGAAGTCGGCTGCACCGAAGGGCGGATTCTTGCGCCGACTTTCCAGATATGCGATCCCTTCCGGCGAGACCGCCCGCGGCTTGTCCGTCACCGCTTCCGACGGCAGCGGAGTGTTGCTGTTGTCCTGCTGGGAACTCGCAGTGGATTCTGTTTTGACGGGGTCGTTGGTGACAGGCGCCTGCGGCTGTGGCAGGTTGTCGGCAACGGCATACGCACCGACTGCGACCACGAAGACCATCAGAGCTGTACCGAAATAGCGTTTCATCTCGAATCTCCGATTGGGTGATGGCCGGGGTGATGCTCACATTCTGACCACCCCAGACGATGCCTGCCATTGAACGTGGCTTCATCTCCGGATCACATCATTTTTGTGTCGGATTCGGTTTTGTAGACCGGCATCATCCCGTTGGCATTCAACCAACGCCCTCTGGCTCGCCGGTGTAACGGAGACGCCAACAATTCGCCGATCGGCTGACCGGTGTGCGAGTACGCTTCGGGTGAATGGAGGAAGCTGGCCCACGCGACAATCGGCTTTCCGTCGCGGACGAGACAAAACGAACTTTGTGCCACTCCGGTTTTACAAATTACCGAGCGCTGAACTTTGTCAGCCGCCGAAGCCCATGGCCTCCCACAGCTTCTTTACCAAATCCGGGCCTTGCAGCCAGAGGATGATAGCGACGCCCATCAAAGATTCGCCGGCGATCAAGCCCGAGGAAACCGGGATCGTGTATCGTTCGTCGAGTTCCGGCTTCTTTTGCGCGACGACAAAGGCAATCGCCGCACCCAGAAACATCGCCATGGAGTTAAACGCGGGAATCACTCCCGCGATCCCCAACCCCGTGGCCGAAGGAACCCATTTCCGCTTTTCCTTCGGAAGCCATTCCTCTAACAGGGCGAGCAAAACTCCGATCACCGCGCCGACGATCATGGCTTGTAACGCTCCCGCCGGCAGTGCGTGCAGGCCCTTGCCCAGCATCTCGGCAACGCTTTGCCAAACCTTGGCCGAGGGAGCCGGGAGTTTTGTGCTGCCAAGTTCTTTCGGATCGACGATCGCGCAGTAAATCGGCACACAGAACAACGTCCCCGCCAAGACGCCAAACAATTGCGACAACATCTGTTTACGCGGATTGCCTCCGAGCAAATATCCCGACTTCAAATCGGTCAGCAGGTCCGCTGCATGGGATGCCGCTCCGGCCGTGATCGACGCGGTCATCAAATTGGTGGACGCAAACTGCGTCGGATCAGTTCGTGGCGTGATCACCGCGTACGAAAGCTGTGTGATCTTCCCCATCGCACCGATCGGCGTGACATCGGTTTCGCCAGTCGCTCGCGCAGCAACAATCGACAACAAAAACGTGATCAACACGGCCAGCAGACCCATCCACCACACAATGCCAAAAATCACTTGGCCGAGAACGATGCACAGCACTCCCGAAATGGTTACGCCGATTACGAACCACGATCCGGGAACTTCAATTCGTTCCAGGGGATCAACCTCGCCCTCGCGCCGCCCGATCATGCGTGTTAAGCCGCTGAACGCCTTGAAGACGGTGCGCCAACGAAACGCAAACGATAACAAACCAGACGCCACCATCATTCCCGTCGCTGGCCACAGCGTCCACGAGACGATGCCTTTGTAACCCGGCTTCACCACGCCCAATTCGACCAGAGTCTGACCGATGATTCCGAAGTAAATCAGCGATCCGATGAGTAACGAAACGCCGACCCGAATCCCCATGATGGCACCGGCGGCGATCATGATCAGAGATCCTTCCCAGCCGATCGTCAGGCGACCAAGCAGACCATGACCAGTTTCACCGGGAAACAAGGGGAACTCGCTGGGCAGTCCCACTTGCTCGCCAAACGTCTTCGGCCATTTCAAGTGCATCTTGCTGCCGACCCAAGCGCAGACGGCTGGCAACGCATCGCGCCACAAAGCCACGATCGCGCCGATCAAACCTGACCACATCAGTGCGCGGGCCTTGTTCAGCGCTTCGGCTCCCGACGAGTGCATCGATTTGAGCGTTTCGGCCGTCGCAATTCCGGACGGGAACGGCAAGCCGTCTTCGTTGATCAATTGCCGTTTCAACGGAATCGCCATAAACACGCCCAACGTGGACAGCGCCCCAATCCAGCTCATCATTTCCCAGGCGTTCAACTGGCGTCCCGTGACGAGGTACAGCGCCGGAATGGCCGAGACCAATCCCGACGACGACATGTAACCTGCCGCGCTTGCCGCGCTGGACATCGTGTAATTTTCCAGCATGGTGAAGTGATCGTTGCGATAGGCCGGCACGATTCTTTGCAGGGCATTGAACACGGCATACGCAATGATGCATGCCGTGATCGTGACTCCCAGACCCCAGCCGGTTTTCAGCCCGACGTACAAATTTGAGATCGACATCACGCCGCCAATCAGCATCCCGGTGATGACCGCTCGCGGCGTGAGCTGTTTGGCGTGGTCACCTTGATAGACGTCGCGAAGCCAAACTTCGGGAGTCATCTGATCGGGTCGCAGGGCCGGAGCCGAGTCGGTCGCCGTATCGGGCGTGTGAGCGGAAGCATCAGACATGATCGCGCGGTTCCTCCTGAATCCAACAAGATCGTTTGGCTAGCGGGTCGGGAGCGTATCAAAAGCCGATTCGCGTGCGAACCCGCAGTTGCCGTTGCGGCGTCAGCAGTTGTATGCCGTCATCGTTTTCCGAAGGTTCCTCGGCTCCAAACAGCTCTTCGGCCTGGGAACCTATTCCAATCCGCAATTCGTGGGACGAGTGCTTCGCCGTTTCGCCACGCTTCGAGTTGATTCTGAATTCCATTTTGCCACCGGTCGACATGTCCTCAATACAGCCATTGCAGACCGATCAAAATATCCAGCGGCCCAACCGACGGAGATCGCACCAAAGCTGCTTCGGCAACGTCGCGAACTCGCTCATGTAACTTGTTCTTCATTGGTGTCTCAGGTTGTGTCCGACAACAAAAAGGCCTGGCTTCTTACGGAGAAGCCAGGCGTTGGAAAATCCAATCGACGAGTCGCGATTAGGGGGTTTTGTCGTCCTTTGTGGCCGGAGGTGTTGCCGGTGGCGGTTGATCAGCCGCAGACTCTGGCATCGGTTTGGGCGGAACGGATTTCGGATTCAGCAAAACCTGCATCCGCTCTTGCAACTTTTTCGCGAGTTCATCCTGCGGAGCCACTTCGCCGCACTTGTCGAGTTGCTTGAGGCCCTGTTTGGGATAACCGAGGAAGCCGTAGTGATATCCCAATAGAAATCGAAACGCGGGATCTTCGGGCTTCTCGTCGCGTAATTTCTCCAAGGCTCGAAGCTGCGTCGTGTAGTCGCCGATCTTGGGATACAGCTCGCGATAATGTTCCACGACGGTCCCCCATTTTTCCACGGGGAGCATTTGCATGCCGAGCTGTACGGCTCCGGCCGCCTCGTCGTACTGGGCAGTGGCGAACAGCGCTTGAGCCATCAGCAGCATCAAACCTCCGTTGCCCGGCTCATCGACCAGTGCATGTCGCCAAGTTCGTACAGCCGAGGCATAGCGGCCACCCCGGAATTCCTGTTCGCCGAGCGTTGCGAAATCCTGGCCGAGCGCCGCCGGGTCTTGTTCGGCCGCCAAAGGAGACGGATCGGCCAGCAAGTCGGTATTGGTCGGACCAGTGACCGTCGTCACCGGCGTGAGGTCAGCGTAGGCCGTCGTCGTAGACAGCGAGGCAGGCATGTAATACGAGTTCGAGTAGTTGCAGACGGACTGGTAGCCGAACGACGGAGAGTAACTGCCGTATCCGTAGCCACCGTATCCGTAACCGCCGTAGCCCAGGGCGAAAGAATTGCGATACCACGGCGACCAATAGCGTGAAGAGTAATACGACCAGTTGTTATAGCCCGGATAGCCCCAATAGTTTCCAAACGGCGAACCGAAACCAAGGAAAATCGATGATCGCCGTGACGGATGGTTGTACCAATTGTTGTTGTTGCTCCCGTGATGAAAGTTGTTTCCGTGATGAACGTTGTTGCCGTTCTGGCCGAAGCCGGTCGAACTACGATGAGCCAATTGCAGAGACGCGCTGCCGCCATTCAACGGCCTCGCAACCGAGTGGTGTGTCAGGCCGCTCACAGAGTTTCTTGACATGAGTGAGTTATTGGTCGAAGCCGAATTCGCCGAGAAGTGTCGGTGCGCGAAGCCTGAGTTCGTGGACGCTGAAGTTCCCCCAAGCGTGTGATGACCCGACAAATTGCTCCCCGATTGGCCAAAGGAATGTGTCGCCGATCGTGCTGTTCCAGACTGACTCCAGGACTGCGAAGGGGGCACGCTCATTGAACGAGAAACGCCGGTACCACCATGCGAGATCGAAGGTGCCCCGCCGCCGTAATGGCTGCCGCTGAGTCCGCCGCCACCCCCATGACCGCCATTGAGTCCGCCGCCGCTCACATGACCGCCACTGAAGCTGCCGCCCGAGTGGCCACCACTGAAGCCACCCCCTGAGTGGCCGCCACTGAATCCGCCACCGCCCATGTGGCCTCCGCCACCACCGTGACCACCACCGCCGTGGCCACCACCACCTCCGCCGTGGCCGCCGCCGTAAATTGGGACTGCCACCATCGCGAGTCCTCCGACCATCACGCTCAATAGAAGCTTTCTAAGATTTACTCGGAACATCACACGTCCCCCTTTTGGGTACATGTCGTCCATGACGAGTCCAGCATCCCTCCTTGGATGCAGTTCAAAATCGATTTCGGGCGGAAGGCTGACGTCATCATGCGCGATTCGGCGACTGCGTGCCTGTCCCAGTCGGGACAAATCTCGAAAGATTGCCGAACAGCGCAAAGCCGCCGCCCGACAACTTAACTCGGTCGGTCGGCTTTGATTTCCCGCGAGATGCCTCACGAATAGCAAGCGAGCTAAAGAGCTAAGGCCACGGCTGGCTAATTTGCCTTGATGGAAGCGTAGCGCAGAATACGAAAGAAATTTAGACTTCGTTCATAGTGACTCTGCAATCAGATACCGCTTCACGAATTCTTCATTGAGCGTCACCCCAAGGCCGGGCCGATCGGGGACTCGGATGAGGCCGTCGCGGTCCGCTTGGACTCGTTCGAGCGTCAGGTCGTTGCGCATCGGGACGTCTTCGACGCAGTCCTCGAAGATGAAGGCGTCGCGGCAAGTGCTGAGCCAGTGCAGGCTGGCGGCGACGGTGATCGGGCTGGTGTAGCAATGATTGCACAGCCGCGCGCCGATTTCTTCGACGCGTTGGCGGATGTAGCTGGCGTCGGTGAAGCCGTTGCGCGACAGATTGACTTGATAGACATCGAGCGCGTGCTGGTCAATCAGCGGACGGAACGATTCGCGACCGCATTCCCCCTCGCCAGCGGCGATCGGAACCGGGGAATGGTCGCGCAGCCAGCGATAGCCTTCGACGTCCGCTTGACGAAGCGGCTCCTCAAGCCACTCGATGTTGAAGTCGGCAAACTTGTGAGCGCGCCGCAACGCCGTGCGAGCATCCCAGACGCAGCCCGCGTCGATCAACAACGTCGCGCTGTCGCCCAGTCCTTTCCGAGCGCCGCGCACGAGGTCGATATCGACCGCTTCCGAGGTCCCCATCGGTTCCCAACCGAACTTGACCGCACGATATCCGGCTTCGATCCAACGGCGGCCGATGTCGGCGGTTTGTTCGCCGTCGCGGCCGAACAGAATTGAAGCATACGCCGGAATTTCTTTGTGAAATGCGCCACCGAGCAGTCGGTGAATCGGCTGACCAAAGGCTTTGCCTTTCAAGTCCCATAAGGCCATATCAACCGCTGCCATCGCCGAGACGGTGACACTCGTGCGGCCGAAGTACATCGTGCGGCGATTCATCTTTTGCCACAGACGTTCTGCTTCGAGCGGGTTCTCACCGATCAAAATCTGCCGCAGGCCGCAGGCAATGTTGTGACTGAACGGCGCGTCGATGATCGCCTTCACGACTTCCGGCGACGAATCCGCTTCGCCGATTCCTTCGAGTCCGTCGTCCGTGCGGACTCGCACCAGCACGACGTCCTGGCAACTGGCGGTCTTGGCAACGACCGATTCACAACGCAAAACTTGGCAGACAATTTCCGTGATCTTCATGATGGTTCCTCAAGATTTCTTGACCTTGTAAAAAGTCGGATCGCTTCGGGATAGGCTTCGCACTCGGCCTCGAAGACGCGCGCGGCGAGGGTGTCGGGGCTGTCCCCTTCGAGGACTGGGACGGCGCGTTGGACGAGGATTGGGCCGTGGTCATATTCGTTGTCGGCGAAGTGGACAGTGCAGCCGCTGAGCTTCACACCGCGAGCTAACACCGCTTCGTGAACGTGATGTCCGTGAAAACCCTGGCCGCAGAATGACGGAATCAGCGCCGGGTGAATGTTGAGCACTCGGCGCTCGAAGTCCGGCGGGATGCGGATCAGCGACAGAAACCCCGCCAGCGTGACCAGATCGACCTGGGCCGCGCGGCAACGCTCAAAAATCGCGTTTGAAAAACTCTCGACCGAATCGAATTGCTTGCGAGCGATCACTTCACACGGCAACCCCGCCTCGTGAGCTCGCTCGATCCCGGCAATGCCTTCTCGGCTGGCGATGACGACGGCAATCTCGGCACTCAACTCGCCGGTTTTGATCTTCTTCAAAAAGTTGACCAACGTCGTCCCGCCGCCGGAGATTAGCACCGCCAGCCGAATCGGGCGGTCTAGCTTGAGCGACCGGAAGGTTGTTGATGGAGCGGAATCGGTCATGGGAAATCCAGCGAAGAGTTGTCTTGGCCGAAAAGACTAACCCGAAGTGTTAGTGAGGGCGAGCGCTCCACAAGTCTTGGAATTGGTGCTCCCGTGGAACGCTTGCCCTAGCTGATGCTTCGGTTAATGCGCTATCGCGAAATGTGCGTCGTGATCTCCACTGGCAGTGGTTTGAAAAGCCGACTGGGCGGGATATCCTCGCGGCATGGACGACGAATCTCTCGAATCAAATGACTTGAACCTGACCAGCTCTCCGTGTTTGGCAAGCGAACGCCTGAGCTTCACGGGGCGTCTGGCATCGATGACGCATCGGCAGGGGGCGGAGTTGGCCGAGGAGCACGGGGGAACGGCGACACCGCATGTCAGCAAACAAACCACGATGTTGGTCGTGGGTGAAGAAGGCTGGCCGCTCGAAGAGGATGGCAAGCCGTCGGTCAAGTTGCAGCAAGTCACCGAGTGGCGGCAGCAGGGGTTGAGCATTCGTGTGTTGCCGGAATCGGAGTGGCTGCATTTGCTCGGCCTGGAAGAGCGGCGGCGCGAGGTGCATCGGTTGCTGACTCCGGCGATGCTCAGCCAGTCGCTCAAAGTTTCGGTCGGGCTGATTCGGCACTGGGAGCGGATCGGATTGATTCGGCCGGTGAAGAAAGTTTTTCGCCTGCCATATTTTGATTTTGGTGAAGTCGCTTGCGTGCGGCGATTGGCGGAGTTGTTGCAGGCGGGGATTTCGCAGCACGAATTGGAGGCCAGCCTCGGTCGTTTGCAGTCGATGTTGCCAGGGACGGAACGCTCGTTGGCGCAGTTGACGTTGTTGGCTCGTGACCGGCATGTCGTGTTGCGCGATGCGGCGGGGATCGTTGAGCCATCGACTCGGCAACGGCTGTTTGATTTTGATGCGGATTCTGCGCCAGCCGACAAACTGGTCGCGACGGCCGATAGCAGTCACGTCGAAGAACCCTCGATCTTGCCCTTCGATCAGGGACTCGACTGGCCGCCGCGAACGGCCGATCACGAATCGGCCGTTGATGTCGAGGCGACCGTTGGCGCGAGTGCTTGGTTGCCGGATGACTGGTTTGATCGAGGTGTGCGGCTGTTGGAAGCGGGTCGGGCGGAAGATGCGGTTGAGGCGTTTCGGTTGGTGGTGGTCGATCGACCGGTTGATCCCGAGGCTCATTTTCATTTGGCCGAGGCGTTGTATCGCGCGGGGAATGTGACGGGAGCATTTGAGCGGTTTCATGTTGCAGCGGAATTGGATCCGCAATACCTCGAAGCGTGGACCCAACTTGGATGTGTCGCGGCGGAGTTGAGTCAGACGGCGTCGGCCTTGGATGCGTTTGACATCGCGATCAATTGCCATGCGAGTTACCCGGATGCGCATTTTCACAAGGCGGAGTTGTTGCATTCTTTGAATCGGTCGGCTGAGGCGGTGCCTCATTGGCAAGCGTATTTGGAACACGATCAGCGCGGACCTTGGGCCGAGGTGGCTCGACAGCGGTTGGGTCAATTGCACAACTAACCCGACGAGGCAGTGAAGAATTGAGCCGCGATCGTGAGGAAGTGGTCGTACTAATCCTTGAAATAAACGCTTCCTCAGGGTCGCGGCTCGAAAAATTCACAGCCCCTCGCTAACGCTTCGGGTTAGTGAAATAATCCGGTTCAGAGACAACGAGCCGGAGTTACCTGACGTGATCACGAGCGAAAGAATCTACGCGATGTTGGGAAACGCCACTTTGTGGGATGCCGCCGTGCTGTGCCACGAAACGTTGGCCGAGTTGAAAATTCCGCACGCAATCATCGGAGGGGTAGCCGTTTGCCTGCACGGCTATCGACGAAACACCGTGGATGTCGATCTGCTCGTCTGTCGTGACGATATCGAGGCGATCCGAGCGGCTCTGGAAGCGTCGGGATTTCGGTGGTCTTCCAAAAATCACGAGTTCCAAACTGCGACGGGCATTCCCATTCAATTGTTGCTCGCGGGAGATCGCGCTGGAAATGGAAGCGAAGTTCTCCTCCCTGATCCGGGTCTTCCAAAATCTCTGGCGATCAAGGACGGACTCCCCGTGTTGTCGTTGGCTCGCTTGATCGAAACCAAACTGGCTTGCGGAGCGGGCAACTTGCGACGGACTCACAAAGACTTTGCCGATGTGGTTGAACTCATCATCGTCAACCAGCTTTCCGCGTCGTTTGTGCGTTTCCTGCACAAGTCACTTCGCGGAACGTTTCGCGAACTGTTTCACCGCGCTCATGCCGAATGACCCCGGCTCGTGAGCAAACTCAAAGTGTCGGAGTCTTGACGATGTTTCGGTTGTCCCTGTTGCTGATCGCTGTTGTGATGACGGGCTGCGGCGCCGATCGGCCAACGTTGCCGGTTGCTGCGAGCCAAGAGATGGACGACTTCCAAGTGGAGGCAGGATTTCGGAGCCTGGCTCTTGCGGACTTCGAGCCGTTTTTTGCGAAACCACCGAAAGCAGACTTGCCGCCAACTTGGAGAACTGTTGACGGGACGATTGTTTGTTCGGGAAAGCCAAAGGGGTATTTGGTTTCGCAGGAATCGTTTGGGGATTTCACGTTACGACTGGAAATGCGCTTCGTCGCCTCGCCGGAGCAAGCGAAGGCTGCGGACTTCAATCCGAACAGCGGCGTGCTGTTATTTATCCAGCCACCGGATAAACAGTGGCCGAAGTCGCTGGAAGTGCAGGGGAAGTTCGCGGAGTTGGGGACGATCAAGCCGAATGGTGGTGCGGCGGATGTGGAACTGAAAGATGAATCTGCGGCGCGTGAGTCGGCACGCAGGCCGGCCAAGGAATGGAACGAGCTGGAAATCGAATCGCAAGCAGGCGGGTTGGTTGTTCGGCTGAATGGCTCGGTGGTTTGCACGAGCCAACCTGGGGAGCTGACTTCCGGGAAGATTGGACTTCAGTCGGAAGACTTCGAGGTTCACTTTCGACGGCTGAGGATTCGGTAGCGACCGATGATCGTGTGAACGAGTGGTGCAAGCTTGCCTGTCAAACTGTAGCAGTTGTAGGGCTTTCACCGGTTTCGGTGAGTCTCGCCGCTGGTCGGTTTACGCCGGTGAATCCAATCGTGTCGGTCGTTCTGATTTCCGGAGCTGTGACGCCGCCGTGAGGATTGTCGGGGTTTTGCTGGCAAGTTGTCGAACAAGACTAGGAAGGATTTTCGAGGTCGTAGGACTTTGGAGTGACTTGACGATCATTCGCCGTTGAAAGGAATCAAGCCCGTGTTACTAACCTCATGGATTGAATGTCTTAGTCAGTCGTGGAATCCTGGTCGTAGTTCTCGGTCACGTCGCAAGGACAGCCGTCCGGAATGTTTCGCCACAGTGAGTGAACGGCTGGAAGAGCGTTCGCTGCTGACGGTTTCGGCGACATTCATAGCTGGTGAGTTGGAGATCAACCTGGACTCTGGAGACGACGTCTCGGTCCGGGAGAATCCGACGTCTTTGGGAAACGTGCAAATTCTGGCCAACGGAGTCCCCTTGGGGTCGCTTGGGACCGTGCCGGCGGCATCAGTTTCGACGTTGCTGATTCACGGCGGCGATGAAGCGAATCTGATCGATCTGACGGGGACGACGGCGGCGGCGTTCTCGAACCCGACGCTGTTGATCAACGTTGACGGTGGCAATGGCGAAGACACGCTGCTTGGAAGCGGGAGCCTAGCTGCATCATTGGATGGCGGTCACGGCGATGATTCGATCGTTGGTGGCGGATTGGCGGACACGCTTCTGGGTGACGACGGTCAGGATTCGATCAACGGTGGCGCGGGAAATGACAACATCAATGCAGGCGACGGTCAGGACACAGTCGATGGCGGAACCGGAGACGACACGGTGCTCGGTGGTGACGGCCAAGATTCGATCGACGGCAATGGGGGCAATGACAACATCACCAGCGATGATGGAGCGGACACGGTCAATGGCGGCGACGGCAACGACACCCTCAACGGCATGGCCGGCGCAGATGTGCTGAACGGCAACGATGGCGATGATTCGATGTTGGGCGGGGCCGGTGACGACACGATTTCCGGCAATGGCGGCAACGACTTCGCGGACGCTCAAGCGGGAGTCGACAGTCTATTTGGCGGTGACGGCAACGATTTCCTGTCGGGCGGTTCCGAGAACGATTCGGTGGCCGGCGAAGCGGGGGACGACACGCTCAACGGCGCGGCGGGAAATGACACGGTCGATGGCGCGGATGGCAATGACTCGATGATTGGCGGTGGCGGCAATGACTCGCTGCTGGGTGGCTTCGGGGATGACACGGGAAAAGGACAAGCGGGCAACGACACGCTGATCGGGAGCGACGGCAACGACCTGTTGGATGGCGGTGCCGGCAACGACTTAGTGGTCAGCGGTGGTTCGGCGGTTCCGATTTTGATCGGGATCAACAATGTCACGCTGATTGAAGGGACGAGTGGCAGCGTCAACGCGGTGTTCACGGTGACGCTGTCGTCATCGTCGCTCGGTTCGGTGTCGGTGGACTTCGCGACCGCCGACGGAACGGCGACCTCTCCGGGAGACTACACGTCCACAACCGGCACGTTGAATTTCTTGCCGGGGACGACGACCCTGACCGTCTCGGTACCGGTCGTATCCGATGCGGTTGATGAAACCAACGAAACGTTCACGATAACTCTCTCGAATCCGGTTAATGCCGCGATCACCGACCCCACGGGTTTGGCCTCGATCATTGATGATGACGGCCCGAGCACCGTGATCGCGCCGGCGGCGGCGACCGCGTCGGCTCTGAGCTATGTTGCCGCCAATCGGGCGGCGTTCGGACTGACTCACGCGGATGTGACCAATCATATCATCACGCGGCAGTACACCGACACGCACAACGGCGTGACGCATATTTATCTGCAACAGACTCACCAGGGTCTGCCGATCATCGACGCCAGCATCAACGTGAACGTCGCGGCCGACGGTCGCGTGCTGAGTGCCAATAGCTCGTTCGTGCCGAATGTGGCGGCCTTGAACACCTCGAACGTGCCGGGTCTGACGACCAATCAAGCCTTTGCCGGATTGGGCCTGGAATTAGCCGCGTACTTGCAGACCAATGGGCACAGTCACGGGTCCGTGATTGGCGGTGAGACAGACGAAGACGAACACAATCCCAATGGTCCGAGTGGCCTTTCCGACCCGATCGCGCCAGCGGTGACTCCATTGACGCTGGTCCGCACGACGATGCCCGATCGTCTGCAATGGGTGAAGTCGGACGCTGGCGGCTTGGAGTTGTCCTGGACGATCAACGTGCAGACGGTTGAAGAAATCGGCTGGTACGATTCGTCGGTCAGCGCCACCACGGGCGAAGTCACCCACAACGTTTCGTATGTTCACGCGGCGACTTACAACGCGATTCCGTATGACGAACTGAATCCCGATGACGGCGGTCGCGTGTTGCAGGTGAATCCCGAAGACAGCAGTGCCTCGCCGTTTGGCTGGCACGACACAAACGGCGTTGCCGGCGCGGAGTTCACCGACACGCGCGGCAACAACGTCACGGCTCAGCCGGCTCGCGACGATGATCCGATTCAGCTCTTTATTACGGGCTTGCCCGGGACGGGACCACGGCCGAATGGCGGCAGCGGCTTGGTCTTCGACTTCCCGTTCGATGACACGCAGAATCCGAGTACCTACACCGACGCCGCCACGACGAACTTGTTCTACGTCACCAACGTCTTGCACGACTTGATGTATCAATACGGGTTCGACGAAGTCTCCGGGAATTTCCAAGTCAATAACTACGGCAACGGCGGGATGGCGAACGACCCCGTGCTGGCGAATGCTCAGGCGGGAGCGAATCTGGGCTTTGCGAATAACGCCTTCATGGCCACTCCGCCGGACGGTTTTTCGCCCACGATCGCCATGTTCACCTGGAACCTCACGAATCCCGAACGCGACGGTGACTTCGAGAATCAGATCATCGTCCACGAGTATGGGCATGGCATCTCGAATCGCTTGACCGGCAACGGCAACGGCTTGAACGCGCTGCAAAGCGGTGGCATGGGCGAAGGCTGGAGCGATTGGTGGTCCATCATGCTGACTCAGGAGACGAGCGACACCGCGACGACCTCGCGGCCGTTGGGGACGTATGTGTTCGGTCAGCCGCTGAATGGCACGGGCATTCGACGGTTCCCGTACAACTTCGACATGGCGGTCAATCCGCTGACGCTGGCGAACTACAACGGCGACCTGTTCCCTCAGCAAAACAACTCGGAAGTCCACAACTCCGGTGAAATTTGGTCGACGGTCCTGTGGGACATGAACTGGCTGCTGATCAACGGGATCAATACGCCGGATTGCGACGGAAACATCACGCCGGGTCTGGGCTTCGATTCCGATTTCTACAACGGGACCGGTGGCAACAACGTGGCTTTGCAATTGGTCATGGACGGACTGAAGTTGCAGCCGCTGAACCCGACATTCATTCAAGCTCGCGATGCGATTCTGCAAGCGGACGTGATCAACAACGGTGGTGCGAATCAACGCGCGATTTGGACGGCGTTCGCTCGCCGCGGCTTCGGGTTCAGTGCGGGTGCCGGACCGGATGCCGATTCGCTGGTCGTGACGCCGGCGTTTGACATGCCGCCGGAATTGGGAGCGATTCGGTTCGACAAGCCGGTGTACAAGGACATTGATTTGGTCGGGATCACGGTGTGCGACACCGACCGCGCTTCGGGTGCCGCAACGTTGACTGTGACCGTCACAACGACCGGTGGCGACAGCGAACAGGTCGTATTGACTCGGCAACCGAATCAGAACTTCTTTGGGACGATTCCGATTCAGCGTGCGACGCCGGTGATCAACAATGCGCTCATCGACGTGCCATCGGAAGCGGACTTGCTGACGGCCAGCTATGTGGACGCAAACACGGGGACGGCGGTGAACGTCACGGTCACGGCTCTGGCTGCGATCAATGCCGGCCGCGGTGACACGCTGCTCGGCGGTGACGGCGACGATTCGCTGGTGGGTGGATCGGGCGACGATTCGATTCAAGGAGACGGCGGCAATGACACGGTGCAGGCCGGCGACGGCAATGACTTGGTTCTGGGCGGTTCGGGCAAAGATTTGCTCGATGGCCAGACTGGGAACGACACGCTTCGTGGCCAAGGTGGCGCCGATACGTTGATCGGTGGTGAGGGGGACGACACCTATGAATGGGACGCGACAGCCGATGGCGTGGACCAAGTCAGCAGTTCAACCGGTTCGGATACGATGCGCGTCTTCACTGGCCTCGGGAACGATGCGGTGACAATCGGCAAGCTGGGAACAAAGCTGCAAGTCACGTCGGGTAGCAATCAACTGACGATCAATCCGACGATTCGGATTGTGAACATCGACACCGTTGACGGGAACGACACGATTACGGTGGGCGATCTCACCGGCGTGCTGCCGACCGTACTGACGATCAATGGCGGCCTGGGGAACGATACGATCAACGCCAGCGTCGCGACGTTGGGTATGGTGCGAATGCAGCTCAACGGCAATGACGGCAACGATTCGATTACCGGCAGCAAGAGCGATGACACGATCGAAGGGGGAGCCGGCCTCGACACACTCAACGGCGGCAACGGGAATGATACGATCCGAGGCGGGACCGAGAACGACAACATCAACGGCGGCACCGGCAATGACTCGATCGAAGGGGACGACGGGAATGATGCTCTCGTCGGCGGAATCGGTAACGACGTGATGATCGGTGGACTCGGCAACGACTTGGTCAGCGGGAACGCGGGCAACGATACGCTACAAGGAAACGATGGCCGCGACACTTTGCATGGCGGCATCGATAATGACTCTCTGGATGGCGGCGTTGGCAAGGACACGCTGACGGGAGCGGACGGCAACGACACGCTGGACGGCGGCCGCAACGACGATGTGATCACAGGTGATGCCGGCAACGACGTCATCCGTGGCAATCACGGCAACGACACGATCGACGCCGGCACTGGAGCCGACACCGTCAACGGCAATGACGGCAACGACAACATCGTCGGTGGTGACGGCAACGACTTGCTCGGCGGCGGCAATGGCAATGACCTGATCAACGGCGGAGAAGGGGACGACCTCATAAGCGGCGGCGATGGCAAAGACACCATCCTCGGCGGTGGCGGCAACGACGGCCTCGTTGGCGACGACGGCGACGACTTGATCAATGGCCAGAGTGGCTCAAACACGCTCGCCGGCGGACAAGGGGTCGATGTGCTGATCGGTGCGCCAGCCGAGATCAACGAAAACTTCGTCATTCTCAACGCGCTCCTGACACTCCTCGACCTCTTGTGATGCCCGATTCCGGCAGCACTCCCGAACGCCTCGGTCCACTCAAACCGAGGCGTTTTTCATTCAGCCGGAACGCGCTAGCGTCGAGTGAGCCACGACGTTGTTCGGTTTGCACCGGTGAGTCCAGTCACGCCGGTCATTCCGATTTCTAGAGCTGTGACGACGCCCTGAGGATTGTCAGGGTTTTGCTGACTAGTTGTCGAACAAGATTAGGAAGGATTTTCGAGGTCGTAGGACTTCGGAGTGACCTGACGATCATGCCTCGCCGGTGAAAGGAATCAAGGCCGTGTTACTAACCTCTTGGATTGAACGAATCGGTCAGTCGTGGAATCGTGGTTCTCGTTGGAAAGTGGGTCGGGCAGAGCGAGTCGCCTTTGCGATGGAGCGTCTGGAAGAGCGAATGCTGCTGACGGTTTCAGCGACGTTTGTTTCGGGCGAATTGGAGATCAACCTCGATTCGGGAGACAACGTCTCGGTTCGAGAGAATCCAGTTTTGTTGGGGAACGTACAAGTCTTGGCGAATGGGTCGCCGTTGGCGTCGCTCGGGACCGTGCCGGCCGCATCGGTTTCGAAACTGCTGATTCATGGCGGTGATGAAGCGAATGTGATCGATCTGACGGGGATGACGGCGGCCGTGTTTACGAACCCGGCACTGGTGATCAACGTTGATGGCGGGAATGGTGAAGACACGCTGTTGGGAAGCGGGAGCCTGGCCGCGTCGCTCAACGGCGGTCATGGCGATGACTCGATCGTTGGCGGTGGATTGGCCGACACGCTGGTGGGAGATGACGGCCAGGATTCGATTAACGGCGGCGCGGGGAATGACAGCATCAATGCTGGCGACGGGCAGGATACCGTTGATGGCGGAATCGGGGATGACACGATTCTGGGTGGCGACGGACAAGACTCGATCGATGGCGGTGTTGGGAATGACAACATCACCAGTGATGACGGCTCGGACACGGTCAACGGCGGCGACGGCAACGACACGCTCAACGGCATGGCTGGCGCAGATTCGATCGATGGTCAAAACGGCAACGATTCGATCCTCGGCGGTGCGGGCGACGACACGTTGCTTGGAGGTTCAGGAGCGGACATCGCCGACGGTCAAGCCGGCAATGATTTGGAGTTTGCAGAAGCTGCAACCGGTCAAGCCGTTACCGCATTGATCTCGACGACGGCGTTTTTCACGAATTTCGACAACGGCGTCCCAACTCAGCTTTCTGGCACGACGACCACTGTTCCTGTCCAAGGGTATGCGGGCATAGGAACGGGAGCGAATATTTTTGGTGGAAATCTGCTGCAAAACGCCACCGGCGGAAATTCAGTGCCTCAGACTCCGTCAACGTTGACGCTTACAAATCTACCGACGCACACGAGCGTCGACATAAACTTCCTGTTGGCGATCATTAATTCTTGGGGCGGACCTACCGGTGCTCTCAGCGTCGACTTCCTTAATATCCGTGTAGATGGGGTAACATTTTTCCGAAACGGATTTGACAATCAGGTCGGAGGGACCAATCAAACCTATTTTCCACCGGTTGGAGTTCAATTGACGCCACTTCCGTTGGTGGAATTGGGATTTCCCACGACCGCTCCTTCGCCAGACAGCGCGTGGAATATTGGATTGGATCCCCAGTTTAACAATATTCCTCACACGGCGAGCACATTGATGATCAGTTTCTTTGCGGATGGAGTCGGCTTTGAAGGTGCCACAAATGAGAATTTTGGGATCGATAATCTCGAAGTGATCCTCAATGGGGTACCCAACACGATTCTCTCTAATGATACGTTGCTGGGGGGCGCTGGCAATGACACCCTTAACGGCGCCGACGGCAATGATCTGCTCAACGGCCAAGGCGAGAACGACTCGCTACTGGGAAACGCTGGCAACGACAGTCTGCTCGGCGGTGCCGGGAACGATGAAGTCTACGGTGACAGCAATCTCGCTCTCAGTTTCGGGACCGGGAATGACACGATGTTTGGCAATGCCGGAACCGACACGCTGATCGGCGGCGGTGGCATCGACCTGATGGATGGTGGTGCGGGAAACGACGTGGTGCGGAGCATCATTGATATCTCGAATGTCGTGTCGATCAGTATTGATAATCCCGCCAACGTGATCGAAGGAGCCACCGGCCAGACGTCCAATGTGATCTTCACCGTCACTCTGAATTTTGCGAGCGTGCAGACGGTGACCGTTTTGTTCGCGACCGCAGACGGTTCGGCTGTCGGAACGGGACCGACGGCCGATTACACGCCGGTGAATGGCACGCTGACGTTCGCGCCGGGAGTGACCTCGGCTCAGATTACCGTGCCGATTCTGGGTGATGGCATCGTGGAGACGGACGAGAATTTTTTCGTGCGGCTGACGAACGCGACGAACGCTTTGATCGCCGACTTTGAAGGGGAGACGTTCATCGTCAATGACGACGGCTGGGCGGCAGCCGGACCGGCTCCGGTCACGAATGGGCAGGTCACGAACATCGTTCCGAACGACGAGATTTCCGGTGCCGTCCAAGGCCTCGCCACGCATCCGACCAATCCCGACATTGCGTACGTGGGGACGGTTCAAGGAGGCGTCTGGAAGACTTTGAACGCGACCGCCGTGTCGCCAACGTGGGTTCCGCAAACGGATTTCCTGTCCTCATTGTCGATCGGCGACATTGAGTTTGATCCGACCGACGCCACGGGAAATACGTTGGTCGCGGGCATTGGGCGTACGAGCAGCTTTGCGGCCACGGGGGGCAATCAAACTGGCTTGTTGCGGACAACGAACGGCGGCACGAGTTGGACGGAACTCAATGCGGCGACGATTCAAAATCAAACCTTCCGGAGCGTTGCGGCACGCGGCAACATCATCATGGGAGCGTCCGACACACGTTGGTCGGGCGGCGGTGGTGCTGGACTATTTCGCAGCACGGATTCCGGCGCGACATTCACTCAGGTGTCCGGGTCGAGCGGACTTCCCAACGGGCCAGTCTCCGACCTCGTAGGTGATGCGACGAACCCATCTCGGTTCTACATCGCAGTGAGACAAACGGGGGTCTTCCGCAGTGATGACTCCGGGGCGACTTGGGTGAATGTGACGAACAATCTCACTGGCATTAACAACGCCACGACCGCCGTCTTCTTATCGGTTCATGCGACGGGCACGAACAACGCGGTCTACGCGGGGGTGGTCGATGGCAACGGCAATTTCGGCGGACTCTTCCGCTCGGCTAATGCCGGTGGAAATTGGACGGCCTTGGATACCCCGACTGTCTTCAATGGACAACAAGGGGCCGTGCATGGAGCCATCGCGGCCGACCCGACGAACCCCAACCTGGTGTACGCGGCTGGCGATCGAATTCAAAATGGTCCGTTTACAGTCGCTGTGGTTCGAATTGATGCCACTCAGCCAGCCGGCAGCCAAGAGACCACGATCACGGGAGCGGGCGCTCAGAACACCGCTCCACATGCCGATTCACGTCGACTGGTATTCACGGCGGACGGCAATCTGTTGTTAGGTTGCGATGGCGGGATTTATCGCCGAGCGAATCCCACCGGGAATGCGCCCTGGACATCAATGAACAGTAATCTTCAGACGCTTGAAGCACACGATGTCGACTACGACACGAACTCGAACATCATTACCGCGACCGCACAGGACAACGGCACGAACGAACAAACGGCAACAGGGTCTCTCACATGGCGACAAACATTCGGCGGCGACGGCGGCGATGTGGCGGTTGATGTCCTCCAACTGGCGGCACAGAACCGCTCGATTCGCTACGCGAGCGCCCAGAACTTGGGCGGCTTCCACAGCGATGTCTATGACGTGAATAACGTTTTCATCAGCCGGGCCTTTCCAGCGCTGGCGGTCCAAGGCAACGGGGCCGCGATTGTCCCGCAATTCATCACGCCGATCGCCATCGACGCCGTCGCCGGCAACCGCCTGATCATCGGCGCTGCGAACGCGGTCTACGAATCGCTCGATGGCGGTCAAACCGTGAACGTCATCGGCGCGGGGATCGGTGTCAACGCAAACGGAGCGTCAGCGCTGGCCTATGGTGGAACGCTGGCCGGCACGCCGAATCCGGAAGTGGTTTATGTCGGTTCGGGGAATCAAGTCTTTGTCCGTTCCGTGGCAGGCGCTCAATTGGCGGCCACGGCCGCCGTGTATCCGGGCGGTTTTGTCTCCGACATCGTCCTCGACCCGACCAACTGGCAGAACGCCTACGTCGTGTCGCAGAGCGGCGTGTTCATGACCACCAATGGCGGCGGTGCCTGGATCAACGTGACTGGCAACCTTGTGACCACACAAATGCGAACTATCGAGTTCATTGGTGGTGCAACCCCCGCAGTCGTCGTTGGAACATTACAGGGTGTCTTCCGCATGGCCGTGTCGGTACCGGGCGTTTGGGCGGAATTCGGAGCGACTTCGTTGCCGAACGTGGCGGTCTGGGAATTGCGTTACGACCCTGCTGACGATGTGCTCCTGGCTGGCACGATGGGCCGTGGAGTTTGGTTGTTCGCGATGGCGAGCGCCGGCCAGCAGGTCAACAATCCCGTTCCGGGTTCTGGGGGCACAGCCGCGTTTGTCGACGCGGGTGACACACTGCTCGGTCGCGATGGAGATGATCTGCTCGTCGGAAACTCGGGCAACGATGTGATCAACGGCGAAGGAGGCAATGACACCCTGCTGGGGGGCGGCGGCAACGACTCGATCCTCGGCGGTTCGGGGCAAGACAGCCTAGATGGCCAAGCGGGCAACGACACGCTGCGAGGTCAAGGTGGCAGAGACACGATCATCGGCGGCGACGGCGATGACGTCTTTGAATGGGATGCCACGATCGACGGCGTGGATCAGGTCAACAACTCGTCCGGCTCGGATCAAGTCTCGATCTTCACCGGAGCGGCCAGCGACAGCGTGACCGTTGCCAAGTCGGGGGCGATACTGCAAGTCACGTCGGGTGGCAATCAACTGACGATCAATCCCACGATTCGGATTGTGAACATCGACACCGGCGACGGGAACGACACGATTACGGTGGGCGATTTGAACGGCGTGTTGCCGACCGTGCTGACGATCAATGGCGGACTGGGGAACGACACGATTAACGCCAGTGCCGCGACATTGGGGATGGTGCGAATGCAGCTCAATGGCAACGATGGCAATGATTCGATCACCGGCAGCAAGAGTGATGACACGATCGACGGCGGAGCCGGTCTCGACACAATGAACGGCGGCAGCGGCAACGACACGATCCGCGGCGGAACCGAAAATGACAACATCAACGGCGGAGCGGGTGATGACTCGATCGAAGGGAACGACGGCAACGATGCGCTGGTTGGCGGAGCCGGCAACGACGCGATCGTCGGTGGACTGGGTAACGACTTGGTCAGCGGAAACTCGGGCAACGACACGCTTCTTGGTAACGATGGCCGAGACACTCTGAATGGCGGAAGCGACAACGACTCTCTGGACGGTGGTGTCGGCAAGGACACGCTGACCGGAGCCGACGGCAACGACACGCTCGATGGCGGTCGCAACGATGACATCATCACTGGCGATGCGGGCGATGACAGTATTCGCGGCAATCACGGCAACGACACCGTCGACGGCGGACTCGGAGCCGATACGATCAACGGCGGTGATGGCAATGACAGCATCAACGGCGGCGACGGCAACGACCTGATCGCCGGCGGCGACGGCAACGACTTCATCAATGCCGGCGAAGGGAACGACCTCGTCACCGGCGGCGATGGCAAAGACACAATCTTCGGCGGCGGCGGCAACGACGGCCTGCTCGGCGATGACGGCGATGACACGATCAACGGACAAAGTGGCACGAACACGCTCGCCGGTGGGCAAGGGGTGGACGTGCTAATCGGTGCCGTCTCGGAAATCGACGAGAGCTTCGTCCTTGCGAACGACCTCCTCGTCAAACTCGGCCTCTTGTGATGTGCTCAATTCCAGCAGCACTCCCAAACGCTTCGGTCCACTCGAACCGAGGCGTTTTTTCGTTGAGACATTGAGAGTTAGTCATGCGCCGCCACATTCTTACTTGGCCCGCACTCGCATTGCGCGAGTTGCGCGATCCTGAATCGTCGCATCGTGAGCTGCCGTTTGTCCGGCGGCGCCGGATCGACCACGTTCCAATAATTCATTGATTTGCGGAATCAACTCATCGGCCAGTGAGGGCGACATCCAAACTTCGTCGGCGATCTTTGTTCCAACGCAGCGACCGTTGAGATATACCAACCGATGCGGAGCGATACTTGGCACGCGCGGTTGCTCGTCCAAGATGCCGACCAAATTCAGCGGATCGGCCGCCGAGATCAGCACCAATTCGTGTTGTGTTGCAGAATCGCGCAACAAGCGAAGCTGCCGGATTGATTCGCTCATCGAGAACTGCTCGCCCGCCACGCCGACGACGAATCGCCCGCCGCGAATCTCGCCGCGCGCCTCCAGTCGCCGATAAACCTGCAACAACTCCCACCAACTGGGCGCTCCCGATTCGCGAGCCAACAAGTCTTTGAAGACCACTCCCCAACGTCGTAACAACTGCCAAGCCCACTGTTCGACGACTTCGGCACGAGTGAGAGACAACGCGAGCGGGGCGGCGTCAGCCCCATGATTGACGGTCGAACCCATCGCTCTCGACGAGAGCACGCTACATTTTTGCACCGAGGGGCTGACGCCGCCCCGTTCGCCGTTTGTCGTGAAGTTCTTTCGCACCGACCAGCGGCCGGACGAGCCTTGTGCGCCGCGCATCCGAATCAAACTCGGACGGCGCGACGTGGCACCGCGCGGGCCGACTGTCGAAGTTCGTTCTCGAATTAAATACCGCAAGCCAGCGAAACCGTCGGACGTGATTCGGCCGCGCGCCACCAGTTCGCCCAGCGCCTCTTCCATGTGGTCCGGCAGCAATCGAGCTTCGCGGGCCAGGTCATTGAGAAACGTCGCCCCGCGAGCGACCAACATCTTCAACACGTCTTCGGCGACGCCACCGAGTTGATTCGTTTGATCCGATTCATCAACCGGTGCGGCATCGAGCCATTCGGCATCGCTGCGCAAAAACAGCGAAACCGGTACGACGCGTGTCACGCTCGACAACGGTTTTGATTTGTCGGGATCAACGCGCGGCGGATACAACCGACCCCAGGCGACTTCTCCGCCGAGACACAATTCATCGAGAAACTCCGGCCGATAGTTTTCGACTCGCGCGGGCAAGATGTCCCGCTCCCAAGCGATTGCCGCCAAATCGAGCCCTTGAAGCATCGCGATCACCTCGAACAGGCCGTTCGATCCGGTTCGACGATCGGCCCCCGTGATCCCGTGTCGCTTGGCCAGATACCGCCAGTAAGTCGCCACATCAACCGGCTCAACGGCCTTTCGCAACCCATCGATCGTCAGCCGATGAATGCGTGCAAGCAGTCGGCGGTGACAGAATTCTACTGTGGAGTGCGGCGATTCATCACCGATTTCGTTGCTTTGCTTTGAGTTTGTATTCGACACAGGTGAAGGTAAGGAAAGCGGCGATGAATCGCTGCACTCCAAAGTCCGAAATGCTCCACGCAACACGGTCCCTTCGCCTTCCAGAGCTTCGAGGCACGCAGCGACTTGTGACTCGGACAGCGATGTTTGGTCAGCCAGTTCCCCCACTGTGATCGGGCCGCTGATTTCCAGCCAACCACGCAGCATGGCGACTCGTGCTTCCATCGCTTCCCAAACCGTCCGCACTCCCAACGGCGGTTCGATAACCGGATCAATCGGCGCGTTAGGAAACATCGCAAGTACGGCGGGCAATCGTTCGGCGGCAACCCAAGCGGGTTGTCCGTTCGGCAGTGTGATCGTGGTTGCTCGGCGGTCGTCGGCGAGTTCGTCGGCGTAGCCCACTATGTAGCCATCACGCTCCGTGTGATGAGCCGAGCGCGTAGTCGATGCCGTTTCCAATTTGGAGGTTGATCGCGAATTCAAATCGCTGTGCATGCTCGACTCGTCTCGCAGTGCGCGACGGCTACATAGCGGCATCACGAACAAGCTCAACAGCGAATCGTGTAGTTCGTCGGCGTTACGGATCAGCGGTTGAGCCTCACGCACAACTTGTTCAATTGCGACGGGATCGAGCTTCGCCAGATCGCGGACGTCTTCCGGATTCAGCGAACGGCGATTGGCGACCGCGCGGGCGCGGCGTTCTTGAATCTCGCCACCATCCAGAAACGCATACTGGTTCGCATTGAGCAACTCGTAACAAAACGGCGACGGCTCGCGCGTGTCGCGGGCGATGAACTCAATCCGCCCGGCCGCGACTTCTTCCAGCACCCGATGCAACCCGTTCAGGTCGAGAGCCTCCGTCAAGCAATCGTGCATCGTTTGTTGGATCATCGGATGATCCGGCAACTCGTGATCGCCAACGATGTTTTCCTGGCAGCCCGTCAGTTTCGGAAAGACGGCCGTCAGCAAATCATCCGACCGGAACCGCTGCAATGCCGGCGGCACCTTCACTCCGTTCCGCATCCGCAAGACCAGCAACGCTCGATTCATGTTCCAACGCCAGCGGGTTTGAAACAGCGGGATTTGCAGAATCGCTTGCTCCAGCAAGTTGCGAACGTTCTCGCGGTTGATCATCGGGAACATGCTTTCGAGCGGAAACGAATGCTGCGGGCCGAGCGACAAAATGAATCCGTCATCATCGGCCGTCGCCTGCAATTCGAAATCGAACGAGCGGCAAAATCGCTTCCGCATCGCCAGTCCCCACGCCTTACAAACTCGCGCCCCAAACGGAGCGTGAACGACCATCTGCATCCCACCCGACTCATCGAAGAACCGCTCGAAGACGACCTTCGTTTGATCTGGCACAACACCAATCGCCGCCTTTTGAGCCGCGATGTAATTGACAATCTGTTCCGCCGCCCAGGCGTCGCAGTGAGTTTCGGATTGCAGCCAGTCTTGGAGTGAAATAGCGACATCACCTACATCGTTTTCCCTGCGCTCTTCGCTCACTTGCTGTGAAGAAAACGAATCCTCTCCCCAGCTTGCCATCTCCCCGCGTAGCCGAGACACCTCTTCCGACAACTCCCATGAGCGCCCCGGTGCCTCGCCGCGCCAGAACGGGATCGTGGGCGGAGCGCCGCCTGCGTCAGTGACGACAACGTCCAAACCGCGCAGTCCTTGAAATCGCCACGAAGTTGAACCCAATAAAAAAATGTCGCCGCGCTGACTTTCCACAGCAAAGTCTTCGTCGATCGTACCAACAACAACTCCGTCGGGATCAGCGACGACTCGATACGAGCCGATATCTGGGATCGCTCCGGCATTCATTGTCGCCGCGATCCGCGCTGCCGGGCGGGCTTTGATGCGGTGATTGACGCGATCGTGATGCAGATAAACTCGGCCACGACCGCTCGTGTCGGTGATCCCTTCGGCCATGATCTGCACGACCGAATCAAACTGCTCACGAGTCATATCGCGATACGGATACGCTCGGCGAAACGTCGCGAAGAGTTCATCCGACGACCATTCCTCCTCAGAGGCCACCTCCGCCACGATCTGCTGAGCCAACACATCCAACGGCGCGACCGGAATCTGAATCACGTCCAGCCGTCCCGCTCGGACGGCTCGAATCAACGCCATCGACTCGACCAATTCATCGCGAGTCAACGCGAACAGTCTTCCTTTCGGAGTCGCCTTGACCGCGTGACCGGCTCGGCCAATCCGCTGCAAAAACGTCGCGATCGCACCGGGCGAACCAAGTTGAATCACGAGGTCGATGTAGCCGATGTCGATCCCCAATTCGAGCGATGCCGTCGCCACGACCGCCTTCAACTCGCCCGCCTTCAATCTCCGCTCGGCCCGCAGCCGCAGTTCCGCCGACAGCGACCCGTGATGGCTGCTGACATGGTCCTCGCCCAGCAATTCCGTCAGTTGATGAGCGACCCGCTCGGCCATGCGTCGCGTATTGACGAAGACCAACGTGCTGCGGTGCGAGTTGATTAGTTCCACAACCCTCGCGTTGATTTGCCCCCAATGTTCGTGAGAACAAACCGCGCTGAGTTCAAGCTGCGGCACTTCAATCGCCAGGTCGAGATTCCGTGCGTGTCCAACATCCACGATCACTGGCCCGGGAGATGGCCGATAGCCGATGTCACGCGTCGGGTTGGTAGGCTGGTCGTCGAACGGCAACGCTCGCTGTTCGGGAAACGAAACTCGGCTTTCGTCTTTCGGCTCACAGCGATCGGCCCCTCCGACTAAGAATTCGGCCATCCGTTCGATCGGCCGCTGAGTCGCTGACAAGCCGATCCGTTGCAACGGCTTCTTGCACAACGCCTGCAAACGTTCGAGGCTGAGCGCCAAATGCGAGCCGCGTTTGTCACGGACCAACGCGTGAATTTCATCAACAATGACCGTTTCCGTCTTCCGCAACGCGGCCCGGCCTTTCGTCGAGGTGAGCAGCAAATACAGCGACTCCGGCGTCGTGACCAAAATGTGCGGCGGCTTACGGACCAGCGTGGCTCGTTGCGATGCCGAGGTGTCGCCCGTCCGCAAGCCTACTCGAATCGGATCAGGCTTTTCACCATCGGCCCGACGTAAGTCAGAGGCCTCGATCAACTCCGTGATCTCGCGCAGCGGCACCTCGAGATTGCGCTGCATGTCGTTCGACAACGCACGCAACGGCGAGACATAAACGACTCGAATTCCCGCGCTCAGCTTTTTCTTCAGCGACCGCTTCAACAGCCGGTCGATCACGGCCAAGAATGCCGTCAACGTCTTGCCGCTTCCGGTTGGAGCCGCAATCAATACATGTTCGCCTGCCGCGATCGCTGGCCACCCGCGAACCTGCGGCTCCGTCGGCGCGGCGAATCGCGACGCAAACCACTGCTCAATAATCGGATGAAACTGCGTCATGACATTGCTCGTAGCCACGTCCGCCAAGAACGTGGAGTTTCGGCACTTCGCCCACGCTCTTGGCGAGCGTGGCTACTTTCGTCGTCCCCTCGCCGTCAGTAAAGCCACAACCGCGAGCCGTCTGATTCTCGCAAGATCGGTTGCGGTGCCGATTGAGTTCGACTGAACCAGCGACGTTCAAACGGCCGCTGGCGCCAGAGCGACAACGCGCGAGTCGGACTGACGCTCCGAAAGGTGGCGTCGGCTGGTTGATCGAACCACGATGCCGACAGCTCGGCCCAAGCGGCGTCTTGGCAGCGGCTGCGGATGTGAATCGGATCGACGCCGTACCAGTCGCCACGCGGCGCCGGAGTCGGCAGTTCGTGAGCTTGTCCCAACTCGACAACTAGTTGATTGAGCCGCGCGGCCTTTTCGTGCAATTCGTCGAATCGCATTCGGCTGCCGGGGAAAAACGCCGCTCGAAAGAACTGAAACCGCCGCGGTCCCAGACGCTCGACACTCGCCAACGGAAGCTGTGTCACCACGATCCGCGCCGACATCGACTTCAGCCGTGAGACACACTCGCCAACCCACTCGCCGATTTGATCGGGTTCCGCGCCGTACAGCAAATCGTTGCCGATATCAGTCACAAGCGCTAGCGGTTGTAGATCGCCGATTGCCGGTTGAGCGGCGAGGTCATCCCAAATTCGACAAGACACAATGCCCGGCAACTCGCGCGGCCCGACACGACTCCACATACCAAACGATCGGCCATGTCCGTGGGCCGCGAACATCTCCACCGGCTCCGCGACCGCTCGCCGCAACCCCTGCCACAAACGCGGAAACGCAAACGTCACATTGCTCGCTCCTAACAAGATCACACGCTGCATGAATTGGACTCCTCGGTGAGATCGTAGCCGCAAGTGAAGAATTTGAAATCTGTAGTCCAGGCCCTTGTGACCGGTTGATTGAAGCCAACCCCACACGTCAGCGCCGCTCGCCTGTTTCAGTCACGGTTGAGTCGCGGTATCGAACTTCATAGAAACCCCGCGGCAGTCTTCGGAGTTTTTCCGCAGGAGATACATGATGACTCGGCTTCAAGTGATTCGTGGGCTATGGCTCGTTTGTTTGATGCTCGTTGGCAGCGGACTGTTCCATTCGGCAGCCGACTTACGGGCCGAACCGCAAGCGAATTCGCTGAGTTTGCATCTGCGGTATCGTCGCGAGACCGGGCCAAATTCGGGGCGTTGGCACACGTTGACTCAGCCGGCCAGTTGGGACGCGACGAAGACGGCGGTCGTGATCTGCGACATGTGGGACAAACACTGGTGCCAGATGTCGACGGAACGAGTCGGTCAGATGGCGCCGCGAGTCAACGAGTTCGTGAAGGGGGCGCGGCGGCGCGGATCGCTGATCGTGCATTGCCCCAGCGATACGCTCGACTTTTACAAAGACGCCCCGCAACGCAAGCTGGCTCAAGCCGCGCCGAAAGTCACTCCAAAAACCGAACTGCAACGCTGGTGTCGAATTGACCTGACGAAAGAGGCTCCGCTGCCGATCGACGACACGGACGGAGGCTGTGACACGGTCCCACCCGATCCGAACCACAAGGCGTGGTCACGGCAAATCGCCACGATCGAAATACATGACGGCGACGCGATCACCGACAGCGCCGAAGCCTATTTCTTGATGCGGCAACGTGGCATCGAGAACGTGATCGTCCTGGGAGTGCATACGAATATGTGTGTGCTCGGCCGACCCTTTTCGATTCGGCAAATGGTCCAGCAAGGTTTGAACGTGGTGCTGTGCCGCGACTTGACCGACACGATGTACAACCCGAAGAAGCCGCCGTTCGTCAGTCACTTCACTGGCACGGATCTTGTTGTCGAACACATCGAAAAATACTGGTGCCCGACAATCACCAGCGGCGACTTGCTGGACGGCAAAGAATTCCGTTTCCGCGACGACAAGCGTCCGCATCTGGTCATGCTCATTTCCGAAGAAGAATATGAAACGAATCAGACGTTGCCGGAATTCGCGGCAAAACACTTGGGCCAGGGTTTTCGAGTGAGCTTCGTCTTCGGCGGTGCCGACGCGACGGACAATCGAGACAAGCCTGCTGCCAGCAGCCAGAAAACTCAATCGCCGCCGCCGAACGGCGCGTTGCTGACATCACTTGTCGGGCAAGAGTTGAAGTCCACAAAGAACGATCTGCTAGGACTAGAGGTGCTCGACACCGCGGATCTCGCCTTGATCAGCATGCGGCGGCGGACTCCATTAGCGGTCCAAGTGGAGCGGCTCCGCAAGTTTGTCGCATCCGGCAAGCCGATGGTTGGGATTCGGACCGCCAGTCATCCTCTGCATGTGCGAAATCAGCCGCCGCCGGAAGGCCGCGCCGATTGGCCGACGTTTGATCCCGATGTTTGGGGCGGGGCCTACACGAATCATCACGGCGATCAGAAGACCGGACCCAATACGATCGCGTGGATCAACGATAAATCGGCGAGTCATCCGATTCTGAAAGGATTTCCAACGGGCGAATATCACAGCGGCGGCACGCTGTACATGACCTCGCCGCTCGCCGACCACACGCAGGTGTTGTTGCTCGGCCGCGTCGTCGACAAATCGCACGAGCCGACAGCGTGGACGTTCACTCGCGTGGATGGGGGCCGATCGTTTTACACGTCGCTGGGGCACAAATCCGATTTTGCACAGCCAGCTTTTTGTCAGCTGTTGCACAATGGCTTGTTGTGGGCTGCGGATTTGCCGATTGCTGAATGACAGAGTGCTTCCGACAATTGGGACGCATGTTTTCATGAATCCCATACGGCCCATGAATCAGTCATCTGCTGGACTTCACGTAAAGCATTCGTCCGCAATTGCAGAACATTATCTTGCCCCCGCGCAGGTTGACCTGCTCTTGAGGAGCCAAGGTCACGTAGCAGTTGGAGCAGACGCCGTTTTCGACCAGCGCCAGAGCGTCGGCCCCATAGGAGTTGACCAGCCGGCGATACTGGGGCAGGAATTCCGCCTCAATCACGACTTCGGCTTCTTTGACGGCGACTCGGAGCGTGGCGGCCTTGTCGGCCAGTCCCAATTTAGCGGCGGTGATCTGTTCGGTGAACTTTTTAATGTCGTCCTTGACGGCTGCCACCACATTCTCCGCTTCCACCACGAACAATTTCAGTCGATCGGATTGCTCCATGCAGTCGAGGATTTCATCTTCCAGTACACTCTTAGCCATCTCGTCGGCGGCAATCTGCCCTTTCAGGATGTCGAATTCGCGGTTCGTACCGCACATGTTTAGCTTGGTGCGGAAGTCGGCCAGCTTCGCCTCGGCCGTTTTCAATTGCAGATTCTTGCTGTCGGCCAACTTTCGTTGTTCGAGATGCCGGCTTTTGGACTCATCCAATTCGACCTGCCGTTTGGCGAGCATCGCTTCCTTGGCCTTGATCACCCGCGGCCCGCGATCCAATTCTTCCTGCACCTCTTTCAACTTCAGGTACAGTTCATGCAATTTTTCCAAACCGTTCGACACGGCCATAAGGTCGCCCCCGATCCAAAACCACCCGCTACACAACACAGTCTCAGCAACCGCGTGGGGGGAGTTGTAACCGCTGCGCGTCCCAAACGCGACCGGTTGCTGTTTGCGTGAAAGACTCGGCAAGCGGGGCGGCAATAAGCCTCCCGCGTGGACCGAGAGAATTTCGACAATGGAGCACACCATCGTGGGACCAACGCTGCTCTGCTCGGCAACTTTCGCAGTGCTCGGCCGACAAAAAAAGCCGGCTTTGTCGTCAGCCGGCTTTGGCAAATTTTGTCCAACTGCCACAGGCGATTTATCGCGTGACCGTTGTCGCTCCACCGCTTCGCACGCGGCGGCGGACATCGGTTTCCAGAACTCCGAAGGCTTGTTCGTGTCGCTGCAATGCCATCGACAACGCGTTCAGCAAACGCTTAGCCGTATAGTGATTCATGATGATCCGCTGACCAACTTGCACCGTCACGTTTCCTTGAGCATAGGGATTCGGATTCAAACCCAGGTCGAGGATCAACTCTTCGGGAGTGCTCGACACACGGCAAAAATTGGCATAACCCGCAGTGACTGAGGAGTCATCAACGGTCAACGTTTGCTGCGGTGCGGCAACAGGGGCGGGAGCGGGGGCGGGAACGGCGAGGGCATCAGTTTCGTCGAGTTTGTCTTTGGCCACGAATAGTCTCCTTCGATCAATGAACTAAAGTCCGAAATACCAATCCGAAGCCACCGGCTTCGGCACGAATCCTCACGAAAGCGGCGGAAACTTACTTACGCCGCCAGCGCAATTCAACAATCATCTTCGCACGGCAACCATTCTTGATCGGGAAAGTCTCGATCGGACTGCCTATTTTGCCTCAGTTCCCATACTCATGGCTCGACTACGTTGGCCGTCTTCGGATTCAGCCGGGCTTGCGGTCGCGATCCGTCGGCGGGGGTGCGGAGTTCCAAAATGGCCGAGTTCTTTTCCAGTGCCGACCGAGTCAGTGTCCTTTGATTTTTACATCCCGCAAACCGGTGATCGGTCGATGGTCCTTGCGTGTGATCCGGCTGCGGGTCATGCAAGTTCCAATCGGCTTTGTCTTGAGCCACGCTGCGCGGAACTAAATCGGGCACGCGCGTGAACTGCGGATAACAGCCGCTTAGCGCGATTCCCATCGCCGCCAACCAAACTTGGACCCGCGCCATCTGACTTAGCCCTTCCCGCGATTGATTCGTCACGCGGAGATTAATCCGAATTCCGAATTCATGGACAGACATCTTTTTTCCGACTCAAGTCGCGATCAAGACAATCATTTGGACTCTATGGCTCTCCGCCATTTGTGTTGCTAAAGAAGTTGTGAGCCGCGCGGCGCTGGTATGGAAGGACCAGGGCTTGCTAATTGATAGTGATGGAGTGATTGGGTAATTGACGAAGAAGAAATTGGGATTTGAGCGAGGCAGGACTGTCTGGCTGTTGTTTGATCGGAGGTATTGGAAGGGTTTTGCTGTGAATGATCGGCCCGCAGAGGGCTTGCTGGACGTGCTTCAGCGAGTTCCTGATCTGCGCGGGCGTAAGGGAGTGCGTCATCATGTTGGCGGCCGTGGTTTGTGCCACGTTGTGTGGGTTTCGAGGAGTTCAGCCGGTCGTCCTGTGGCTGAACACGCATGGCTCGGCGATGTGACATTTGCTGGGATTTCGCCGCCGGCCGCCGGTGCGGCAGACGTACGTCAACGTGCTAGCCCGCATTTCTCACCACGCCATTTCTGCGAGCGGGAAATCGGTCGGCGTTCGAAATTTTGCGAGGTTCGGTTCGCGGTTGCAGGCGAGATGGTTTCGCGAAGAGTTTCGACGGCCATTGGGACGGTGAATGCAGTC
>JANMIF010000122.1:0-11634 GCA_031375695.1 Planctomyces sp.
GGGAGTGCAGAACTGCTTCAACGAGATCAACTATCTCGTCGAGGGGGCGCATTACGGAGTGCCGAGCACTCACGAGGAAGACAAGGACGCGCCGGAGACGAAGGCGGCGATTCAGATTCCGCATCCGTGGACTCGCAGCGTGAATGGGCTGTGTTTCCTCACGGGCAAAGAGGGCTATCCCGATTTGAAGGGGCACGGCATCGGGTGCGAGTACAACGGGCGGTTCCTGATTCGCTTCAGCACGCAGCGCGTCGGTGATGTCATGCAGGGAGCCGTGTATCCGTTTTCGTTGACCGACGACGAATTGGTTCGGGGGCTCAACAGCACCGCGACACCGCTCGGAGCGACGAATGCGATTGAAGTCAGCGGCGGGAAGCCGGCGGCTCCGCGACAGCAGACCGTTCCGAACTTTGAAGGGCCGCTTTGCTGCGGCGTCAGTCCGAAGGGGGAGATCTACATCGGCAGCATCGCCGACAGCGGCTGGGCCGGAGGGCAGAACACCGGCAGCATCGTGAAGCTCAAGGGGAACGGTCAGCGTCCCAACGGCATTCGCGAGATCCGAGCGACTCGCGACGGCTTTGACATCGACTTCTTTGCGCCGGTCGATCGTGCTCGCGCGACGAATGCGGAGCACTATGCGATCTCCGGCTACACCCGCGTTTGGGGCGGAGCGTATGCGACTCCCGATTCCGACCGACATCGCTGTCAGGTGGCGTCGGTCAAACTCAGCGACGACGGAAAAACGGCTCACCTGACCGTTGATTCGCGCAAAGAAGGGGGCTATGTCTATGATGTTTCCTGCCGAGACGTCGGCTCGCCCGACAAACCGTTGTTCCCCGCCTACGGCTTTTTCACGTTGCACAAGATTCCTAGCAAGTAGTCGAAGTTGCCAGGGCTTGTTGAATCAATCGCCCCTAAGCATGCCTCAGGGGTTTAAGTGTTTCTGCGCCACACTACCGAGGCCATCTGATGCACCGCCGCGATGTTTTGAAATTAGCCGCCACATCTTCGATCGGCCCGCTTGCCCGATCGGTGTTTGCCGCTGAGCCTTCGCAGGAGTTGCCACGCGTCGCCGCCATCAATTCGATTTACCGGTTGAAGTCACACGCGTATCACATCGCTGGACGATTCATTCACGGCTACACGATCAATGGGCTGCCTCATCAACCGCCGTTTCAGCTCGTGCGGATGTTCAATCATCAGCAGCCAGAGGACGATCTCGGTCCAGAGGTTGGCAAGACTCACGGGATTGAGTTGTGTTCGTCGGTCGCGCAGGCTCTCGGTGGCGAGCAGTCGCTGGATGTCGATGCCGTGCTGTTGATCATCGAGCACGGCGACTATCCGCAGAACGAACGACACCAAGTTCTGTATCCGCGATACGAGCTGTTTCAGCAGATCGTGGACGTGTTCCAAGCGAGCGGTCGCAGTGTACCGGTCTTCGTGGACAAACATTTGTCGTTCGATCATCGACTCGCTGCCAAGATGGTCGCGACATCTAAAGAACTGAAGTTCGGGCTAATGGCCGGTTCGTCGCTGCCGGTGACGTGGCGCATCCCGGAGTTTCATCCGCCGCTGGGAACCCAGTTCACCGAAGCCGTGTCGATCATCGGCTATGACCGCTCGACGTGGGAGGTGTATTTGTTTCACGCGTTGGAAGTCTTGCAGTGCCTGCTCGAACGCCGGCCAGGCGGCGAGACGGGAGTAAAGTCGGTACAGACATTGTCCGGCGACGAAGTCTGGAAGGCGGGTGACGACGGTCGCTGGTCGTGGACGTTGCTGGAACACGCCTTGTCACGCTGCCCCAGCCGGAATTACGGCCGAGTCCGCGAACAAGTCAAACATCCGCTCTGCACGCTAATCGAATACGCCGATGGCACGCGCGGCGCGGTCTTCAATTTGGTAGAAGCAACGTCCGATTTCGCGTTCGCCGCCCGGATCAAGGATCAGCCAGAGCCAGTCTCAACTTGCTTTTACCTGCCGCCGCCACCCGGTGCTCGTTTTTTCGACCCGTTGACGTTCAACATCGAAAAGTTCTTCGCCGCCGGAACACCGCCGTATCCCATCGAGCGCACCTTGCTGACCACGACAATTTGCGATCACGCCGTCCAGTCGCTGCACGATCGCGGCCGCATCATCGCCGATCCGTCCATGACCGTCCGCTATCAATCGCCGGCCGAAGACGGACATTTTCGCGGCCGGTTCATTGATCGGATGTGACTAAGGCGAAGGGGATCGGAGCTTCACATGTGTGGTCGTTTCACTCTTCGAACGGCGGCTGGACGGATCGCTGAGTTTTTCGACTTGATGCGCGAGTTGGCGGAGTGGGACCAGCCGCGATTCAATGTGGCTCCGACGCAGTCCGTGTTGGGGGTTCGGCGTGGGACTGCCGGACGTGAGCCGGCTTGGTTGAGGTGGGGGTTGATTCCGAGTTGGGCGAAAGATGTCTCAATTGGGGCGAAGTGCATCAATGCTCGTGGCGAGGACGTGGCGAGCAGTCGCGTGTTTCGGACGCCGTTTCGCCGGAGTCGCTGCTTGATTGTGGCGGATGGGTTTTACGAGTGGGATCAAGCCAACCTGAAGAAGAAGGTGCCGATTCGGTTTTCGCTGCGGGATGACGGACTGTTGGCTTTTGCGGGGTTGGCGGATCGCTGGTGTGGGCCGAATGGCGAGGTGGTCGAATCATGTTCAATCATCACGACAGAGGCGAACTCACTGGTCGAGCCAATTCACAATCGGATGCCGGTGATTTTGCATCCGGCCAATTACGACGGTTGGCTTGATCCGGCGAATCAGGATGTCGATTTGTTGCAGCCGTTGTTGATTCCGTTTCCGTCCGAAGTGATGCGGGCAGAACGAGTCAGTGATGTCATCAACAACGCTCGAAATGACGTGGACCCGCAGCTGCCGCTTGGTTCCGAGCCACTTCGTTTGAAAGTGAGAAGCCTGTTCGATGACGATGCCTGATGTTTAACTTCATCGCCACCGGGGTCGGTTCAACAGCCAGTTCACTGTCGCGCACTGCGATAGCGTGGCAGTTAAACATTTCATTCAACACGGTGTGCTGCTAACGAAAGTCGCGGGACTTGGTTTCGATCGTGGCTAACTCGTGTGACAAATCCTCCAAGCGGTTCACCAGGACGTGGATGATCGAGCCTTGTCGCTGCACAATTCCATGAGCCAACAACACAGTGGCGGAGCGGGCGGCTTGATGATGTTGCTCCCAGACTTCGGGGCGGACGATCAGGTTGACGATGCCGGTCTCGTCTTCGAGCGTGACGAACGTGATGCCTCGCGCGGTGCTGGGGCGTTGTCGCAGCAGGACCAATCCGGCAACTCGCAGAAAGCGGCCGTCGCCGAGAGAAGCCAGTCGCCAGGCTGGTGTGATGCGGCGAGCGTTCAGTTGCAGACGGAGAAACTTCAGCGGATGTGCTCGCAACGACAGGCCCGTTGCGCGGTAGTCGGCGACGACCTCTTCAAACGCTCCCAACTTCGGAAGTGACACGGCTGGCTCGTCGTCGAACCTCGTTGGTCGATCGTCGGTCGTACGGTCGGATCGAGACGCGATCGGCATCGGCGTGTGATCCGGGAGCGATTGCCACAAGGCCGAGCGGCGATCAAGTCGCATTGACGCGAACGCATCGGCTTTTGACAGGCGGGTGAGCACCGTGTTGCTTAAGCCGGTGCGTTGGACGAAGTCGTCCAACGACACAAACGGGCACGAGCGACGTTGCTCGACGATTTGTTTGGCGTGTGTAGAGGAAAAGCCGCTCAACATTCGGAAGCCGAGTCGCAGGGCCAGGGCTGAGGGGGAGAAAGAGAGACGGGGAGATGAGGGAAATTGCAAATGCAGCGATTCCTCGTCCATATTTTTGTCGCCACTTCTCCCCTTCTCTCCTTCGCCCCCTCCCCCACGTCCCCCCGTTAAAGCACAGTCCCAATCGCTGAAGTTGACATCGACCGGCAGAACGGTGACGCCGTGCTTACGAGCGTCGGCGACAAGCTGGGCCGGGGCATAAAAGCCCATCGGTTGGCTGTTGAGCAATGCGGCGCCAAAGTGGGCGGGGTAGTGATTCTTCAGCCACGCAGAGACGTAGACCAACAGTGCGAAACTGGCGGCGTGACTTTCGGGGAATCCGTATTCGCCGAAGCCACGAAGTTGGCGGAAGAGGCGGTCGGCAAACTCGGTCGAGTAGCCGTTGGCGGTCATGCCGTTGATCAGCTTCAGGCGAAACTCGTCAATGATTCCGCGCCTCCGCCACGCTCCCATCGCGCGGCGGAGTTGATCGGCTTCCCCCGGAGTGAAGCCTGCGGCGACAATCGCCAGACGCATCGCTTGCTCTTGAAAGATTGGGACTCCCAAGGTTTTCTCCAACACGGCGCGGATGCGATCGTCGGGATATTCGACCGGTTCCTCACCACAACGGCGACGTAAATACGGGTGAACCATGTCGCCTTGAATCGGGCCGGGACGAACAATCGCGACTTCGATGACGAGGTCGTAAAAGCAACGCGGCTTGAGACGCGGCAACATCGACATCTGGGCGCGGCTTTCGATTTGGAACACCCCCATCGTGTCCGCTCGCGAGATCATGTCGTAGACCCGACTGTCATTCGGCGGGATGCTGGCCAGCGTCAATTGGCGGCCGTGATGACGTTCGACCAACTCGAAACATTTGCGAATCGCAGTCAACATACCGAGCGACAAGCAATCGACTTTGAGGATGCCCAGCGAGTCGAGAGCGTTCTTGTCCCATTCGATGACGGTGCGGCCGGACATCGTTGCGTTTTCGATCGGGACCAATTCGCAGAGCGGCCCGTTCGTCAGCACCATGCCACCGACGTGCTGCGACAAATGACGCGGGAACTCCAGAATCTCCTCGACCAGTTCGATCAACTGCTTGCCGAGCCGCGATTCAGGAGGAAAGCCGACTTCGCGAAAGCGAGCCTCCAATTTGTCTCGGTCATGCAAGTGATCGACTTGTTTCGCGAGCACTTCCACTCGGTCGAGCGACAGGCCTAACGCTTTGCCGACGTCTCGCACGGCCGAACGCGGGCGATAGCAGATTGCCTCCGCCGTCATTGCCGCGCGGTCGCGTCCGTATTTCTCGTAAAGGTATTGGATGACCTCTTCGCGGCGTTCGTGCTCGAAGTCCACGTCGATGTCGGGAGCTTCATTCCGTTCCTTGCTGATGAACCGCTCGAACAACACGTCGATCCGTTCAGGGTCCACCGAGGTCACGCCCAAACAAAAACAGACGACCGAATTCGCCGCCGAACCGCGCCCCTGACACAAGATGCCGCGGCTCCGCGCGAAGCGGACTAGATCCCACACTGTCAGAAAATACGGGGCGTATTTGAGTTCGCCGATCAGCGTCAGTTCGTGTTCGATCAGTCGCCGATTTTTCTCTGGAACTCCTCGTGGGTAACGACCTTTCGCTCCTTGCCACGTCAGGTTGATCAGATGCTGTATCGGTGTCATTCCTGGCGGACAAAGTTCTTCGGGATAGTCGTAACGCAGTTCGTCGAGCGAGAAGTCACAGCGGTCGGCAATCTCCATCGTGCGAGCGATTGCATCGGGGCACTCGGCGAAGAGAGCCGCCATTTCAGCCGCCGATTTGAGATGCCGCTCGGCGTTCGGAAACCGCCGCTCGCCAAGTTCGCTTACCGAGCAACCGTGCCGAATCGCCGTCAGCACGTCCTGCAATCGCTGCCGCTCTTTGACGTGACAATGCACGTCGTTCGCCACCACGAGCGGCAAGTTCGCTTGAAGTGCGATCTGTCGCCACTCGGCCAACTGCTGCTGATCATTCGGCCCGCGATGAAGTTCGGTGAGTGCGTAGGTTCGGTCATGAAAGATGTCGCGATATTGTCTGAGAAGGGCGGAAAGCGGGAGGGGGCAAGGGGGAGAAGTTGTTGCGGTGTTGGATTCATCTCCCCTTTTCTCCTTCGCCCTCTCGGCCCCTCGCAGCACGACTCCCGCCAACAGCCCTTCTGCGTGCTCAGCCACATCGGCCAAAGTCAGCCGCGACTCTCCTTTCGGAGCACGTTGTCGGCCGCATGTGATCAGGCGGCAAAGGCGGCCGTAGCCAGCTCGGTTCATGGACCACAACACGACAGGCGAAGCATCGACCGGCGTGATCTCCGCACCGATCAACAGTTTGAATTTCGCTTCCTTGGCCGCAACATGAGCACGCACAACACCGGCCAAGCTGTTGCGATCGGTGATCGCGAGCGCCGCCAACCCCAACTCAGCCGCTCGCGCGACAAGTTCGTCGGGATGTGACGCCCCTTCCAAAAATGAGTAGTTCGACCGGCAATGCAACTCCGCATAGCAACGAACAGGCGGCCATTTGCGAAGTGATTGTTCAGTCATTCGAGAACTCCGTGAGTGCGCGACGACGTTTGTGATTCGGCCCACGAATGAAACTAATAACCCGAAGCGTCAGCGAGGGCGAGCGCACTGGGCGAGCAAGACTGATGTGGCCGGCTGGTGACGCCCGATTAATGGCCCGTGCCACGAGTTGTGTTTCGATTCGTGAGCCGACAAACTCCTAAACAATACCGAGCGATCAACGGCTCACATGGAAGCAGCCCATCGAAACAACCGCCGTTTTTGGCAAGATCGGCCGAGGCGTGCTCAAGCTTCGGGTTCGTGTGATGCGATGCAGTCGGCGATTGATAACTTGCGGCATTGGAATGCGATCGACACCTGGATTGTGGTGATCGGGTCGTTGGCGGCGATGGCTTGCGCGCTACCGGGGAATTTTCTGGTTCTGCGGCGACAAAGCTTGATGGGTGACGCGATTAGTCACACGTCACTGCTGGGTGTTGTCGCCGGGTTTCTCGCAGCACATAGTTTGATGAAACTCGGCCTGATTTCTCCCACGACAGAACCGTTGATTCGTCACATCGCGATGTGTGTCGGAGCGATCTTGGTCGGCGTGTTGGCGGCGTGGTTGACCGAGTCGTTGCAAAAATTGGGCAACATGGAAAGCAGCGCGGCGCTGGGAGTCGTCTTCACGTCGCTGTTCGCGTTGGGTTTGCTGCTGATCCGAGCGATCGCGGATGACGTTCACATCGATCCCGATTGCGTGTTGTACGGCTCAATCGAATCGGCTCCGCTGGAAACCGCCTGGCGAAAAGGGCCGCCGCGAGCAGTGATCGTCAACGGGGTCGTGCTCGGGTTCAATCTGTTGTTGGTGTTGCTGCTGTTCAAAGAACTGCGGCTCAGCGCGTTCGATCCGGCTTTGGCCACGACGTTGGGGATTCCATCCGGTGTGATGCACTACGGGCTGATGGGGCTGACGGCGATGACACTGGTCACGGCATTTGAAAGCGTCGGCAGTATTCTGGTAATCGCGATGCTGATCGTGCCGCCGGCAACAGCGTACCTGCTGACCGATCGGTTGCCGGTGATGATCGGGCTGAGTCTGTTGGTCGCGGTGTTATCGGCCTTGTTGGGGCATGTGTCGGCGTTGTCGTTGCCGCCGCTGATTGCCGAATGGTTCGGTGTGAAGGGTGTTCACGACGCGAGCACGGCCGGGATGATGGCGGCGGCGGCCGGAGGCTTGTTTGTTCTGGCGATGATGTTTGGCCCGCGAAACGGAATGCTCAGCCGAGTTTGGTCACAAGCGTTGTTGAAGCGGCGGATCGCTGGTGAAGACGTTTTAGGTCGACTGTTCCGATCCGAAGAGTTGCGTCACGCCGACGTCAGTGCGGCGAAATTGGCTGCCGCACCGCCAACCTTTTGGCGACGTTGGGCCTTGTGGGATTTGCATCGGCGCGGGCTAGTCGCCGGAGCCGAGAGCGACCTAAGTCTGACCGATATCGGCCGCGACGTCGCGCGAAATTTGGTTCGTTCACATCGTCTGTGGGAGTCGTATTTGTCGAAGCACTTTGTGTTGGGCGAAGGACGATTCCACGAAAGTGCCGAGCAGATCGAGCACTTCCTCGACGGCGAGTTGCTCGCCGAACTGGATCACGAACTGGATCGCCCTGGCGTCGATCCGCATGGCCGCGCGATTCCAGGATCGTAACGCACGCCGGGAATCCTCCGACAAAAGAATTTCTGCAAAGTGCTGGCATCGCCTAGCCGATCGGTCATGGATTATAGTACTCGCCTTGTTGAAACCCGGCCACTTGGCCGTTGCGAAACTTCGGACCACGAAAGGAGGCCCATTATGACTGTGAGTTGTGTGCTGAGCCTCGCCGTGAGGCTCGGGTAGCCTTCGGAATATTCGGCGTTGTTTGGCCTCACATTGATTGGGCCGCCGCCGTTCGTGGGAGTTTCTGAATCATGAAATCTCGTAAGTCGGCCCGTCCATCGGGATCGGGCTTTCGGAAAACGCTGCAACTGTGCAAGCAGGTGGAGCGAACGTTGAACCAAGTCTTGTCCGGCGAATGCGACGACGACGTGCTGCGTGAACTGCTGGTCGTCGGAGTTGAGCCACTGCAAGGAACCTCGCAACTGCTGGTCACTCTCCAGCCGTTCGATCCTGGCGACTCGCCCGCAGTGCCCCAAATCCTGGAGCACTTGCATCGTGCGAAGAACCATCTGCGCGAAGCGGTTGCTGAAACCGTCTCGCGCCGCAAGATGCCGGACTTGTTGTTTCAAATCTCCGCGACGGAATCGGTCTGACCGAAATCGTCGCATTTCTCTGTTCGGCGAGCGAGGTTCAACTTCGCTCGCCGTTTTTTTGGCGCGACCGTTGTGGGGCAGGTTTTCAACCTGCCCGTCAGGTCGCGAACTAGCGCCGAGATTGAATTTCACTCGAAATGGAACTTGACTGATGGACGGGCAGGTTGAAAACCTGCCCCACGAGTTCTACTCGCGGCGAATCTGCGTGCTAAGCGTGAACACGATGCCGGTTGGCGAAGTGAATTGGGCGTCGCCAAACAGCGCGATGTGTCCGCCGGCTGGTTTCGGATGATCGCCGACGAATTCGCCGCCGGTCTTGGCATTCAGCGTCTGCGACTCCCATTTCGAGTTGCGAAAATCTTTCGTGCTCGACCCAGTCGTCCACAAGCGGACGGAGACGGGTTCCGGCTTCATGGTGATTGTCAGTCGACAGGCTCCGTCGGTGTCGTCGTGCTTCCAGCTCAGTGTTGGCAGCGGCTTGTCGGTGACGACGTAATCGAAGAACACCGCCAACGTGGCCAGCGCGGCTTCGCGTCCGCCGGTCGAGTTCTTCAAGTTGTGTCCGGCGTTTGAGACGTAATGAATGAACTTCGGCCCGGCCAGGTCGTCCCAATAATTATTGAGCGCATCGACCGTCCAATAGCGATCGTTCGTGCCGTTGACGATCAGCTTCGGCAGCGTCAGCTGCGAGCGGTACGTGTACGGGTCCAGCCAGCGCCACAGCGGCTCGGTCTTTTCGTCCCGCATCTTTTTGATCAGACCTTTGCTCGAGTAGTCGATGATCTGCTCGCTGTACTGGCCCCAGGTTTCGAGCTGATAGTCCATCTGCTTTTGAAAGTTCAGCGTGTCGATCACGATCGGAGCAATGCCGATGACTCGCTTATCAGCGGCGGCGGAAAGCCACGTCGTCCAGCCACGCTTTGACGCCCCGGTCACGACAAACGACTTGATCGGCGCATCCCATTTCTGATCGCGGCCAATCTGCTCGACGGCGTCCATCGCACGAACGGCACTCTTCACCATCGGAAACAGCAGCGGCCAAGTCTTGTCACCGGTTTCGAGATATCGCAGCAAGGTCTCGGTGATCAGATCATCTTCCACACGATTGCCGAACAGAGGCTGATTCGGCACTTGATGTAGCATCGCCACGCGCGCTCCCGCCAGCGTCGCCAGCATCAGCCCCATCTGCTGTTCCTCGGCTTTCGGCTTGTTGAGATTTCCGCCACCGGTGATGAACAACAACACCTGCTCACGATGTCGCAACGACTTCGGCTCGTAGATCATGAAGGCGTGCTTCCAGACGATGCTCTGCCACGTCTGCGAAGTCAGTTCGACATCGTAAATCGTGCCGAGTGCCTGATCCGATTTGCCGTTCAGCTTCCAAGCAAACGACTCGTCGGGAATGTGGACGTAATCCTGCAACGTGCTCGGAATCACGTCCCCTTCAGCCTGAATCGCACCGGTCGGCGAGAACTCGAACAACATTAATGCGGCGATGAACCAACCGGCAAAAAATTGCCTCATGACCAACCTCGCGATTCTGATCGGGACTTGAATTGAGGCGGGAGCCTAACGACCGAAATGGCGTTTTTCGAACAATCCGCTTGAGGTATCCGTTCCGGCGTGCCGAGCCGGCACGCGAATACCTTGTCTGGCGAGTGCTCGGCCAGAAAGTCGATATGGTTCGTGCGACGCGGAGTTTGAACGGACCGCACTCGATGCCGACTGCCGATGTAAATTGACGACCGAGCACTTGCCGATGAAATTGACTCGCCGTTGTGTGGCTTGGCGATACAATCCGCCGCGACCTCGAAGCGGGAGCCGATCATGGCAGAGTTTGACAGTTGGGTGCAGCGGTGTGTGCGGCGGATCAATTGGGGAGAATTTCTTCGCGATGCGGCCGAGTGGCTGGCTGGCTTTTGCTTTGTGTTCGGGACGGTCGTGTTGTTGGTGAAGTTGCGGATTCCGCAGTGGTGGCCACATGTCGGTTGGCTGGTGACGGCGGTGATCCCCGTGACTGCGATGGCTTGGTGGCTCTCGCGGCGTCGGAATGTCCCAAAACATGCCGCAGTCGCGTTGCTCGATCAGAGACTGAATGCGGGCGGCCTCTTGATGACCTTGAGCGAGACGAACGGGCCGGCTTGGCGATCGAGGCTGCCTCAACTGGAAAGCTTGTGGCTGAACGCCTTGCCTCGATTGTGGCCCAGTCGATTCGTCCGCGTGCTGGCATTGCCAATCGTGTTTGCCGTGGCGAGCTGTTTTGTCCCGCTGCGAAACATTCAGGAGCCGATCGTCGAAGGGGCGGTCACGCAACAGGCAATTGATCGTTTGAACGAACTGACGGACAAGCTGACCGAAGCGCAAGTCATTCAGGAGGAAGACCCTGAAAGCGAGCAATTGATCGACGAGATGAAAAAACTCGCGTCCGAGAACAAAGACAAGCCACTGACTCATGAGAAATGGGAAACCGTCGATGCGCTGGAAGCGAAGTCAGGGTATAACCTTCCTGGGCATACCCTGAAGATTGATTTGGCACGGCAGCTGGTACAAACGCCTTCCGGCGAACAGATCAGCTTCGAAGTGGATGCGTTTCGCAAACACTGTTTGCTCAACGGTCTGGATGACATAGCCCTCACGCTGGAGAGTGCTGACGCTATTCGCAGCTATGAACAGGGATGGCGTAAACAATCACCCTGGTTGTTTAACAGCATGAGTTAGTTGCCGAGAGGCAACACTGGCAAGTCAAGCGCTGGATCAGGAGACACAGGAGAACGAAAAATGGGTAACGAATACGATGTAGCGGTAGTGGGCGCAACTGGCGCCGTTGGCGAAGCTATGATCAGCATTCTGGAAGAACGAAATTTCCCCGTGCGCACGCTGTACGCTTTGGCCAGCAGCCGCTCTGCCGGTAAAAGTGTGATGTTCAGGGGTAAGTCGATCCGGGTTACGGATCTTGCCGAGTTTGATTTCAGCAGCGCACAGATCGGCCTGTTTTC
>JANMIF010000142.1:0-2464 GCA_031375695.1 Planctomyces sp.
GGGAGTCTTTTTCAAACCGCCGGAGTTTATACCGCTCGCGGGCCGAGGAGCGATGTTTAACCCCAACGCCATCGGCGTGGGCGCGAGGGCCAGACGAGTCCCGCGCACGCCGATGGCGTTGCGGTTAAACCCATTTTCCGCACCCTTGGAAAATAGCATAGGGAACAGGATTGCGCTATCCGCCAGCGGTCGCTAAACACCACACATGGACGGGGCTTGGTATGGAAAACATTCCGACGTCGAAGGCGCGGCACTGGGGAGCCTCGCGGTGATTGCGCCGTTGCTGCAACGCATGGGCGTGGCCGAGATCATTGATCAGCATCTGCCTGTGGATTCGCAGGCGGAGTTTCCGCACGGGACGATTCTGAGTCTGTTGGTGGCCGCTCGGGCGTATTCGCCGGTGGCACTGAGCAACATTCCGGAATGGGCCGCTCGGACGGCAGCCGACATTTTGTTTCAGATGCCCGTGGAAAAGATGAACGACGATCGGTTCGGGCGTTCGCTGGATGTTTTCTTTGAGCAGCGGCATTCCATCCTCAGTTCGCTCGCGTTGCAGGTGGCGGAAGAGTTCGACGTGCCGCTGCGAGACCTGCATTACGATCCCACGCATGTCACTTTCACGGGTGCGTATGAGGGGGCGAAGTCGCGTGAGGGAGTGGTCGAACACGACACCGAGGGGCTCGCCAAATTGGTGCGTTCGAATGACACGCTCGATCCCGCGCATATCACCAAGGGGCGTGCGATGGACGATGCGCCCAACGGCACGAAGATGATTCATGTCGGCTTGGGCGTGCATGTGGATCAGTACGGGCCGTTGCCGTTGTGGGTTCACACCATCGATGGCAATCAGAACGGACGCACGGCCGTGCAAGAGCATCTGGCGTTGTTCGTCAAACATCTGCCGAAGCTCAAGCTGGCGCAGATTTCTGATCGGGGCACCTATTCGATCGGGCATTTGGTGCGGCTGGAAGACGCCGGCTGCGAGGTCATCGTCTCGGTTCCGTGGGGCGAGCTCCGCGAACTCTTCGATGAGCATCGCGTGAATCTGCTGTGGAAGCGGGCGTCGTACTTATCGATCGAGCAGCAACGTCGCCGCGAGTGCGCCAGCGAACTGCCTCGGGAGCATTACGACCTCGCGGTGCTCAAGCACACGCTGACGGAAGTGGAGTCCGGCCGAGAGATCAACTGCCGCGTGCTGTTCGTGAAGAGCACCGCCGATGAGAAGGTCGTGCGACAGCAGCGTCAGAAACAAATCGACCGCCTGCGGACCGAACTGCTGAAAATTCAAACGAGCGTCGCCCGCGGCAGCCGTAACACGGATGTGACCTCCGTGACGAAGCGTGTGACCCGCAGCTTCGGCGACAGCAGCGCGGCGAAGTATTTTGGTTGGGAGTTGGTCAACCTCACCGCCGCCGAAGTACGGCGACTGCCGAGCCCACAGAAAGGCTGTCGCTTACCCACGCAACGATTCCAGTTCACGTTCGACACCGCGTTGCTCACCGCCGACGAACAGTACGACGGCTTCAATGCCATCGTGACCACGATCCCGGCGAACAAGTCGAGTGCCGATGACCTCTTCACGCGATTCAAACAGCAGATCTACAGCGAACAAATCAATGCCCACTTCAAAGGCCCAATCGCCGTGCGACCGGTGTGGCTGAAGTCTCCCAGGCGGATCGAATCGCTGATGTTCCTGCTGACGATCGCACTGATGCTGCATTACCTGATTCAGCGAACGTACCGCGCGAGCCTGTCGGAAACCGCCCCCGTGAAAGAGCGGCGAATCACCACCAAGACACTACTGAGCGCGTTCCAAAACTATACGCTCTTGATCGACCGTCACGGCTTGGGCCGCACGGTCAGCCCCACGCGACTCACGTCTCGTCAATCGGAAATCCTCCGCCTTCTCGAACTACCAACCCCCGCCGAAATCTTGCGCCGCTTGCTCCCACGCCCGCCGGACTGACGCCGAACAACTCGCCGCCGACCACCGATGACTTGAAGGGTAGGACAGGGTGCGGAAAATGGGGTTAAACGATTCTTCACATTCCGAGTTCCGCCATGCCCGAACTGCCTGAAGTTGAAACGATGGTCCGAGGAATCCGAGACGTGATGACCGGCCGGATCATTCGCGACCTGCGAGCGTGTCCGTGCGAATGCCGGCCACTGACGTTATCGCCCATGTTCGACCAGATGGCTCGGCGAGCGAAGGGGCAGACGGTCACGGCCGTGCGGCGAGTCGCCAAGCGGGTCGTCATTGATCTGTCGAGCCGCGAATCCTTCGTCATCGAGCCGCGCATGACCGGACTGATGCTGATTGCCGACCCACCCGATCCGGAACACTTGCGGGTCGTGTGGAAGCTGGGGGCTGGTCGTGCGCGCCGCTCGCTCTGGTTTTGGGATCGACGGGGCTTGGGCACGGTATCGCTACTCAATCCCGACCAAGTCGCGCAGCTGTTCAGCC
>JANMIF010000153.1:0-9870 GCA_031375695.1 Planctomyces sp.
AACGATGGCGTTCATTGCTCGCGGCAATCGTCTTGCTGGCGACGATCCTGCCAATTGTGGGGGCGGCCGAGCGATCTGTCAGTTTCGTCAACGATGTCGTGCCGCTGTTGACGAAGGCTGGCTGCAATGTCGGAGTCTGTCATGCGAAGGCTGGCGGCGGGCAGAACGGGTTTCGGTTGTCGCTGTTGGGTTTCGAGCCAGAAGAAGATTTCGAGCATCTGACGAAAGAGGCTCGGAACCGGCGCGTGTTTGCGGGTGATCCGGAACGGAGCCTGTTGCTGACGAAAGCGTCCGGCCGGATTCCACACGGTGGCGGAGTGCGACTGGCGGCGACCTCGGAAAGTTTCGCCTTGTTGCGGGAATGGATTCAGCAGGGGGCGAGGTTTGATCAGGGTGAGGCGACAAAGCTTATGTCGTTCGTGGTCGAACCGTCGCGTGGGACGATTCAACGGGGCGCGGAGCAACAGCTCAAGGTGATCGCGAAGTACTCGGACGGCAGTGTTCGTGACGTCACTGGTATGGCGCTGTACGAAGCCAACGACAAAGCGATGGCTGATGTGAGCGATCGCGGGCTCGTGAAGATCTCCGATATCGTTGGCAACGTCGCTGTGATGGTGCGGTATCAAGGTCGAGTTGCCGTTTATAGCGCGTCGGTGCCGCTCGGTGCGCCGGTCGAGAACTTGCCGTCGTCGAAAAACTTTGTCGATGAGCATGTGTTCGGAAATCTCAAGGCGCTCGGAATTCCGCCGTCGGTCCTCTGCGATGACGCAACGTTTCTACGCCGTGTGACTCTCGATATCGGCGGACGGTTACCGACCGAGGAAGAGGCGACCGCGTTTCTCGCCAGCAAGGACGAGGGGAAGCGGGACAAGATCATCGACGACCTGCTGCAGAGTCCCGACTATGCCGACTTCTTCGCCAACAAGTGGACCGCGCTGCTGAAGAATCGCCGCGATGAACCCAGCGACACGACGGCGAACTTCGCGTTTCATGCCTGGGTGCGAGACAGCTTTCTCGCCAACAAGCCCTACGACCAGTTCGTTCGCGAAGTGCTCGCCGCGACCGGGACTGTGATCGGAAATCCGCCGGTCGCGTGGTACAAGCGTGTTAAAGAACCGAAAGAACAGATTGAAGATGTGGCTCAGCTCTTTCTTGGCGTCCGGATGCAGTGTGCTCAGTGTCATCATCATCCGTTCGAACGTTGGAGCCAGAACGACTATTATTCGCTGGTTGCGTTCTTCAGTCAGGTGGGAAGAAAGCCGTCGGGAACGCGCGGCGAGGACTTGATCTTTCACAAGCGCGGCATCGCAACGGCCACGAACATCAAGTCGGGAGTGCCACTCAAGCCCGCCGCATTGGGAGATGCGATTCCTGAGATCGCCGCCGACGCAGACCCGCGACTGAAGCTGGCCGATTGGATGGGCGGGAAGACGAACCCGTTCTTCGCGAAGTCGCTGGTCAATCGGTATTGGAAACACTTTTTCGTCCGCGGTCTGATCGAGCCGGAAGACGACATTCGCGACACAAATCCGCCAACGAATCCCGCTCTACTGGACGCTCTCGAAAAGCATTTTTTGGCCAGCGGCTTCGACCTGAAGGAACTTGTGCGAGTTCTCACTCAATCGCGAGCCTATCAATTGAGCGAAGTGCCGAACCAACACAACATCGTCGATAGGCAGAACTACTCGCGCTACTACCCGCGTCGCTTGCAGGCCGAGGTGCTGCTCGACGCGATTGACCGCTTGGCGGGGACGCAAACCGACTTCGCCAATCTCCCGCCCGGCACGCGAGCGGTCGCGCTCCCCGATAACAGCTACAACGCCTCCTCGCAATTCCTGCGAGTCTTCGGCCGCCCCGAAGCCGAGAGCGTCTGCGAATGCGAACGCGTCCAATCCTCAAGCCTCGCGCAGAGCCTGCACTTGCTTAACGCGGCCGAACTGAAAGCCAAGCTCGCCGCCCCCACCGGCCGAGCCGAACGACTCGCCAAAGAAGACAAGCCAGCCGAAGCCAAAGTCCGCGAGCTGTATCTCACCGCCTTCTCGCGCGAGCCGCGTCCGCAAGAACTGAAGACCGCGATCGACTACTTGAATGAACCCGGCACGGCCGCGAATGCGAATTACCAAGATCTCATTTGGGCGTTGATCAATACCAAGGAATTCCTTTTCAATCACTAGGCGAATGATGAATCACTTCGTTTTTTACTCGCGTTTACGTTCGATGCTACTCGCAGGATTGGCCTGCGGGACGTTTGCCTCTTTTTCATTCGCCCAGTCCGTCGGCCTGCCGGCTCCCCGGTTGCTGACGACGACTCCGATGGGGGCCAAAGTTGGGTCTCAGATCGAGGTAACGATCAGCGGCGAGCACATCGACGACGCCGACGAACTGACGTTCTCGGATCGGCGGATTGCGGGGGCCCGCAAGCTGAACGCGGCGGGGCAGCCGGAGCCTAACAAGTATGTCGTGACGATTGCTGCGAATTGCCCGACTGGGATTCATGAGGCTCGCGTGATGACGCGGTTGGGGATTTCGTCCTCGCGAGCGTTCTGTGTCGGTACGCTCGACGAAGCCGTGCAGACGAAAGCGAACACGACGTTGGCGACTGCGATGGAGTTGAAGGTCAACTCGATCTGCAACGCCACGATGACTCAGCGGGCGGTCGATCATTACGTCTTTGAAGCGAAGAAGGGACAGCGAATCATTGTCGATTGCGCGACGCGCGGGATTGATTCGAAGCTTGATGCGGTCGTGATCGTTGCCGATGCGGCCGGTCGTGATCTCCTGGTGGAACGCCGAGGGGGCGTGCTCGACTTCGCCGTGCCAACCGACGGCAAGTATGTGATCAAGGTTCACGAACTGACCTTCAAAGGCGGGCAGGCTTATTACTACCGGTTGGCCGTTTCGGAAGTGCCGGTCGGAGCACCGATCGTGCGGTTGCCATCGACGAAGCCGGTGAACTCGTTCTCGTGGCCGCCGCAGGGTCTCAAAGAGCAGGCTGAGCTGGCCGAGAGCGAACCGAACAACGACCGCACGAAGGCTCAAAAGACTTCGCTGCCGTGCGACATCGCGGGGAGTTTCTTCCCGGCGGCGGATGTCGATGTCTTCGAGTTCGAGGCCAAGAAGGGGGACGTATGGTGGGTCGAGGTCGCGTCCGAACGATTCGGTTTGCCGACTGATCCATCGATCCTCGTGCAGCATGTCGCTCGCACGGGCGACACCGAGAAACTGACCGACATCGCCGAGTTCAGCGACATCCCCAGTCCCGTGAAAGTGTCGAGCAATGGCTATGCATATGACGGCCCGCCGTACAACGCCGGGTCGGCGGACATCCTTGGCAAACTGGAGATCAAGGAAGACGGCCTGCATCGGCTGCAACTTTCCGATCTGTTCGGCGGAACGCGGAACGATCCGAAGAATGTTTACCGTCTCGTCATTCGTAAGGCGGCTCCCGACTTCGCGGTTGTCGCGTGGGCAATGCACATGGAACTACGGAACGGCGATCGCAACGCGGTTTCAAAACCGCTGGCCCTGCGCGGTGGAGCGACAATGGCACTCGAAGTGGTTGCCATTCGTCGTGACGGATTCGATGGCGACATTGATCTCGCTATGGAAGGTCTACCGGAAGGAGTCACTGCAAGTGGTCTAAGAATTCCTGCCGGTCAATCGCGCGGATTGATGCTTGTCACCGCGGACCAGAATGCTCCGAGAGCGATCGGCAGCGCGACGTTTTTCGCTCGCTCGACAATGAACGGCGAAGCGGCGATTCGCCACGGCCACATGGCATCGCACGCTTGGCCAATCCCTGATTCATGGGGTGAGATTCCCGCACCGCGTTTATTCGCCGACATTCCGGTCTCGGTGAGCGGTCTGGAGTTCGCTCCCCTCTCACTCACGCCGCCGAAGGAAGTTCAAACCGTCATCGCCGGTGAGAAGCTGACGATTCCGTTACTGCACACGCGCCGCAGTGAGTTCTCCGGCGGAACTCTGCAACTGAAGACGATGGGAGCCGGATTCGACCGTACTCCGCAGTTCGATGTGTCGCTGACCGCCGATCAGTCGCAAGCAGTCCTCGACACCGCAGCGTTGAAAACGCCACCCGGAGACTATCTGATTGCCTTCTACGGCGGTGCAGTCGCAAAATACCGGCATCGTCCAGATTTGATCGCGATCGCCGAAGTGGCTCACAAGAAGGCGACGGAGGAACTGTCTGCGATCGACGCTGAACTCAAAAAACTGACCGAAGCCGCCAAGGCCGCTGCAACCGAAGCCAAGCCGGAAGCCGATAAAGCTGTGGAGGCAGCGACTGCGAAACAAAAAACTGCCGCCGCCACAGTGGCTGCCGCCGCTGAGAAAGTTAAAGCCACAACCGCCGCCGCCCAACCAAACGACATTGTCGATATCGTCGTTTCCGAACCGATCAAGATTCGAGTGAATGCACCCGCCAAGTAACCCACTGTAGCCACGCTCGCCAAGAACGTGGGCTATCCCGCCCGATTCCCCACGCTCTTGCGAGCGTGGCAACGTCAAACTGGACGAATCAATCATGACCAAGCACAACGGCAACTCACCTGTCTTCTGTCCCGGTCCCGACAGCATTTGTTCGGGACGGCGCGGATTTCTTCAAACCGGACTCGCGGGGTTCGCGTCGCTCAGCCTGCCGGGCATCCTGCGGTTGCAGGCTCAAAGCCTGCGAGCGGCTGAGGAGTCGGGAACAAGTCGCGAGAAGAACGCCGTGATCATGGTCTGGCTTCCCGGAGGCATGTCGCACATCGAGTCATACGATCCCAAACCGAACTCCGGCACCGAATACAGTGGCCCGTTCGGGACGATACCGACGGCGATTCCGGGAATGCGTTTCTGCGAGTTGATGCCGCGTCAGGCGGCGATCGCGGAAAAGTTCACGATCTTGCGGTCGATGCGACAAGCGGCGGGCGGGCATCCGGCCGGTTCGATGCAATTGCTCTCCGGCGATCCTGACACGCGCGACAAACCGAAGCCGCGATATCCCGATTGGATGTCGGTGACGAGTTACGTTCGATCGCTGAAGGGACCGCGCAAGGAGCCGTTGCCGAGCTACGTCGGTATCAATCCACCGATGGGCTACAACGGGCCGGCCTATCTTGGAGACGCTCATTCGCCGTTCGTCGTGTCGGGCGATCCGGATTTGCCGACATTCTCGGTTCCGAACATCGGGCTGACAGACACCAACGAAGTCAAACGGCTTGGTCGCCGTTCGTCGTTGCGACAGAACCTCGACACGCTCGAACGGACATTCGATCGACAACGCGAACTTGCCGCACTCGATGAATTCGAGACGCAGGCGATGACGCTGCTGACCAATTCCAAAACGAAGGAAGCGTTCGATCTCAGCCGCGAAGACCCACGCATCCGAGACCGGTACGGCCGAAATCAGTGGGGCCAGCAACTGTTGCTTGCACGACGATTGATCGAAGCGGGAGTCGATGTCCTGACAACGAGCTTCGCCGGTCCGCTCTGCGGTCGAGTCCAGAACTGGGACGATCACGCGGTCAACATGCACGTTTTCGACGGCATGAAGTTCCGAGCTCCGGCCTACGATCAAGCAGTCACAGCGTTGATCGAAGACCTGCACGAACGAGGTCTCGACAAACGCGTGCTTCTCGTGGTCACCGGCGAGTTCGGTCGCACTCCCAAAATCAGCTACGCCGCCAGCACCGGCGGCGGCGATGCGAGTGCCCCGGCCGGCACAATTCAACCGGGCCGCGACCACTGGCCGCGAGCCTTCTCAAATCTCTGGGCTGGCGGAGGCATTCAAACCGGCGGATTCATCGGCGGCACTGATAAACGCGGCGAAGATTCGACCGAGCGCATCTGCGGCCCCGGCGATTTCCTGGCGACGATCTATCACCACATGGGAATCGACTCGGCCAACACGCTGATCAAGGACTTCAACGGCCGACCAACGCCGATCGTCGATCACGGCAAACCGATCCCAGAACTGATGGGCTGATCGCAAACGACGATCCGATTGCTGCCACCCACTCCGACGATTATTGGACGTTGACGATTCGTCGCGACCGAATGACATCGTGCAGATCGGGCATCGGTAACAAGCTTCCGGCGATGCGGCGGCAAAAGTGGTCGAGCATCACTTCGATACCCGATCGCTCAGCCGAGAGCGTTTCGGTTTGCAAGCCTTCGTCGAGCGTCCATTCCATGGTAGTCGCATCGCGCAGAATTGCGGACCCCCGTTCGCAAGAAACTTGAACCTCGGGCGCTCCCGGCTCCGTTCGTTCGGTGATTTCGGCGAGTCGCGGCATTCCGGTGGTGGGGCCGTCATCCAGAGGCGCGAACTCCAGCGTGAAGCTCTGCGGTTGAATCTGTTTCACCACTTGAGTTGGCTCGGCACGAAACAGATACAGGGACCAATCGACCCAATCCAAAAGAAGGTCATCGCGTGGCCGCGTGGGCGACCCAGCGAGATCGGCCGATGTTGCGAACTGCATCGACGGACTCTCCGGCATCGCCACGGAGACCTCGATCCGTGTGGCTCGGCCGAGTTGCGTGGCCATCAATTCTTGAAGCCGCAAACTGACTGGTGTACATCGTCGCGGAAACGCCGCCACGAACGGCGGGGCGTCGCACAACGACGACAACTCTGTGGCGGGCAAGTCGATTCCCGGCGCGATCAGCACCGGTTTGGTTCCCGCTCGCAGAATCTGCGAGATCGTAGTTCCCGGCCAGCCGGCAGCCAGCCACAACAAGCCTTGCACATCGTCTCGCGCGGTCATGGCCGTCACGCCGCAGACCGCTCGCGCCGACAGGTCTCGCGCGGCTTGATCGGCACGAGCCAGCACGTCATCGCAAACGACCGTCACCTTCCAACGCTGGTCCAACTTCGTGAGCGCCGGCCGATACCGCGTTTCCCACCACGGGCCAAGTCCAATCAATCCCAAATTCACGGGAGCATCTGCCATCACAGCTTCCGAAAAATCGACTGTTTTACGAGCGGCATGAAATCATGAACGCAAGACCCTTTCCAACGACTCATTCAGACCGCTCGCCGAATATCACGGAGAAGTGCGGCAACAGTGTAGCCCAAGAGATTGTCCCGGTTCAAAGGCTCAAGTAAATCAACAAGCCCAGTCCTCGTGATGAGGCCGGGCTTGTTGATTGAGATTTGAGAGACGTCTGAGAGTTGACGTGTTATTGACCTTCGGCGGTGGCACCGGTTCCTTGGACGTCGTACTGGCTGTCGCACAGATCGCCATCATCCCAGAAGTGTGAACCGTTCGTGTTCGACTTGCTGGTTCGCAGTCCGTTCATGCAATAGCCCTGATTAAGGCTGCCGATGGCCGAGGCGACGTCTTCCAACTCTTCGACAACAGCTTGGCGAACTTCGACAAGTCCAACCATCAGGCCGAGCACTGCAATCGTCGAGATCAGGATCAGTTCGGCCGAAACCACAAAGCCGTGCTCGTCGTTCATCAGGTTCTTCAGGTTGTTCAACATGGCTCTCTCCCTTTGTCTTGATTGGTTGATTGATTGTTAGAGTTGGCGACTGCTTTGGTTTGCGTCGTGTCAATGTTAAGGGCGTTAAGCGAGCTGGATGCCAAACCGTTGAACTGTTCAAGAAAGTTGTCAAGGAGTTGTTCGAATCGAACGGAAGTTGTTGTCCGGTCGAGAGAAGAAAAATCTCTGAACTGGCTCGACCCTGTTTACAGTGGCAACGTTTTTCCGTGGATCATGTTGCCGCGCGGCAACGTCGCCGCCTCAAAGTCAACATCATGAGGCATTGTGGCATCATCGACCGTGGTTCATTCCGGTTGGTCTTCATTCCCGTGACCACATTCCTTTAACGGCCTCTTCGGAGTACACAATGCGCCGAAGCACGCGAGCCGCGTGCGCCACATTCAGGAGTTGTGCGATGGATTCCGATTCGGCAGCCGACCACGTCTTTCATTCGAATTCGGCATCGCAAGCGCTGCTCTCGGCGATGCGACAACTCAGCGAAGTCAATCGGCGATTGCTCAAGGACCTGGAAGGGATGACGCTGGGAGCCGCCTTCGACATGGCCGTCGAAACCTATGGCGACGAACTTCCCGAATTCTGGGTCATCTGGAACGACTGGAATCTGTCGCTGGATGACCCGCCAGCGGAGATGGGCGATCTGTGATTCGCTCGGCGATCTCGCGCGGTGTTTCGTCCCCGCTGATCGGTATCTCGCGGCATTCCACCAGATTTCGAAACCAGGTGTGCTGTCGTTTGGCGAATTGCCGAGTCCGAGTTTGAATTCGTTCGATCGCGTCAGACAATTTTGTTTCGCCCCGAACATGCGCGATCAATTCTTGATAGCCAAGTGCTTGAGCGGCCGTATGGCTGAGCGACTGTGGTTCGTTCAACAGATCGCGGACTTCGTTGATCCAGCCGGCGGCGAGCATCGCATGAACGCGGTCGTTGATTCGTTGATGCAGCCAATCTCGCGGCGGCGACAGCCAAAACACATGCTCCGGTTGTTGATCTGGCGGCAGCGGCTCTTCCCGATGTTGTTCGGAAAGAGTTTGGCCGGTCAGTTCGATGACTTCAAGAGCGCGGATGATTCGTCGCAGATCATTCGGATGTAACCGCGAGGCCGCATCGGGATCAAGTTGTTGCAGCCGGTCATGCAACGTACCGACGCTATCGTGCATCGCTTCCGATGTGAGTCGTTGCCGAATGACCTCGTTCGCGGGCGGCCCCTCAAAGACTCCTCGCAGCAAGCTCCGCAAGTACAACCCAGTTCCGCCGACAAACAGCGGGATTCGGCCACGATCGACAATCTCGCGACAGACCGCAGCGGCGGCGTTTAGGTATTCGGCGACGCTGAAGTCTTGCCACGGTTCCAAAATATCGAACAAGTGATGCGGAAACTTTTGACGTATTTCCGCCGAGGGTTTCGCCGTGCCGATGTTCATGCGACGGTACAACGTCATTGAATCGAGCGACACGATTTCAACACCAACAGACGCGACGCTGGGGAGCTGCTCCGCCAATGAGATCGCCACATCGCTCTTTCCGCAGGCGGTCGGACCGGCCAGAAACCAACATTGGCAAAGCAGCTCGCTGGGAAATCGCATGAGGCATCTTTTCTTCAGCGGCCCAAACACACAACTGACGCACCGAGCTCGCTAAGAATCGACTTTTGTCGGACGCGTCAATCAGCTGCCGCATCAAAATCATTCCTTGCAATCTGCAACAAATGGATTTGAATTGTTAGCCGAACAATTGGTCGATCGGCTCCGCTTCGATCAGTCGGATCGGGCGGTTGCCGGGGCCGGGCATCATGGTGGTTTCGAGGTCGATGCCCATTGCGTGGTAGATCGAGGCGAGGATTTGTGGTGGTTCGATCGGGTTGTTTTGCGGGCGTGCTCCCTGCTTGTCAGAGGAGCCAATGACTTGGCCGCCCTTGATCGGGCCGCCGGCCATGAAGTTGGTCCAGACGCCGGGGTGATGGTCTCGGCCGCCGCGAGGGTTGATGCCGGGGGTGCGGCCGAATTCGCTCAGCACGCAGACGACGGTGTCGTTCAACATGCCCCGATAGCCGAGGTCTTCGATCAGCGCGGTGAAGGCCCAGTCGAATTGCGGGCAGAGCATCCGTTCGTAATCGAGATACGTGTTGTTCAAGCCGCCGCCGTCGGCGTGCATGTCCCAGCACGAGAGATTGAAGACCGTGTCGAAGTGGTTGATCGTGATGAAGCGAGCACCCCGTTCGATCAATCGCCGAGCCATCAGGCAGCTCTGGCCGAGCGTGTTGCGGCCGTAGCGGTCTTGCAGCTTCGGTTGTTCTTGAGTGAGGTCGAACGCCTGCTTGGCTTCGGGGGAGGTCAGCAGGTTGAACGCGCGAGCGTACGCCGC
>JANMIF010000164.1:0-4053 GCA_031375695.1 Planctomyces sp.
GGCCGACCGCTTCCCGCCGCTGGCCAAACTGAGCCATTCATCGCTGCGCGACCCGCGAGTCACAGTCATCAACGAAGATGCGTTTCTGTGGGTAGGTTGCCCCGTATCCACGCTCGCCAAGAGCGCGGGGGATTCGGGGAAAACTCACGCTCTTGGCGAGCGTGGCTACGATGCGGCGATCATCGACTTCCCGGACCCAGGCACGTTCGCTGTCGGGAAGTTGTACACATCGCGGTTTTACCGCTTGCTCCGCGAGCGGCTGACTCCCGACGCTTTGATTGCCGTGCAATGTACATCACCGTTGGTCGCGCCGCGCAGCTTTTGGTGCATAGTGCGGACACTCGAATCCGCAGGATTCCACGTTCGGCCGTATCACGCGGCGGTGCCATCGTTCGGCGAATGGGGCTTCGTGCTCGCCGGACGTGGGCCGATCCCCGAACGCTTGCAATTGTCACGTGAGCTGACCGGTTTATCGCGGTTCTTGAACAACAACATCCTCAACAGCCTGTTCGATTTACCTCCGGATCTCGCACCGGTTGCTGCTGAGGTCAATCAGCTCAACAATCAGGTGCTCGTGCATTACTACGATCAGGAGTGGAACCGCAGCCAGTCGCCTTGACCGCTAACAGGCCAGAAGTGTTCGCGGCATTGGCCAACCGTTTTGTCTTCGTGACGCTCGACGGCACGATCCGTGCGGTGACTCTGCGTCTCGGCAATTGCTTCAACGAATCCAGCAGTGTCGATAACGACTTGATCAACGAGGCGGTCATCGACGTCCGCTGCCTGACGCCGGAAGAAGTCCGGGAGCTTGTTACCGGAAAGCCACGGGCACGGTAACGCGAATCAGAGGACATTTCGCACTTGTCTCGACCTGTTGGTTTCGGGCGTGATACTGTTCAAAGGCGATTCTCAACCATATCCGTTCGACGAGACCTTCATGGACGCAGCACTCTTTTGGCAAACCCTGATCGAAGCGATCGTGCAGGGTATCACCGAGTTCTTACCGATTAGTTCGGATGGGCACTTAGTGATCGTCGGGCATTTCTTGGAACGCTGGTTCGGAAAGACTTCGACCGGTGCCGAGACGCTGCAACTGGTCATCGGGCTGCACCTGGGGACGTTGCTGGCCGTGATCGTGGTGTATTGGCAAGAGCTGTGGTCGTTGCGACGGCGAGGAAAACTGTTGGCGGCGATTGTGGTCGGCACCATCCCGGCTGGCGTGATCGGGGTGCTGTTCAAAGATTGGTTTGAGCAAACGATGACGTCGCCGCTGTTCGCCGGTTTGGGCTTGTTCGTCACGGCGGTGTTTCTATTGGCGGGACAACGGCTGGAATTGAATCTGCTGGAACTGGATGACATCCCGCTGCCTCACGCTTTTGCGATTGGCTGTTTCCAAGCGCTGGCGATTTTGCCAGGCATCTCGCGTTCCGGAAGCACGATCGCGGGTGCTCTGATGATCGGCGTGACTCGGCAGGCGGCGACAACGTTTTCATTTCTGCTGTCGGTGCCGGCGGTCGGCGGAGCAGTGTTGCTCGCCGCGCTGGACATGCTGCGCGGAAGGCCCGGTAGCATGGGATTAGGACAATTGGCCCTGGGAGCGACCATTTCTTTTGGCGTCGGGTTGCTCGTGTTGCGCTGGCTGATTCGGATCGTCGCCCAGAGGAAGCTGCACTGGTTCGCTTATTATTGTTTCGCGTTGGGTGCGGTTGTCGTGACGTGGCAATTGTCGCATTGAGTTCACGAGAAGGAATCAGCCAGCGGGACCACTTTCCCAAACAAACTTCCCCCCGAAACCGACTCCGTCGATTTCCTCCCAACCCTTTCTAACCCAACTCTCCTAAAGTGCGTTGTGCGCCCGATCCTTGGCTGGAGTTCAGATTCGTCTTCAACCGAAGAGGTGTTTGGTGCGATCATTCACACCGATGATAACTCGAACCTTTCCGGTCGCCTCGAATGCCCGAACGCCGCAAGCCAATTCGATCTGCAACTGCCGCCGTGGCTGTGTCGGCGGATTTGACTGGGCACATTGTGGCATTTGTGAATTACTTGCAGGCCGAATGCGGGATGTCAAAGAACACGGTCGCAGCGTATCGGACGGACTTGCTGCAATTCAGTGAGTGGTTCCGCGAGCACGGCCCGGCCACGCTGAGCGATGTCGATCTGGGAACCCTGACCGATCATTTGCAAACGTTGCACGATCGCAAGCTGGCGGCGAGCACGATCGCCCGGCATCTGGTCGCGATCAAAATGTTCTTCCGGTATTTGGTCCTGGAAGGAATTCTGGTTGATAGTGTCGCCGACCTGATGAACTCGCCGAAGCTGTGGCAAAACCTTCCAAAGGTGATGTCGCCGGAAACGGTCAACCGCCTAATCGCCGGCCCGACGGTCGGTGACAAATGCCCGCTCCGCGATCGCGCCTTGTTGTGCATGTTGTACGCGACCGGCTGCCGAGCCTCCGAGATCTCGAACATGAAAATCTCGGACGTGCGGCTCGAAGAGAAATACTGCCGCTGTCTGGGCAAAGGAAACAAAGAGCGGATCGTCGGGTTGAACCCGGTCGCGCGGCTGGCGCTGGAAGCGTACTTGGCTCACGAACGTCCTCAGATGGCAAAGAAGCGAGAATCCGATTGGCTGTTCGTCACACGCCGCGGCACGGGCCTGACGCGAATCATGATCTGGCAACTCGTCAAGAAATACGCCGCGCGCGCGGGCTGCAGCAATCAAGTCAGCCCGCATACTTTTCGACACAGCTTTGCGACACACATGTTGGCTGGCGGAGCCGAAATCCGTGCGCTGCAAGAACTGCTCGGCCACGCCAACATCGCGACCACACAAATCTATACGCACGTCGAACATAGCCGCTTGAAGGCAGTTCATGCGAAGTGCCATCCGCGGGGGTGATCACAAATTGTGGCGTGAAGTTCCGCGTCGCGATTCACGATTAGGAGCTTCGTGCCACCTGACTTAATCGCAGCAACTCCCCCAGAGACCACGCTTGAAACGGACAGCCGCGCGGGATTTGTGGTTCATCGCCGTCGGCGATTTCAGAGACGTGGCCAAGGCCGGCTTGATAACGATGTGCCAGCAACGGCTCGATGAAACGTTGTTGAGCTTCACGCCATGCGGCGGATGGATCGTCACGTGTTTTGATCCAGGCTTCGACAAACGGTCCAATCAGCCAAGCCCAGGCAGTGCCTTGATGATACGAAGCGTCGCGCTGCCAGACGCTGCCGGAATAGCGGCCGATGTATCCCGCCGAATCGGGGGCGAGCGAGCGTAGGCCGAGGGGTGTCCACAGCTTTTCTGCAACCGCATCAACGACTCGTTTGCTTCGATCGGGCGAAAGCAGCGTGAGCGGCAAGCCACCGGCCGCGAAGATTTGATTCGGTCGAAATTTGGCATCGACCGAGCCGGGCTGATGATCAACATCGACGACATCGAACAATGTGCCGGTCGCGTCGCTCCAGAACCGGTCATTGAATGACGTCAGTCCGCGCTGCAAGATCGCGTCCCAATGAGCCGCTCGACCGGCTTGCCCGTGTTGCCGCGACCAGTTGATGTCGTGCCACAAGGCATTAAGCCACAGAGCTTGAATTTCAACCGGCTTGCCAATACGCGGCGTCACGACCCAGTCGCCGACTTTCGAGTCCATCCAAGTCAGTTGCACTCTCGGTTGCCCGGCGGCGATGAGTCCGTCGTCATCCAACCGAAAGCCGAACCGAGTGCCGTTGGCATAACCGTTCAAGATTTGTTCGACCGCGTACCGCAAGATCGCTTCCTCGACCGGCGTAATCGAATCGACCAAGCCACAAGGACTTGGACTACAGGCGGTGGCGGCGAGAAACTCATGGGCTACGATCACAAACCACAGCGATGCATCGACCGCGTTGAACTCTGGTGCTTTGCCATGATCGGTGAACCGATTCGGCAGCATTCCGTCGCTGACCATGCCGGCCCAGCTCAATAGAATCGACTTGGCGATATCCAGCCGTCCGGTCGCGAGACACAAACCGCGCAGGGCAATGAACGTGTCGCGGCCCCAATCGGTGAACC
>JANMIF010000174.1:0-27665 GCA_031375695.1 Planctomyces sp.
CTTCACGAGACTTCCATTTCATTGCGTTCTGAAACGTCCGCCCTCGCTGACGCTTCGGGTTACTCAGTGACTTCCACGCGGCAGACTTTCTTCTTGCCGACGAACAGCAGCAATCCGTTCTCGACCGTGATCGCTTGATCGTGAGTTTCGAGACGTGTCTTAGCCTCGCCGACGTAGGCTCCGCCTTGTGCGATCGCTCGGCGAGCGTCGCTGGTGGTCGCGACGAGGCCGGTGTCCACGAGTAGTCGCGCGGCTTGAGCTTGGCCGTCGGTCAGCTTGGATCGCGACAGCTTCACGATCAGGATATCGGTCGGCAGAGCGCCTTCGCCGACTTCCTGCTGCCAGCGATTCGCGGCGGCTTCGGCCTCGGCGGCGGAGTGATATTGTCCGATGATCGCGCGGGCCAGCGTCGTCTTCGCAGCCTTCGGGTGCCCCGCCATGAGCGTGTCGATTTCAGCCAGAGGGATGTCGGTCAACAGCTCAAAGTACATCCGCATGACGGCGTCCGGGACCTGCATGAACTTCTTCATCATGTCAAACGGCAAATCACTTATTCCGATGTAATTGCCGAGGCTTTTGCCCATGCGTTTCACGCCGTCGAGGCCAACCAGGATCGGCGACATCACTCCGACTTGCTGCGACAACTTTTGATCGGCTTGCAGGTCGCGAGCCAGCATGAAGCTGTAAAGTTGCTCGGTTCCGCCCAGTTCGATATCGGAATTGATGACGACTGAATCCCACGCTTGCATGATCGGGTACAGGCACTCGTGCAAGAAGATCGGGGTCTCGGCCGCCATCCGTTTGGCGAAGTCGTCGCGAGTCAGCAACTGCGCGATCGTGACTTTCCCGCACAGTTGCAAGATGTCCGCGAACGACATCTTCGCGAACCAGTCGCCGTTGCGATGCACTTCGGCTTTCGACAGGTCGATCACTTTGCCGACCTGAGCCAGATAATCCTGTGCGTTGGTTTCGACTTCATCCGCCGTCAGCCGCTTCGCGCGAGCGTGATCCCGGCCGCTCGGATCGCCGACGAGCGCGGTGTAATTGCCGATGATGATCACAGCTTGATGACCGAGTTCCTGAAACTGCCGAATCTTCCTCAGCGGGACCGTGTGCCCCAGATGCACGTCGATGCCGGTCGGATCGATGCCGTACTTCACGCGCAGCGGCGTATTCGTCTCGCGGCTTTTGGTCAGCTTCAGGGTTAGCTCATTTTCCGGGACGATCTTTTCGACGCCACGGCGAATGATCGCGAGTTGTTCTTCAACTGGTGCAAATGACATGAATCGAAATAGCTCACAACGAAGGAATCGTGACGCACGCGACTCGCGAGCGTCGTCGATCGTAAGCTAGCGGTGAAGTGAGATTTCCGCGAGAGTTCACCTGTAGTGGGAAGATCGCATTTCAGTCGCGTCACTCACGCTCTTGGCGAGCGTGGCTACTTATCAATCGGCAGGTTGAAAACCTGCCCCACGACATAGAAAGTTTGGAATGACCGCAGTGAGGTCCGTGTTGAATCCTTTTCGCTTTGGTGGAGGTGAAAGTCTGGCCTTGGATCTGGAACCGGGGCGGATCGTGAATCGTCATCAGCCGGCGGAACCGATTGACGATTTCGCCGGTCAGCTTCGGGAGCAGCTTCGATCGCCGCTCGACTTCCCGCCGCTCGGACACGCGTTGGTTCCGGGGGATCGAGTGGTCGTCGCGTTGGATCGCAACACGCCTGCGGCCGATGTCATCTTGGCTGAGCTGTGGACCGTCTTTGAGCAATCTGACATTCAGCCCGAAGACGTGACGATCTTGCAACCGGCTTCGTGGCGACCCGGTTCATTGGCCGACCCGCGCACGGCGTTGCCCAATTCCGTGCGGAAGGCCATGGGCTGGCAAGTTCACGACGCGACCGACAAAAAGCGCGAAGCGTTCCTGTCCAATTCGGCAGAAGGAGAGCGGATTTATCTTTGTCGCGACGTAGCCGATGCTGATTTTGTATTGCCAGTCGGATGTGCGGGGTTCGATCCGCTGTTAGGTTTCCGCACGGCGGCCAGTGCGATCTTTCCAGGCTTGTCGAATATCGACGCGATGTCGAAAACGCGCGGCCAGGAACAAGCCGAACTTCGTCCAGCGGACGAACGTCCGTTGAGGCAACTGCAATACGAAGTCGCGTGGCTGCTTGGCGTGCAATGCGGCGTACAAGTTCTTCCCGGCCGATGTGGTCAGCCGGCCGGGGTGTTGTTCGGAGCGTTCGATTCGATCAATCGGCAGGCTCTGGCGTGGTTGGAACAACACGGTTTGATCACGATCCGCGAACGTTGCGAAACGGTGGTGCTGGGCGTGGATGGCGACGGCAGCGGCTCAACGTGGGAACAAATCGGGGCCGCCGTGCAGACTGGCCGTCATCTGGTTCAGCGCGGAGGCCGGATCATTTTGTTGACGAATCTGAACGAACCACCGACGGAAGGTTTTGGCTTCTTGCGACAAAGTCAGGAACCGCGGGAGAGCGTGAAACCGCTGCGACTGGAAAGTCCACCCGATGTGATTCCCGCCACACGTTGGGCGCTGGCCGCCAGTTGGGCCACGATCTATCTGCTCAGCCGGCTGAGCGATGACGCCTTGGAAGGATTGTTCGTCACCCCGCTGGCCAACACGGCGGAATTCACACGACTGTTGGCCTCGAAGAAATCGCCGTGCCTCTTGATCGAAGCGGCGGAACAAACGGTCGGGTTTATTGAGTAGGCATCGCCATGAACAATGCCAATCTCGATTTTGCGGACGAGGTTACCGAACGACTCAGGCGCGTCGTTGCAAAGCTGCGTTCGCGGCGAATGTTTGGTGGCGTCGGGCTGTATTCCGGCGAGCAGTTTTTCGGAATCGTGGCTTACGAGCGGCTGTGGTTCAAAGTCGATGACGGCAATCGCGGCGACTACGAATCGCACGGGATGCAGCCGTTTCAACCGTTCGAGGATCGACCAACGGTGATGTCGTACTGGGAGGTGCCGCCAAACGTGTTTGGCGACCTCGATGAGTTGCAGGTCTGGGCCGCTCGTTCGATCGCCGCGGCCAAACGAAAAAGGACTCCAAAGCGGCGATCGAAATGCTAATACGAAAAACTCACTTCCCCAATTTGCGATCGGCGAAGTCGAGGACTCGCTGCCAGTAGTCGCGGTTCAACACATGCTTTTCGTCGCGGCGATATTGCACCAAGTCGCCGCAGTTGGCGTCGGTGAATGGCTCATCGCCGCGCACGATGCCGCCGCCGATCAGGCCCTTGCCGCCGAGAAATTTGTAAACCTTATCGGCTCCTTGCAGCGACCGAAGTGCGTTGTCGAAGTTCGCCCATTTGTCTTGATCCCCTTCGCCGTCGAACAACGGTCGCGGCGCGACCAACGCCACCAGCAGATGTTGATCGATCGGGAGTTTGGATTCATTGCCATCGCCGAACGGCACAAAGGAATCGCTGAACCAGTGCGGAAACGACTTGTTGATTCGGGCGACGGTTTCCTGATCGTTGTCACGATTCATCGCCATACCGCCGGTCCCCGATTGATGCGGCACGACGAGCGCGATCCGCTCATCAAACGCCCCAGCCAGCAGCGCGGTTTTGCCGAGCCGTGAGTGCCCAATTGCCGCGATCCGAGTCTTGTCGATCTCCGGATGAGTCGTCAGATAATCGACAACTCGCGACAACCCCCAAGCCCACGCGCGAATCGTGCCCCAATCGTTCGGCCCAAGCTGCGTCTGGCCGGTCGGCAGATAATGCGGATGAATCCCGTCCGTCAATTGCGGCGTGTCCGGGTCAATGTCGCCATTATAGAACGTTGCCAACGCATAACCTCGCTCGACCAGCAAGTCCGGGCACCAGACATTCGCTTGCGAACCGCGGCCCTTATCCGTCGCATGATCCGACTCAACGCCGGTGCAACTGCTGTAAATCCACTGTTTTGGCAGCGTGATCCGCGGATCATCGACGACCGCATGATTGCCACAAAAACTCGCCCCAACAAAAACTGGCACCGGCTTCTGCGCCGCATCAGATTTCGCGTTCGGCACGACCAACAACAGATTGATCGGCGGTGCCGAGGCGGGGCCAAACTTCAATTGGATTTCCCGCAGCGTTGCTTTGCCGCCGAGCGACTTTTCATCCGTATAAACAATTTTCGCCTCGATCTTGTCCGGCGCGGCGGGAGCTTTACCGTACATGTAATGTTCGAACAGCGCCTTCAATTCCGGACGGCGCTTGTTGAACCAATCGTCTCGCGTTTTGACCGGCGTCCCGTCGAACATCACCAATGGATCGGGCGGACCCGGCAGAGCGGGAAGTTTCTCAAACGGCGGAAACTCGGCGCTGAATGTGGAAGTCACGCCGCCCAACAAGATCATGGACAAACCAAGCGAACGTCGAAAAGATTCTGCATCGCACATGCGGCGGCTCCAGCAATGATGGTGGGAAGATCAAGGCGTCGATTTCTAAAGGCTACGGTCAGACCGTCGCAACCGTGGGGGGCAGATTCTGTCAAACCCCAATCGTTACCAGCTCAGACGGTACTTCGTTTGCCGATTCGTGCGCCGTCCGATAGTTTGCGTGGCGACAGGCGTGCGAGTGTCGCCCGCAATCGCCGAGACCGGGGCGCGGTCTGAGGTTCATTTTCAGGCGTATTGATTCGAGGAAACTTCATGAGCGGTTTGAATATTCGTCAGGATGCGTGTGCGTTGGATTTCTTGTCGCTGGGAGCGTTGGTGCATCGGCTGGATCCCGGCCTGATCCCGTTTCGGAAGGCTCGAACCCTGGACGTGCATGTCTCCGGCGGCGAGTACAACGTGGCGGCGAATCTCTCCGACTGCTTCGGCTTGAAGACGGGCATCGCCACCGCGATGGTAAATTACCCGATCGGCGAATTGGTGCAAGCTCGCGTGCGAGAGACCGGGGTCACTCCGTTTTACAAGTGGTTTGAACACGACGGCGTTCGCGGTCCGAACATCGCCACCGTATACAGCGATCGGGGCCACGGAGTCCGCGCTCCGGTCGTCTTCTACAATCGCGCGAACGAAGCCGGCGCGATGCTCAAACCAGGCGATTTCGATTGGGCCAAGCTGTTCGCTGGCGGCGTCCGTTGGTTTCATTCGGGCGGCATCTTTGCCGCGCTGTCGGAAACGACCTCGGAAGTGATCCTCGAGGGGATGAAGGCCGCGAAGTCGAACGGGGCGATCACGTCGTTCGATCTCAATTACCGAGCCAAGCTATGGGCCTCGGTCGGCGGTGGTGATCGAGCGGTTAAAACATTGGGAAACATCGTCAGCAACGTCGATGCCTTGATCGGCAACGAGGAGGACATGCAGAAAGGCTTAGGAGTCGCCGGTCCCGAGGTGGCCGTCGACAGCAAGAAATCGAAGCTCGATCCCGACATCTTTTTCCAGATGATCGAACGGACAGTCGTGAAGTTTCCGAACATCAAGCTGGTTGCGACAACGCTGCGCGAAGTCCATTCAACCAACCGTCATGATTGGGCAGCCGTGCTGTGGCTGAACGGCCAAAAGTACGTCAGCCCCACCTGTTCGCTCGACGTGGTAGACCGCATCGGTGGCGGCGACGGCTTCGCGGCCGGATTGATTTACGGATTGCTCGCCAACAAAGCCCCAGAACAAGCCCTGCGGTTGGGCTGGGCTCACGGAGCCTTGCTGACCACATTCCCCGGCGACGTCACAATGGCCAAACTGGACGAAGTCGAAGCATTGGCCAAAGGTGGTTCGGCGCGAGTACAGCGCTGACGCGCAACGAGAAATCATCGCACTCGCGTTTCATCCGGGTTGACGCAATGTCTCGGCCCATTGATCGGTTCACCCCTTGATCAATTGGCTGATCTGCTTGAACTCCGGCGACCCGGCCACTTCGCACCATTCAAACAAGACGGACTCGGTACTTGAGACAATCGCCCCAGCGGCCGACATGCGGCGAAACGCGATCTCCCAATTCAATTTTGATCGGCTGCCAACCGCATCGCCGACGACGAACACCTGAAACCCGCCCGCCAGCAAATCGAGAACGGTTTGCAACACGCAGACATGTGCTTCAATCCCGGCGACGACCACTTGATGACGAGCATCAATTGATTCCGCCGCAGTTCCCCAACCCAGACATTCCGCCGCGCTAAAACGGACTTTGTCGCGAATCGCGAGGCCAGGAAGTTGACTCCGGAGTTCAGCCGCGGTTGGCCCCAAGCCGCGCGGATATTGTTCGGTCACGGAAATCGGCACGCCGAACAATTTCGCCGCCGCAATGAGCCGGACTTGATTCGTCAACAGTTGCTCGCGCACCGGGATCGCAGGCAGCAGTTTTTCTTGCATGTCGATGATGAGCAACCGGCTTGATTCACGGCTCATCAATTCGTGGCTACGTTCGTAGGGCATGTGAAAACCTGACTCGATCCGGGAATCAATTCGGTGCGGTAAAGAACTTGGCGAAATTGGCTTTGACCGCGTTCAAGCCAGCTTGCATGAAGCGAGCATCGTTGGTCATCGACAACATGCGGCAACCTTTCGAGTGCATCATCTCGCAATGTTCGGGAGTCGGCGTGACGGCCCCCCAGGGCTTGTTGTGCTTGCGACACGCGGCCGACACTTTGTCGATCGCGGCCTGACACTTTGGATGCATGAAGTCGCCCGTCACCCCTAACGCTTGGCTAAGGTCCGACGGTCCGACGAACAGCAGATCGACGCCATCAATAGCCGCGATTTCATCCACGCGATCGAGCGCACCAAGCGTTTCAATTTGAATCGCCAACCAGCTTTTCTCATTGGCTTCTTGCACAAACTTCGCTTGCGGCAACAACGAAAACCGGCCATCAAACCCTCCGTTGTTTAGCCCACGACTTCCCCGCGGCGCGAACTTCGACCAGCGGACGATCTCCTCCGCTTGTTGCGGCGACGAAACCATCGCCGCCATGACTCCACCGGCTCCCGCTTCCAGACACTTTGTGACCAGCGCGTAATCGGTCGGCGCGATCCGTACGAAACAATCTAGGTTCTGGCTGCGCGCCGCCGTGCAGGCGATCTCCAAGTTCTCCATCGAGAACCCAACGTGCTCGTGATCAAACCACAAACAGTCGAAGCCACCGTTAAAGCCGATCATGTGAATGACGTTGTGATGCAACACGCGACCGATTCCCGCCGTCCGCACCACTTCCCCGCGAGCCAACTTTTCTTTCGTCCGTTGCATGAATGACCTCATTGAAAACGAAATCCCAAATCGCAATGTCCAAGAATTATCCAAATTCCAACTCTCAATGACCGTTGGAACTCGGATCTTGGAACTTCAGCCAAAGCCTATTCCGCGAACACCAGCATTCCCAGCGATCTCGACCCTGATCGGCGAAACGCCCGTGAAAAAATCCAGACGACCGCGATGCGATCGATCCCGATTCAATCGGTCTGGCCTTACATCGCCGAATCGTCGACATTGCTCAGCAAGACTTCATCACCAGAGTCGGTCCAAACATCGCCGGGTAGGACAAATTTCATCGAGCGTAGTTGCGAGCATGCATCATGTGGCTTCGCCTTCCCAAAAAAGAAGTGACGCTCTTAATCGTTTCGATCACCGGATTCTTGGTGGGCGCGGCGTTGGTCGGAACATTTGGAAGGTGGCTTCGCGATCGTTACTGCCCCATGAGCGAGACCACAAGCCATTGCCTCATCTGCGATCGCATTCGAATTGATTCGTGGATTTGGGGTGGCGCCACGACCACCGAAATCAAAACGAACGATCAGTCAAACTGGATTGATACTTTTGAAACTCCCGCGCACGTTCATCACTGGAAAGCAATCCGCGGCACAATGAGAAGCAGTTGGTTTGGTTCCCAACGCATGGGTTGCGGCGGCTTCTCCGTGTTGAACAACATTTACCACAGTCGAAAGAATTGGGGAGAAAACAAAGCTCAGGAAGTTGCAAAGGCTTTTCATCGGCTGGTTCGCCTGCCTGTCTCCGATCCTAGTCGCGAAGCCGGCATGCTGGAATTTACTAACGGAGCAATGACCGAACCCGATGCACTCATCCGAGCCTGTCCGCCGTAATCCTGGTTCTCGTTCCCGCCTAACCCATTGAGGTTTGTTTCATGCTCTTGCTCGACCGTATGGCTCAAACGACGTGTGTTGCCAGGCACATCTTCCTGATGGCAATGCTGTTCGCTGTGTCCCACGAAGCCCCTTCGTTTGCTGAAACGCCGTCCGGTCAGACTCAACCGGAGATCAAACTTGATGAACGTCGGGCCTTTGGCTATCTCGAAGCCATCTGCAAATTAGGGTCGCGGCAGAGCGCGTCGGCGGGAATGTTGAAGCAGCAAGAGTTGATCGAAGAGCACTTCACGAAGTTGGGCGCGCACGTCACGAATCAGGAGTTTGATATTCCGCATCCGAAAAAGGGGGTTCCGGTGCGGATGAAGAACTTGATCGTGTCGTGGCATCCGGAGGCGACGGAGCGGGTGTTGCTGTGTTGCCATTACGACACGCGACCGTTTCCCGACCGCGATCCGTTTCGCCCGAAAGGGACATTCTTCGGTGCGAACGACGGCGGCAGCGGGGTCGCACTGTTCATGGAATTGGGGCATTCAATGGCCGTGATTCAGCCAACGTTTGGCGTGGATATGGTCTTCTTCGACGGCGAGGAATTCATTTTTCAACGCGATGGCGGCAAGTTTTTTTGGGGGAGCGAGCACTTCGCTAAACGGTACCGCGACCATCCTCCAAAGTATCGGTACGTCTGCGGAGTGCTCGTGGACATGATCGGTGACAAGAACCTCAACATCAGACCGGAACCGCTCAGCCAAAAGTTCGCTCCGAAAATATCAGCCAGTTTGTTCGAGACCGCGCGGTCGCTGGGGATCAAAGAATTTTTGGCGCAGCCACACCCGTTCGACATCAACGACGACCATGTGCCGCTCAACGAGATCGCGAAGATCCCGACCGCCGATTTGATCGACTTCGATTACCCGCACTGGCACACAACGAAGGACAAGCCGTCCGAATGCAGCGGAGCCAGCTTGGTGAAAGTCGGCCGGGTGTTGTTGACGTGGCTGCAAGATGTGCCGCGCTGATGTAATTTATTTCTCCGGAATTCGCGACACTCTTCGCCCGCAGTCGGGTTCGATGCGGCCTGACCATAATCAAGTCCTTGTCCGCTGTTCGCTGAATGTCGGCGATCACGGAGTTATTTTTCACAACAGATGACGGAGTGAATGCCATGCGAATTGGTTTGCTTACCATGCTTTATTTGGTCGCATTGATGGTGTCTGCAGACTCCTGCAATGTGTTCGCCGAGGAAACCGAATCGGCCAATACCTCCTCCACTGCGGCACCGACCAATTCCCCTGAAGGCGAATCGGCCGCAGTCTCTGCGGACAAAGCTGACATTGCCGACTCACAGAAAGCGGACGACGACGACGATGACGATGAACGGCCCGCCAAACGACAAACCGATCGCGATCATCACCGTCGGCGCGAGTCGCATCGTCGGGAGCCAAGTCGAGGCCATTCTGCCAAACATCATCGCGGACATCGGCACAGAGGCGCTGGTCACAACGACGCAGAACGGAGTCATCGTCGTGGCGGAGATCACCGTCATCACCAAGGTGGATTTGGACCTCAGGGATTTGGCCGTGATCCAGGTTTCGGACGCAACAATCCCGGCGATCGGCATGGTCCGCAGCGAGGCTTTGATCCTCGGCGCGACGGAGATCACAGTCATCACCACGGTGGATTTGGACCTCCGGGATTTGGCCGTGGTCCAGGTTTCGGACGCAACAATCCCGGTGATCGGCATGGTCCGCATCAAGGCTTCGATCCTCGACGCGACGGAGATCACAGTCATCGTCCCGGCGGATTTGGACCTCCGGGATTTGGCCGTGGCCCAGATTTCGGACACAACAATCCGGGCGATCAGCATGGTCCTCAACAAGGCTTCGATCCTCGGCGCGGACATCAACCGTCTGCCGAACATGGTGGCCCATCCCGCGGAATGGGACCACAGGCGCATCCGTCACCGGAGCGACTCTTTGAGGAATTGGACATGAACAAAGATGGTCAGATTAGCAAGGACGAATTTTTGAAGCGGCACTCGGCGGGGTTCGCGCCGGGCCATGATCGTGGTTCGGAATCGCGACGGGAGGGTTTCGGACCGCCCAACTTCGGCCGCCCCTTTTCGGGAGCCGCTCCTTTCGGCCGTCCCTCGATCGAGATGATCTTCGGCCGAGCCGATCACAACAAAGACAGCAAGATCACAAAAGACGAAGTTCCTGAGTTTATTTGGAAACGACTGTCCGAATCGGATACGGACAAAGATGGAGCTGTCAGCAAAGCGGAAATGGAAGCTCAACATCGAAAGATGCGGCCTTCTCGGCCGAGCAATGAACCGGGTGCAGGAAAAGAACGAACGGGCGACGACACGCCGGAGTCAACAAAAACTCCTTCTGTTTGAGTCGTTCGGTAGGGCAATACGTTGTTTTCATGGCCACACTGCGGCTCATCTTGTAGTGACTTATGCCCTGTAAGATCACGGCCTCAGATCGGGAAGCTTCGGCTGGGCTTTGTCTCCGTGATCACGCAGCAACATTTGGATGCTGGCCTCGGTCTTTTGGCCTCCCGCTTCGGCACGCAGTTCCAGCCGCGCTCCGGCAAAGCCGAACGGGACTTTTTCGTGGCGAAAGACTCGATGCTGCCATTCGATCTTGGCGTTTCCAAGTTCGATCAGGCTGCTCCCCGAAACGACGGCGCATTCCAAGTCTCCTTGCTGCCAATTCACTTTTTCCTTGGCCTCTTCGGTTTTGACGTTTTGAATCGGCCCCTTGAGCAACGTCACGAACAGCACATCGGCGACCTCCATGTTCTCGATAACTTCTGGGTCGAGCTTGTTCATTTGTCGCCAGACTTTGGCTGGCTTACCGAGCGGATGTTTTTCGTTGCCAAACTGATCTTCCGGGACGACCAGTCGCCAAGTTGTGTTCGGGAACTCGGGCGAGTCGCTCGATTGCTCCAGTTCGATCAGCCGGCATTGTTTGCCGCCGTGAAAGGCTTGACCGACGGAACGAATGCTCCAGGTTGGCAGGATTTCGCGGCCGTTGGCTTTGATCAGGACGTTGAAGGTCGCCCACGTTCCATCGGCCGGAAGTGTTTGAATCAGGGCCGCCGATTTCGGCTCGTCGGTGAAAGAGAGCAAGGACAACATCAGGTACAGACTGTGAGCAATCATCGGAAAACCTCTCTTGGCTTGTGATGGCGCAATGAACTTCGCAAAGTACGATAGAATCGCATTTACGGTCTTGCGATGCGTTCGCCCTCGCTGGCGCTTCAGGTTGGTGTGCCACACCTCGGAAGGAGATATGACATGTCCGTTTCGCAGCTTGATCAATTGAGGGAAATGACGATCGTCGTTGCCGACACCGGTGACTTTGAAACGATGAAACAGTATCGCCCGCGCGATGCCACGACCAATCCGTCGCTGATCTTGGCCGCCGCCAGCAAGCCGGAATATGCCTGGCTGGTCGATAAAGCCCTGACCGACGGTCGCAGTTCCGGGCTGACTGGCTTGCCGCAAGTCAACGCGGTCATGGACCAAGTTCTGGTGAATTTCGGTCTGGAGATTTTGAAGATCGTCCCCGGCCGTGTCTCGACGGAGACCGATGCGCGGATGTCGTTCGACGCTGCGGGAACAATCGCCAAAGCTCGGCAACTGATCGGACTGTACGAATGCAACGGCATCGGCCGCGAGCGAGTGTTGATCAAAATCGCCAGCACCTGGGAAGGGATTCGCGCGGCCGAGCAACTCGAACGCGAAGGGATTCACTGCAATCTAACATTGCTGTTTTCGTTCACTCAAGCGGTCGCCTGCGCCGAAGCGAGAGTCACCCTGATCTCGCCATTCGTGGGCCGCATCCTGGATTGGTACAAGGCCGCGATGAAACGCGATTACTTGCCGCACGAAGACCCCGGCGTCAGTTCCGTGACGGAGATTTTCAATTACTACAAGAAATTCGATTACCGCACGGAAGTCATGGGAGCCAGCTTCCGCAACAAGGGAGAGATCACCGAACTGGCTGGCTGCGACTTACTGACGATCAGCCCGGGCTTGCTGGGCGAACTAGCCGCCTCGACCGATTCAATCCCACGCAAACTGGATTCCGTGGCCGCGAAGTCGCTGCCGCTGAATCGCGTGTCGTTTGACGAAAAGTCATTCCGCTTCGGACTCAATGAAGACGCGATGGCCACAGAAAAAACTGCGGAAGGGATCCGCAAGTTCTCCGCCGATATCGTCAAACTGGAACAACAGATCGCCGCGCGGTTGTGATCAAAGAAGCCGTCATCGTTCGGCACGACGTCATCACAAGAACGCATCTCGACGAGTTGCGGCAGCGGGATCCCAAGACCTTCAAAAACGCCGTACGATTCTGCTCGCCAAAGCCGTTCGGCGATGCCCGCTGTCCAGGCCGAGCCTTGAGCAGTTGGCGTTTCGGCTTCGGTTGTTAGGCGAAGCCCACACAGATGAACCACAATCCTCAAAGTTCACCAACAGGAGAATTCATGATCGACATTCCGGCGATTCAATCGACATTGCGGCAGTTTGGGTTTGATGGGTGGTTGCTGTACGACTTTCGTGGCAGCAACGTGTTAGCTCGGCGAGTGCTGGGGATGGGGGAGATGCCGGTCACTTCGCGGCGTTGGTTTTATTGTGTGCCGGCGCATGGCGAGCCGATGCGGTTGGTACATCGAATCGAAACGGGAGCGCTCGATCATTTGCCGGGGTCGAAGCGGGTGTATTTGAAGTGGCAGGAGTTGGAGGCAGGCGTTGCGAATCTAGTGGCTGGGCGTCGGCGAGTCGCAATGGAGTATTCGCCCCGAAACGGCAATCCATATGTCTCGCGAGTCGATGCAGGGACGGTGGAGTTGGTGAAGTCATTTGGCGCGGAAGTCCGTTCGTCGGGAGATCTCATTCAGTTGTTTGAGGCCGCTTGGGACGACGATCAAATTCGCACCCACTTCGAGGCCGAGAAGGTGACGGACTCGGCTTACGACGCGGCGTGGAAGTTCATTGCCGACGAAATCCGCTCGCGTGACGAGACGACCGAAGTCGCGGTGCGGCAGGTGATCATGGATCACTTCGCTCGGCATGGCGTGACAACGTATCACCCGCCGATTGTCGGTGTCGGCCCAAACTCCGGCGATCCGCACTACGAAACCGGCACGGGATCAAACATCACGATCCGCCGTGGCGATTTCGTGTTGATCGACTTGTGGGGCAAGCTTGATCAACCTCGCGCGGTTTACAGCGATCTGACGCGAACGGGCTTTGTCGGCGAGTCGGTGCCGGAGCAATTCACGAAGATTTTCCAGATCGTGGCGGCGGCTCGCGACGCGGCGATTGCGTGCGTGAAGTCGGCATTCGCTGCGAAGCGACCATTGCAAGGTTGGGAAGTGGATGACGCCTGCCGAGCGGTCATCGTGGCGTCGGGCTACGGCGACAAATTCGTGCATCGGACCGGGCACAGCATCGGCCAGGAAGTTCACGGCAACGGAGCCAACATGGACAACCTGGAAACTCATGAAGAGCGGCTGATCCTGCCCCGCACTTGCTTCTCGGTCGAACCGGGGATCTATCTGCCGGAGTTCGGCGTGCGCAGCGAGATCAATGTCTTCGTTGATTCGACCGGCGAAGTCCACATCACCGGCGGTGAACTGCAAACTGAAGTCGTGCCGATCTTGGCTGATTAAGCGTGCTCCGACCGAACTGCAAAGTCGTCATCGACATTGTCGACATCGCCCCGGAGGGTGACGTCACTTGCCCGTCGTTTGGCGCCCGGATTGAGCGAGCGTGGGATAGGGATTCCAGCCTGTCAGATTCTCCGACAATGGTGGGCTTGTAGCCTCTCCCACTACTTGTTTTTTATTGCGAGTCGACTTAGTAGCGAGGAAGGTCGAAGCTGGGATTGGCAGGTAGCAGGTTGAGCGACACAATCGCCGTGAGATTGGCGGGCTGGAGTGGCGACGCGATGACAGACCGAACGTCTGGAAAACCGAACATGCGGCAACGAAATTGCGGCGCGACGCTCTGCGTTGCGAATGACGTTCGGCAGCCTCGCAGTTGGAAGCCCACTCTCGACGCGGAGCGTCGAGCCACAATGATCAAACTGGTGATTGGCTGCGCATTGTTCGTTGTTAGCGTCGCGGTTGAAGCGGCGGAACCGCCGAGTCGTTCGGTGCCGGCGGAACATCCGGAGGCCGCGCCCGGTTTGACGTTGACGACGGCTGGGCAGTTACTGCTCAACAATGATCCGGCGATGAAGCTGCTGCTGCGCGAGGGCCGGTGGCATTTGGAGGCGGGACGGCACATTGAAGGCTTGACGGCGTTGCAACGGATTTTGGATCGCGGGGATGACGGGTTTGTCCGTTCACGCGCGGAGGCCGAATTGGTCAGCGTGCGATTTGAGACGCTGCGGTTGATCAGCGAGTTGCCGCCGGCCGGACTGGCGATCTACGAACGGTTGTTTGGAACGCAGGCGAAACAACTTTGGGAACAAGGCCGGGTGAGCAACTCGGTTCAAACCGCGAACGAAGTGCTGCGGCGATACTTTCACGCAGCTAGTGGGTACGAGGCGGCGCGGTGGCTGGCGAGTCGCTGGATGGACCGAGGCGAATGGTCGGTGGCTGGGCGGCTGTACGATCGGGTTTTGTTTGAGCCGGCGCATCGCTCACGCGTGACGGCGGACCTGCGATTTCAAGCGGCGATTGTGCTGCGGCAATCCCGCCGGGAAGAGCGGGCGGTGAAATTGCTCGAATCATTGAAAGATACCACCGTGCGGTTTGCGGGCGAATCGCAAATGAATGTGGGAATCATCCTGGCGGCGAAAATGACGGAACTGATTCGCCACGAGTTGACGACCGAGCATGATTGGCGATCGGCGGCGGGTAGTTCAGAACGGAATGTCACCGTGACCGGGAGCGTGCCGTGGTTGAAGCCGATGTGGTCGGCGGAGTTGTTGTTGCATCCGGGTGAAAAGGAAGCGACGCGGCGCTGGCTCGACGAGCAATTGGATGAGGTGCCGCAGCGCGTGTCCGTAGCGAGTGAACCGCTGGTAGTTGGCGATCAAGTGTTGTTTCGGGATGCGAATGGCATTCGATCCGTTGACGTTCGATCGGGGCAAACATTGTGGCGAACCCAGACGCAGTGGCCGTTGATCGAGTTGCAGTCGGTGCTCGGTTCCGCAGCGAGGATTGACGACAATACATCGCGAGTCGAATCGTCGAGCGTTGGCAATTCCGGTTGGGGACACTTGGCCTCGGATGGACAGATGGCGTTTGCAGTTGATTTCCTCTTGGAGTCACGTCTCGAACCGCCGGTCAGCGACCCCAAGTTGGAATTGGAGGCGGATGAAGATGCGGTGCGCGTACTGACGCGGTTGATCGGAGTTCCACTGTATAGCGAGAGTGGTGTCCGGTCGCGCGGTGTGCGCGAGCCGGCTTGGGTTTTGGATGGTCGACAAGCGGCGGCGAAGATGGGGCGGCAAGGGAGCACGGTCCATTTTCATGGCCCGCCGGCAGTCGTGGATGGGACGCTGTATCTGATCGGCGAATCGTTTACGGTGCAGTCGTTTGATGCTCGCAAAGATTGCCAGTTGAATTTGCTCGCGGTGTCGGCGGCAACGGGCGAGTTGTTGTGGTGGCAAGGTTTGGCGTTGGTCAACCTGCCGTACTTTCACCGGGATCAAGCTTGGCGACAGCATCCGATTGGAACACCGACCGCCTCGCAAGGGATGTTGGTTTGTCCGACTGACACAGGGCTGACGTTTGGCATCGACTTGGTTACAGGTCGGCAACGTTGGGTATTCGACGAGACGTTCGTTGTTGACACTCCGGCAGGTCGTGGGTTTCGCACGGGGAACGAAGAACGACAACGTCTCGGATGGCCGGGGCTGCCCGCTTGGCCGGTGATTCACGGCCAACGAGTAATCCTGCTGCCTCGGTTCAGTGAGTTCCTGCATTGTTTGGATTTGGCGACCGGCCAAGTACTGTGGCGAGTTCCCCGCGGTGATGCGTTGTTTGTCGGCTCGGTTACGGATGAATTGGTGCTGTTGGTCGGCGATCGCGAAGTGCGGGCGATTCCTCTGGGCCTGGAAGGTCACAAGGTGAAGAATCCGGCTCCGGTATTGTGGTCACAGCGACTGGGAACGGTGACGGGACGCGGAGTTCGTGTCGGCGCGAGTTATCTGTTGCCGTTGAAATCGGGACGGATCGCGTGTCTAGATTTGGCGACGGGGCGTGAGCGCGGTCATGCGCTGCGATCAACACGCGACGCTACGAAGACGTCGCCGGATTTCGCTTGGGCCGATGATCCGAATCGTGATCCGGCGGATTGGCCGGGAAATTTGATTGCGGCAGGTGACTCGGTGTTGTCGATGGGACCGACACGGATCACGGCTTATCCGCAAGCGGAGTCCGCGCTGGCTGAGTTGCGTCAACAACCCGCGTCGGTCGAACAGCGATTGAACGAGACTGAACTCTCTCTGTTGATGAACATCAACGTTTCGCCGGTGGCTCAGTTGCAGAAGTTATTGCGCGAGCCGCTGTCGGCCGAGCAACGTATTTCGGCCGAGACGCTGTTGCGTGAATCGCTGTCGTTGGAGTTGGCTAGCCGGCCACAGGACGCGGATGAATTATTGGCGGCGTGGCAGCAGGTTGCTCGGACGCCGGATGAGCAAACGCGGTTGTTGCGGCGGACGTGCGAAGTCTTTTTGACTCGCGATGCGCTGCGGACGGTTCGTGCGGTTCGTGAACTGAACTCGCTGCATGGCGGAACGAACTCCCTATCAACGTTGTCTGTTGATTTGGACGAAACCGGACTGCATGTGGAAGCTCCGGAAACGTGGGCGGCGGGATTGTTGCAGCAACTGCGTGAGCGGCTGCGGACGTCACCGGACTTGAGCAATCAAGTGGCCGCCGCGATTCGGGCGGAACGAGACAGTTTGTTGACATCAACCGACGTGTCGCGGTTGCGTCGGTTCGTTCGCGTCTACGGTGAATGGCCGGAAACAAGTGCAGCGCGGCTGCGATTGGCTGATGTGTTGATCGAACAAGGATCGTTTCAAGAGGCGGAGTTCTTGCTCAGCCGTGAGCGTTCGCAGTCCGATCCCGGTTTGACGGCGGCGGCGACAGCGCGGACGGCCCAGTTGTGGGACCGGCTGGGCTTGCATCGCGCGGCAGCGAAGCTGTTGGATGAATTGGAAGAACGATTTGGGGATCAGCCGTTCATGGGTTCCCCGGACGGTGAATCGGAGCCGACGTTCCTGACCGGCCGCGAATTCGTCTCGCGGTTTGTGGCTCGATCGGAGATTGGCCACAACGAGAAGCAAAAGACCAAACAAAACGATGGACTGACTCGCGAATCACTGGCTCGGCGGCAAACTCCTGACTGGCGGATTCGACGCGTGGCGATCTCCGAAGAGCGAGGTTGGACGGAATCGGGGCCGTTGCTGGAAGCGTTCGGGCAGCCAAATGAATCGGGGCAGCGTCCGCGCACACCGGCGGCGATGTCGTTTGATTTGGCTGAAGTGAATTCGCGTGGGCTGCTGCGACGCATCTTCGATTGGCAAGTCATCGACAAGGAAAGTGGTGTCGTAGTCGGTCAACTTTCAGATATGGCTCGAATGTTTCAGCCGGGATTTAGTGGCGTCAGCAAGACACTGCACTTTGTGCCGATGGCCAGCTCCGGAGTCTTTCGCGGCGTGTCGCTGTTGGAACGGGATGATCCGGCGAAGACGTGGGAATACCGCTTCGGCAAATCAGCAGACTCAACGGACTTTCCCCGCGTCGGACCATATGGCCCAGAGTTTTGTGCGTTTCAAACCAAACAGCATTTGGTGGTGCTCGACCCGGTCAACGGACGATTGCTGTGGCGTCGCGGCCCTCTGAATCCGCAAGCGGGCTTGTTCGCCGAACACGAGACCGGTTTGTTCGGCGATCGCGAAGTGCTGGTGTTGTTCGAGTCGGACTTCACGACGTACACGGCTTACGAAACGCTGACCGGCCGCGAGTTGCGCCGTGGCAAGCTGAGCATCGACATACAACAGGGTCGAAAAGTCGTTGGTCGCCGGCTGCTGTTTCAAGGGGTCGTTGAGAATCAGCGGCGTATTCGGTTGTGGGATCCGCTGACCGATCGCTTCGATCTGGACGACCCGATTGGCAAGACGGTTTCAACTCAACCACACTCGTCATTGACGGACGACGGCGAGTTGCTGCTGGTGCTGCCGAATGGTCGCGTCCGGTTGATCGATGTGGAGCGCCGCGAGGTCAAATTGGATGTTACGCTGCCTGCCAATTCCGTGATGGGCTTGAACGCACCGCCGCGAGCTTTCGCTGATCGCGACCGCATTTACATCAATCTGAAACGCGGCATCTCCGACCTGCAACGCCGTTTCTTTTCCGCGCATATGACTGATACGCCGCTGCCGAAGATCGACATCGAAGGGGAGTTGCATGTCTTTGCTCGACCAGCGAAGCCCGAACTGCTGACGGCGACGAATGCGCGACCGCTCGGCCGACATTTGTGGACGCGATTGTTTCCGCCGCGCTCGGTGCTGCGGCTCGACAATCCGCGCCTGCCGTTTCTGGTGCTGATCTGCCAGCGTCGCGAACGACAAGGTAACTCGCCGATGACGCTGCACGTCGAAACTCTCGACGCAGCGACCGGCAACCAGAACGGCGAACAAAGCCAACTGCAACTCGACCGCTTGGTGCAATCGCGACTCGATGTTCAAACAGGCCGCCTCAGCCTTCTGGGAGTCAACACCAGCATTCATCTCGACTTCGGTCCGAACCGGCAACTATTCGATCTGGCCGACGAACCGCTGTGATCGTTAGTCGTGTTTCGTCGATTTTCGCGTCACGCCAGTTCGCGAATCGGTTCGCCGTGGAACAGCAGCGGGATCGGGCGGCCGGAGAAGTCGGGGAACTCATGGCGGTGGTTGATGCCGAGATGCTGGTAGATCGTGGCGAGCAAGTCTTGCGGGTGGAGCGGGCGTTCGGCAGGGTATTCGGCTTTGGAGTTGGTGGCTCCGACAACTTGGCCCATGCGAAGTCCGCCGCCTGAGATCAACGCGGATTGAGCTTGCGGCCAGTGGTCTCGGCCGAGGCAGGCGTTGGAGTTCGTGACGCGTGGAGTGCGACCGAACTCGCCGATGGCAACGATGAGGATTTTTTCGTCGAGGCCGCGCTGGTGGATGTCTTCGATCAGTGCTGAGAGCGCCGGGTCCATGTGCTCGGCGCGCCAGGTCATTCCTTTGGCCATGTCCCAGCCGGGCTGCGCGTTGGCGTGGTCGTCCCAACTGAAATACAGCGGCGTGCCGAGCTTCGGAGCCAGCGCGTCGATCGTGATGACTCCCGCCCCTGCTTCAGCCAAGCGTCGCGCGAGCAAACAACTTTGACCCCACAAGTGTCGGCCGTAACGATCGCGGAGCTTCGGGTCTTCGCGAGTGAGGTCGAACGCATTCGCCACAGAACTGCTGGTGAGCAACAGTTCGGCTTGCTGGTGAAAGGCGTCAAGGCCCTCAGTCACAGCGAGCGAATTTCGCAGCCGATCGAACTGTCGCGCGAGTCCCAAGCGATCGTCGAGTCGCTGTCCGTTGATGCCGGCGTAGATTTTCAGATTGGGTGGCTTGAAATCCTCCACCGACGGATCGCCGGTGACGAACGCGGAATGACTGACTCCCAAATACTGCGGCCGAGTCATAAACGGCTGCGTCGGAATGCCGATGTACTGTGGCAAGCCATCCGGTCGCGCACCGCGCAGGCGGCCGGCAATCATGCCCAGATCAGGATGCTCGGACTTCGCCGTCGAAGTTGGATCGGCAATGCCGGGAGTCTTGCCGGTGAGCACTTCAATCGAGCCATCGTTGTGCGATGCCATTTCGTGGTGCAGTGACCGGATCAGTGAAAAGCGGTCGGCGACCTTCGCCAACTGCGGGAACAATTCGCAGATATCCAGACCTGGCACGGCGGTCTCGATCGGCCGAAACGGGCCGCGATAGTCGGACGGCGCGTTTGGTTTTGGATCAAATGTCTCCAATTGGCTTGGCCCGCCCCACATCCAGAAAAGGATTACGGACGTTGGTATTTCGCGATCGGAAGTGATGCCGGCTGCTGCGCGAGCGGCCAGTATGTCGGCCAATCCCAAGCCACCCAATGCCGACGTTCCGACGCGCAGAAACTCACGCCGCGTGGCCGGGCCTCGGCAGAGGAGCTTCGTCGTGGTGGCGTCGCGCATCAGGGAATTCCGTTGAGGGCGTTTAAGGCTGTATCACACTAACCGTTCGACCTCGCGATGGGAAAGACTTTCGATCAATCGAAACGTTTATTCACGCCGCGCGGCGATTGGCCAAACGGCTTCGACTTTGTCTCCGCGTGTCGCGTAAATACGGTCGTACATGTTGGCCGTCGGATCGCAGTGCGGCACGATGAACTCAACGCGGTCGCCGAGCGTCGGCAACTTCGCACCGGTTTCGGATGACAGATATCCGAATTCGTCGCCACCTCGGGCGTAGGTCAGTTCAGGCCAGTCCTTCGCTTCTGGCTTGTACGTCGTTGTCGTGTCGAGAGCTTTTGTGCCGGCATCGACGGAGACTCGATCTGGATGCGTTGCATTCACGACAGTCGCCAACACGGTCAGGCTGTGCTGAAAGTCCGAGTACTCCGCGCCGCTCGTCTGCCCTCCGATCCGGCGATAATCCAAATCCATGAAGACGTATGACCCGACTTGCAGTTCGGTGACGCCGACAATCGTGCTGTCGATGTTGTATGTCCCGGTGCTGCCTCCCGACAAAATCCGGGCGTCGAAGCCCGACTTCAGTAGCAACTCGCGTGTCGCGACCGACTTGCCCATAACCTCCCGCGAGACTTTGTCGCGCGCCTCAAATCCAACCACATGCGACGCCATCCCAGCATACGACTGCACGCCGACAACGCTGAGACGCTTGTGCTTTGCGATGAACTGAGCCAATTCCAGCGCGGGCTGTCCCGGCAAGCTTCCGGTGCGGCGGTCGCCGATATCGACATCGACCAGCACTTCGATATTGACCTTCGCCGCCTCGGCCGCTTCCGCCAGCAGATCTACTTCGCGAGCGTGCCCGACCGACAACATCACCGATTTGTCTTGTTGAATCAGCCTGACCATGCGAGCGATCTTCGCTGCGTCCACGATCGGCGAAGTGAGCAATACTCCGGTGATTCCGGCCGCGACCATCGCCTCGGCTTCCGGCACCGTGGCGACGGAAATCCCGAGCGCTCCCACTGCCATCTGCCGCTTGGCGATCTCTGGGCACTTGTGAGTCTTCGCATGAGGCCGAAACCCACGCCCCGCCCGCCGACAATGTTCGGCCATCGTCCGGATGTTCGCCTCGAACAAATCCAAATCCACCAACAACGCTGGCGTCGGCACGTTGGCTTTGTTGAGCTTCGTCGGATCAAGCCCTGGCACTGAGTTTTCAGCAGTCACGATGTTCTCCATGAGTTTGGTTACGGTCGTCCCTAATCCGACCGCTAGAAACGTTCGTCGATCCACAGGCATGATGACGATTTCAAGTGAATTGAAGGCTCCGTCAAGCCGGAACGCTTCAAGGTTAGTCGGTTCCAAACTTTACCGGCAGCGTGGTTTCGCTGATGACCTGCGTGTTTCCGTCCAGAGTGCCTTGTGCGCGGAATTTGAGCCAGACGTTTGATGGCGGCTTCATCGACGGATCGATCTGCACGCTGATTTCGGCAAACGATTCACCGGCGGCGACCGATGTTGCAGCGGCGGTGATCCCTGGCGGCGGGTTGATCAGTTGGATTTGCATCGGGCCGGAAAAATGCGATGTGCGATCAAGAACCAGCGGGCAACTGATCGAGCCGCCGGGGTGGACCGTGAGTTTGCGATTGACCGAGCGAAGTTTCACGATGGCCGGAAGAGTGCGGATCATGCAGCGCATCGTTGAGACGACGAGCATCGTCTGCGTCTGCCCGAACTTGTCGAGGAACTCGACGTGTCCTTGAGCATAGATGTTTGAGTGAGCTTGCACGTTGATATGCATCGTCTCTGGGAGATTGAGCGGCAGCAGAACCTGCGACCGATCCGGGGCGACGGTTGTTTCGATGATCTCGATGCCGTCGAGGCATTTGATCTGGCGGTCGGCCATTTGCAACCTGATCGGGCCGTTGAAACCGTCAAGCCGTTCCACCTCCATCAAGTATGGATAGATCGTGCCGCGGTGCGCGTACTGATACGCCTCGTTGCAATACAGCTTGAACACCGGCTTGTGGACGACGTTCAGTTGCACATGATCAACTTCGGTGACTCCGAGTCCCACGCCGTCGACGTCGTGCGCCAAGTGCGCAGCTTGGACCTGACGCTCAACCGGCCGACCGTTGATCTCCGCCTTGCCCCGCACGCGCAACGTCACATCGCACGCACGAGCCTCCGCCTCCGCGATGAAGACCAGCTTCGCGGTTACCTGATTGGCAGCGACTTGTTGTCCTTCGAGGCGGATTCCTTCGGACAATCCCTCGACGATCAATTCGATCGGAGCGACGTAGCCGCCGCGACGATCAACAGCGATTTCAACATCCACTCGTCCCCCTTGCACGACGTTGATGACGTCGGCCTTCATCGAAAGTGCGAAGTCGGGTATCGCCTCACGCACCGACAGGCGATAGATGAACTCCGGGCCGCCGCGAATCCCTTGTTGCAAATCGCGAATACGCAGCCAATAAGTGCCATCAGCGGGAGGTCGCCATTCGATTCGGATCGTGCCGCGAGCGGTCTGCACGGCGCTGGCCGATGCCAGCACACCGCCGTTGGCATCGGTCACCGCAATGATCGGCAACGCAGGAGACCAGCGCGGATGAGGCGAACACTCGATGGCCAGAGGCACGTCTTTGCGACACGCGAGACGAAACCAATCTTCGTCGCCGGTCGTTTCTAACTGACCGTTCATGACCGTCGGCCACATGATTTCCGTGGCCAGCTCTCGTGTATCGTTATTGACTGATTCCAAGCTTTCCGGCAGTTCGCCCACGACAAATGCCAGAGAGTTCGCTCCGGCCGGACCCGGCTGCAAGAACTCGCCGATTGCCATGGGTAACGTCACGCTTTCACGCCAGATTCGCAGCGTGCTCTCTCCGGTGAGCGAGTAGAAGTTGCTCTCGCGCGTCGTTCCGGCTTGGCCACCCGACGGAAATGCGAAGCGCACAAACGGCGCGGTCGATAACGTAATGCGGTACACAAAACTCGGTCCGCCACGGAAGGTGACATTCGAGATCAGCAGTCGGTGCTCGCCCGATGTTGTGACTCGAAACGCCAGCACGGGGTCGGCTCCGACACGCACGTCGTCCGCCGCCACTCGACGGCCATCGGGACCGATGACTTGAACGATTGGGTCCAGGGTCGATCCCAACCGCGCGGCGGCCACATCGACTCGCACGACATCGCCCGACGTCGCGTCGAAGCGGAAATAATCGAGGTCACTCTCGCCAGCGATCTGGCCGTTAATTGTCACCGGCATCTCAACTTGTTGCGCTTCGGCCGGAAGTGAGTTCGGTTCTGTCTCGATGAACTCTGGCAGATCGCCCACGACAAACGGCCGCGCTCCGGTCCCGCCGCGAGCACAGCTCAATCGCCATAGCTTCACACCCAGAGTCGCGTCAGCCGCGATCTCCATTTGAGACTGCCATTCTTTGGGATACGTGATCTGCTGTTCGCCCGGTTTGCGCCTCGGCGACGGAGCGTATTGCCCCGTCGTGCGCTCACCCAGTTCAGTCGGAACCGTGACCCCGTCACCAAAGATTCGGAATCGTGTCTTGGGCGGAAGACATTCCCCGCCGACTCGAACATCAACCCGCGTGCCACGCCGTCCACCGGCTGGGAAGATGTGCGTGCTCGCCGGTTCGGTCGTGACTTGTTGGGCCAACGCGAGGTCCGAGACGAGCACATACGCGAGACTGACGACTGTGAGTAAAGTTCGCATCTGTTTTTCCGATGTCGGATTGCTTTCAAGCACACCCAGCAGTTCATTCATTTTCAAGTCGTATTTCGGGTTGTTCACCAGTGAGGCGAGGAGTCAGAAGCGTTTTGATTGCCTGCACATCGGCCGGCGCGAGTGGTGCCTTACGTTCCAGGATTTTCTCGGCGAGCTTCGGAGTCCATTCGGGCCAGTCACCAGACAGCACGACGTTACGGACGCGAGTCGAAGTTTTGGTCCGATCGTGATACAGACCGAATCGCGATCCCCAAGCCGGTTCCAGTGGTCGCTCGTAGACCAATTGCCTATTCAATTCCAGGCGGACATGCCCGTTGCGAATTTCGATCGCCGCGTCATTCCAGTCGTTGGGTCTCAGTGGCAGCGGGGTCGGGCCACGTCGACAGGCGGGTTCCTCGGACACGTTGTCGGTGGCGATCCACGCACCGGCTTCGTCGGGGGTGCGATTGGGCGTGAGCCAGTGGAGTTTGATCCCCTCTGGTTTCAGCAAGAAGGCGAGTCGGTCCAAAGTCGGATGAACTTCAACTCCCTCGTCGCCGGGCTTGTAAAAGAACTCATAGTGGATGCGTTCGGCGTCGCGGAGCGGGCGGTGATAATAGGCCCAACTCTCACCGTGGTGATATCCCGATTGGCGGTTTGGCGACTTCAGATCCGGGAAGCGCCGACCGTGGAGCACACTGTCGTTAGTTGACCAATCATAGGCACTCGGATCTTCGCTGCGGATGGCGATTTTCGCGTTGCCCGGCTGTTTTTTTCTGACGGTCAACGTGGGGGGTTGAGATTCGCCGTAGAACGAAGTCATCCAGCCATCCATGCGGTCTCCAGACAGAAGAGCAACTTCGCGCGGGATGACCGGATTCCCGGTGATGCGTGGCTTGCGAAACGCCGAAAGCCACGTCGTACGGAAGAAGAGGAACGGACTGGTCTGCGAGGGACTGGAGTCCTCAAAGAGAACTTCGTCGAAGCCCGTGACTTGAAGGTGGTCGGGCCGAACTCCCAGCGTCACGGGGTTGAACTGATTGAGCCGTTCAGCCGGATTCGGTCCGTGGAGAATTTCGTGTGCATTGATGGGATAAACTTGATTGTCGGCACCTTGGTTCCATGCCTCGAACACCAACCCCGCAAAGCCGACATTTCCTTCGGACCACCAATCGTTGAACGCTTCGCACGAGATCTCGAATGTGCCTGTCAGCGGGTAGGCAAACGCAAGGTGGTCGATATATGGCGAACAAACATGTCCGATTCTGTCATCGAGCGCAACCCACCATGAAGTTGCCCCCCAGACATTGCAGTTCGCCGCAGTGGCGAGGTCCACTGGAATCCAATGCTTGAGACCCGGATCGGACGAAGGCTTCAGCGAAGCTCCGTCGGTTCGCGCGATCGCCGCAAGAGCCTTGGTCCGGTAGAGCCACACAATCAGCGCAAAATTCGCCGATCCTTTGGCGGCCTGTAATTGTCGATCGATCTCGGCGTCATCAAGCAAGTCGGTGAGGCGTGGTCGGACTGCGGCAGCACCAGCAACGCGGACCTGATTAATGAGCCGCCACAGAAGTAACGCGCCGTCCGTTTGCGCATCGACATGTGGCTGTAACTCCCCTTCGAGGTCGTCGAGCTTACCAGCTTTCCGAGCCGCATCGACCAGCATGACTTGTGTCGAAATCAGCGGATCAGTGGCCGACGGAAGCGGTTCCCGCAGGAACACCGCCGGCGGGGGAGCCTCTGGCAACAAAGCAATGAAGTGCCGGACAGTCGGCCGGTCTTTCGTCGGCAAGGTCCAGGATTTCAAGAGTGCATAACATTCTGCTGCGGGCAGCACCGCCTCCAAGCGGAAGAGCATTCGGCTGGCGTCGGTGGCCTGAGGGCTGTCATGTTTTTGGAATTCGGGCGTGTTCGTCACACGTCCCAGGCGGTCAAGTCCGTCAGCGAATTCAACATAGTGCTTGCTCTTGGCAGCACCAGCTTTGACATCGGCAGTTTGGCTCGCGACCGGTGGAGGGAACACTCCCGCAGTCATTGCCAGCATGACCACAACCATCCGCTGTATCGCGAATCGACGAAGCTGAGGCATTTGAATTTCCTCTCAAAGGAGATGAGATTGGCATCATTGGCTACGCAAACAACTCGCGGATCGGACGTCCGCCGCCAGCGAGCTGCACGGGGCGGCCCAGCGGCGTGTGCAACGTGATGTCCGGGTCGATGCCGAGCGCCGTCAGCAGCGTGGCCGCCATGTCGGACGGAGTGATCGGGCGGTCGATGACACTGGCGGCTTGCTTGTCGGTGGCACCGATCGTCAGGCCTCGCTTCAAACCGCCGCCGGCCATGACGATCGAGAAGGCTTGTGGCCAGTGGTCTCGGCCGGCCATTGTGTTGATACGCGGCGTGCGGCCGAACTCCGTCGTCAGCACCACGAGCGTGTTGTCGAGCTGGCCGCGCTGATCGAGATCGTTCAGCAACGCGGCGAGACCTTGATCCAGCGCGGGGACGAGCAGATCGCGCAGACTTTCGGTGTTCTTGCGATGCGTGTCCCAGTGGCCGTTCTCGATGCTGACGAATCGGCATCCCGCCTCGACCAGTCGGCGAGCGAGCAGACAGCATTGTCCCATGCTCGTCATGCCATACGCTTCGCGAGTCGCCATGCTCTCGCGGTCGATTTCGAACGCCTGTTTGGCGGCGGCGCTGGTCATCAGCTGATACGCCTTCTCGTAGAAAGTATCGAGCGACAGCTCCTGCTGGCTGACGGCATCAACTTGTTGTTCGAAGCGATTGATCGCTCGCAGAGCCGACTGCCGCCGCAAGCTGCGGTCGTTGGTCACTCCGTCGGCGAGCACGATGTCGCGCACCGAAAACTCCGGCGAGGCGGGATCAGCTTCGATCACAAACGGCGAGTAGCTCGGCCCCAGAAACGAAGGACCGCCGCTGTTGAGAAAGTTCGGCACGGAAACATACGGCGGCAACGTCCCCGATTTTTTCCCCAGCTTCGCGACCATCGAGCCAAACGACGGATGCATGTTGTTGTTGGACACGTTGCGATTGAAGTTGCCGCCGAAGCCGGGATGCTGCCCGGTCATCATGACGTGATAGCCCGCCGTGTGATCGGAATCTCCGTGAGTCAGGCTGCGCAGGATCGCCAGCTTGTCGGTCACTCCAGCGACGTGCGGCAGAATCTCCGAAACGTCGATGCCGGGAATTTTCGATTTGATTGGCCGGAAGTCGCCGCGAATCTCGACGGGAGCGTCCGGCTTCATGTCCCATAAGTCCTGATGAGCCATTCCTCCGATGATAAAGATGAAGATGCAATTCACATCTTTCTTCGACGTCGTATTGGCTCCTGTTGCGTGCTGAAGGCGAAGCACATCGGCGAGACTCAGCCCCGCCAGCGAGCCAAACCGCAAGAAGCCGCGTCGGTCGATGCAATCACGTAGGTTGGGACTCCGTCCCGACCCAAGCATCTCGCGCGGTTCAATATTCCCCGATGTTTTCGGGTTGGTATGGAGTCGCAACCTACCCAATGAACGAAACATGGCAGGACTCACTTCACGAAGAGGAAGTCATACGAATTGAGCAACGTCCATAAAAAGTCTTCGGCCGCCGACTGTCGAGCCGATGAGGCAAACAACTTGCGAGCAATCAAAC
>JANMIF010000179.1:0-1555 GCA_031375695.1 Planctomyces sp.
ACGTTTGGCCTGACAAAAAGATCCCACTGTCGTTGCGAGAGAAGTTGAAGTTGCACTCATTTGACGTGGGTGCCGATGGTGTGATTGAGACAGTGGCCGGTAAGTATCGTGGCTACCAAGTCAAGTTCCGCACGGGGCGCACGCGACTCACTTGGACCGAAGTCTCAACATTTTTCGGCGTCACCGATCACTGTGATAACCGGTTGCTGTTCACATTTTATGAGTATGTGTCTGAAGTCACCGATGAGCGGAAAGTCTTTTCGAGCATTCTCGGCGATGTCCTCGACAAGCTCGACGGGGAAGACCTCAACGTGATCCGCTGTTGGCTTGAAGGCGGACAGGTTGTTCGGAAGCAGCATCCACCCCGACCACATCAGCAGCGAGCGATCGAAGCGATCCTGCCCGCGTTGAATAAACAAGATCAAGATCGAGCGACCGCCGTGATGGCGTGCGGCACAGGTAAGACGTTCGTCGCGCTGTGGGTGGCTGAGGCCATCGCCAAGCAGACGGTGTTGGTGTTGGTCCCGTCGCTGGCATTGCTCAGGCAGACATTGCGCGAATGGATCAACAACAAGACGAAGTGGAAGCAGCTCGACTACCTCTGTGTCTGCTCTGATCCGACCGTGAACCAAGGAGACGACGAATTGGTTGTCCGCCCCACGGAATTGGAATTCTCAGTCAGCACAAATCCGGAGCAAGTCGAAAAATTTCTAGCCCACTCGTTCGCGGGTGTGAAGATCATTTTCTCAACGTACCAATCGGCGGACGTCGTCGCGCGGGGGATGCCTCGCGACTTCCGGTTCGACATCGGCATTTTTGATGAAGCGCACAAGACCGCCGGCCGAGAAGGTGGCAAGTTCAGCTTCGCACTCAAGGATGGGAATTTGCCGATTCGCAAGAGGCTGTTCCTGACGGCGACGCCTCGGCATCACGACTTGCGCAAGCGTGACAAGGAAGGCGAACCGGTCGAAGTCTATTCGATGAATCGGCCAGAGATTTATGGCCCCGTCGTTCACACGCTGTCGTTCGCGCAGGCCGCAAAAGACGACATCATTTGCAAATACAAGGTCGTAATCTCGGTCGTCACGTCCGCGATGCTCAACCAGCATCAACTGCGTCACGGCACCGTGCTGATCAACGGCGATGAAGTCAAAGCACAACAAGTCGCCAATCAAATCGCGCTGGCTCAGGCGGTCACCGAGCATCAGCTCAAGAAGATTTTCACTTTTCACAGCAGGAAGTCCTCGGCGAAATCATTCACCAGCGAAGGCGTCGAAGGGATTGGCACTCACCTTCCCGATTTCGCCGCGTTGCATGTCAACGGAGCCATGTCCACGGCGGCTCGCGACGGCTTGATGACCGAGTTCAATGCGGCTCGGCGAGCGGTGATGTCGAACGCGCGCTGCCTGACGGAAGGGATCGACGTGCCGACCGTGGACATGGTCGCCTTCCTGACTCCCAAGCGGAGCAAGGTGGACATCGTGCAGGCCGTCGGCCGAGCGATGCGGAAGTCCGACGAGACAGGCAAGACGACCGGCTACATCCTGGTCCCGCT
>JANMIF010000223.1:0-5420 GCA_031375695.1 Planctomyces sp.
TCCTCAGGTTCAAGAGCGGTTGACCCAACAGGTCGCCGACCTGATCGAGACCGAATTGGAGAGCAAGGGCGTCGCCGTGATCATCAGCGCCGAGCACTCCTGCATGAGCATTCGTGGTGTTCGTAAGCCGGGCAGTCAAACGGTCACAAGCGCCGTACGCGGCCTCTTCAAAACGAATCCCGCGAGCCGAGCCGAGGTGATGTCACTCATCCGAGGATGAAAAGTGTTGCCCCTGGTTCAGCCGCAATAACCCCCGAACTACTTTGAAAGGTTCGTCATGAAACTCACCCTGATTTTGGCGCTAACCACTGCGATGATGATCGCTTCCGCCCGCTTTCTTCGAGCCGATGCACCGGCGAAGGCCGGGGCGGAAACGGTCGCGCTGATTGATAAGGCTTTGGCCGATGCCAAACCGCAAGCGACGGACGATCGATTGGCCACGTTACAAGCTGCCGCGAAGGCCGTAATGGAGGCTCGCCCGAACAATTTGCTGCTCTCGACAAAACTGCAAACGATTCTTGATCAACCCGAAACCAACGTCAACAAGCAGGTCAAATCGCTGCAAACGGCCTTGTCCGAGTCAGCCGCGATTTTGAACTTCCGCATCAAGAAGGAGTCTGACGTGCCCAAGGGATTTCCCGAACCGTGCGCGCTCGGAGAGATTCAGCTAAAGCACTATCCGTCCTACCGTCTAGCCCGCGCGCCGTCCAAAAAGGAAAGCGCGTTCTTTACATTGTTCAATCACATCAAATCCAACAAGATCGAAATGACAGCGCCCGTCGAAATGCGCTATGACGAAGCCGACCAGAAGTACCAACAGATCGACATGGCGTTCCTCTACGGAGCGCTGGATTGGGGCAAGCTCGGGGACGCGGGCAAGGGGGTGATCGTGGAAGACATTCCCGCGATGTCCACGGTTGCCATCGGTCTCACGGGGGATTTCGATCCGAATGCTTCCACCTACATCGAGGCGTTGGAATCCTGGCTCGCTCAGAATGCTTCCGACTACAAACGGGACGGCAAGGTTCGCGTGATGGGTTACAACAGCCCGTTCGTCTGGAAGTCGCAACGGTTTTTTGAAATCGAAATTCCGGTGAGGAAGCGAGCACGAGCCGCGGAGATCGCCAAGCCGTGACACCGCGACCTTACACCGTCGTCGTGCAAACCGAGTCGTCAGACGATGACGAGCACCACGAGGTTGAGAAGTTCTTGTGAATCGTTGGCTGGCGGGTCCGACCGGGCGCGAGAGAACGAAGCGCCCACCCCCGACGCATGGCCCCGCCAGCCTTTTCTTCTTCATGGAATCAACACGGCAAAGAGCATCATGATCATCCAAAAGGACTACAAGTTTTACGCGGCTCATCGCAACGAAGAGCTGGACGACAAGTGTCGCAACCTACACGGGCATCGGTACGGCGTCCGCTGCTTCTTCGAGGTCGAACGAACGGGACCGATCAGCACGCTATTCGGCGACTTCGATCAGTTGATCGAACCGTTTCTCAAGGCCGAATACGACCACGCGATGCTGATTCATGTCGCGGACCCGCTGTACGAAACGCTCTGCGGCCACACGGAGCGAACGGGCGAATCGTTGCGTATGAAATTGTTCGACGCCCCCACCAGCGTTGAGAACCTCGCCTATCAGCTCTTCACCGAAATCACGGAACTCGGCTTCCGCTTAAATCGGATCGAAGTTCGCGAGACCGACACGTCGGTCGTGATTTACACGCGTGAAGATTGGGTCCAAGACAGTCGGCATCCCGCCCGTCGCCATGCCGTCTCGGTTTACCGTGAAAACGTCAATGTCAGCTCAATTCGAGAGATGGAAATTCCAGTTCTCGCCAATTCCTCAACCCGTTGATTTTCAGAAAGGGATCCCATGTCGCGCCGATCGAAGTCCAAAGCGTTGTATGTCCTCGCTGCTGGCGTGTCTTTTCTACTGTCGGTTTACCTCTGGTTCACCGTCGACAAGGAACAGGGCTTGTACGTTGGTCTCTGGGTGCCGTCGATTCTTTCGTTCGGCACGCTCATGTTGAAAGGAACGCCCAATGAATGAATTGACACTCTTTGTCGTGGGACTCTTCGTGTTCGGCGTTGCGATCGCTGCCACGGTGATTTCTTCCATCGGATCGGACCATCCAGAGGATCGCAAGTAAACATTGCCTGGAATGGATCGGCACGAACAAGTCATTTCGTCAAACATCAACAGGAGGTCTGATCATGCACTCGACCAAAAACGATTTACCCGAACTGAAACGCATTCCGTTAGTCGCGCTTCTCAATCAAGCGCTCGCTGAACTGATTGACCTGCAGCTTCAGGCGAAGCAGGCGCATTGGAACGTTAAGGGGCCGAACTTCATCGCTTTGCACGAGTTGTTCGACACCGTCGCCGCAGATGCGACCGGCTTCGCAGACAGCGTCGCCGAGCGAGTTGCGGCACTGGGCGGTCAGGCCGAGGGAACAGTCAACGTGGTTGGGCGTCGCACCATGCTTCCCGCCTATCCGGTGGAGATTGCCGCCGGGCGTGATCACGTTGAGGCCCTTTCGACCTCAATGGCAGTCGTCGGCAAATCGATCCGTGGCTCAATCGAGCGAGCCGTCGAACTTGATGACGCTGACACCGCCGACCTGTTCACCGAGGTTTCGCGAGAGCTGGATAAGAAACTGTGGTTCGTCGAGTCGCACTTGCACGAGAATGCGTGAATTACCGCGACAGTAATCAATGCCAGGAAAGATTGATCATGGCAAAAGTGACGACTTTGATGAAACAGCGCCCAACGTCGAAACGCGTGCCCCAACTTCGATGGGGGCTTTGCTGCCAGTTCGCGAACGAGCCAATTCAATTTCGAACGACGACAGCAACGTATTTGATGCGACTGTCGCTCGCGGAACGACTCCGCAAAGTTTCGGACCTCTGCCTGGCGAATGCAGAAACATTGCTCGCGGCATTGCGATACTGCGCTGAGCACAGCATTGGTTGCTTCCGGATCCCGAGTTCGATTCTACCGATCAAGACGCATCCGGAAGTTGGCTATAAAACTGACGACTTACCCGACGCTGCCAGCATCATCGAGGCCTTTCAGCGTTGCGGTTATTTCGCAGCCGAACATGACATTCGGACGTCCTTTCATCCGGATCAATTCGTCGTGTTGAACTCGCCACGCGAGGATGTGGTCGAAAAGGCGATTCAGGATTTGGAGTATCACGCGGAAGTCGCTGAATGGGTCGGTGCGAATGTCATCAATATTCACGGCGGTGGAGCCTACGGGAATAAAGGGGCGGCACTGGCGGCATTCGCTTGCAATGTGAATCAACTTTCGGAGGGTGTTCGATCACGGCTGACGATCGAGAACGACGACAAGACTTTCACTCCATCCGATGTTTTGTCGTTGTCTCGCTTTACTGGTTTGCCGGTCGTTTACGACGTCCATCATCACCGTTGCCTGCCGGACGAACTGAGCATTGAAGACGCTACGGCAGCGGCCATCGAGACCTGGAACCGCGAGCCGCTGTTTCACATTTCCAGTCCGCTGGCTGGCTGGTCCGGGCCGAAGCCCGCGCGGCATCACGACGAAATTGACATCAACGACTTCCCCTCCTGCTGGGTCGGACTCGGCCTGACTGTTGAAGTGGAAGCCAAAGGCAAAGAAGTCGCCGTCCGAAAATTGCAGGATCAATACAGTCAGAAATTTTGCAACGAGTCATTTGATGATCTCTCTTGAGACGGGTCGCCGCGTCGGTGTCCCCAAGAAACGCGTAACTCGAACCATAAGGAATAGACCGTGATTGCCGCATTGAATCAACGACTCGAACAGCCAAAGGCTCCGGTGATGCCGCGAGCGAAGACGATTGTGGTGAGTGGAGCCTCCGGGCTGGTTGGCTCGGCGTTGTCGCAGGCGATCGGCGATCGTCAATGGAGTCTGCGGCGATTGGTTCGCGGAAGTTCCGCCAGCGACCGAGGCGACAGCATCTCGTGGAATCCGGAGTCAGGGTTGCTCAACTTCAGCGGCTTCAGTGGTGCTGACGCGGTTGTCCATTTGGCGGGGGAGAACATTGCGAGCGGCCGGTGGACTGCGGCGAAGAAACTCCGCATTCGTGACAGCCGCGTGATCGGGACGCATCGACTCTGCAAATCGCTGGCGTCCATGCCCAACCCGCCACGAGTCTTGGTCTGTGCTTCGGCCGTCGGATACTACGGCGAACGTGGCGATCAACTGCTGGTGGAAGCAGAGCCGCCCGGACGCGGATTTCTCCCCGAAGTTTGCACGCAGTGGGAAAGGGTGACTCAACCCGCCGTCGATGCGGGCATTCGAGTCGTCAACCTGCGAATCGGCGTGGTGTTGTCACCAGATGGTGGTGCGCTCAAGCAAATGTTGCTGCCGTTTCAGTTCGGCCTGGGCGGGAAGATCGGAAGCGGACGGCAGTATTGGAGCTGGATTTCGCTGCCGGACTTGGTGCGTTCGATTTTGTTCGCTGTCGATGAGGAATCGCTGACCGGGCCGGTGAATGCAGTCGCTCCGGATGCGGTCACGAACGCCGAGTTCACTCGCGTGTTGGGCCGAGTGTTGCGGCGACCGACGTTGTTTCCGCTGCCTGGTTTCATGGCTCGGCTGGTGCTCGGTGAAATGGCCGACGAACTGCTGCTCGCCAGCATCCGCGTTGCGCCGGAGCAACTCCAGAAACATGGCTTTGAATTTGAACATCCTGATTTGGAAACGGCTCTGCGAGCGGTCTTACATCCCGAGCTGCCCTCACAGAAATGAGCGACCCCATGAGCACCTATCGACTGATCCGCAAGCAAACGATTGACCGGCCGCTCGACGAAGTCTTTGCTTTCTTCGCCGACGCACGAAATCTCGAAACGCTGACGCCACAGTTGCTGCACTTTGAAATCCTCACGCCCGGTGACATCGACATGCGAGTTGGCACGATCATTCAATACGCGCTGCGAGTTCACGGTTTGCCGATTCATTGGACAACAGCGATCACGGTCTGGAATCCGCCGTTTGAATTCGTCGATGTCCAGTTGCGCGGCCCGTATGTGATGTGGCATCACCGACACACCTTTGAAGCGGTCGGTGACTCAACGCGAATGATCGACGACGTGAATTACCGTCTGCCACTCGGCTGGATTGGCCGAGCAATGCAGGGGTTAATGGTCCGACGCGACTTGAAGGCGATCTTCGACTATCGCGAGCAGACCGTGAAACGTCTGCTAGAAGCGGAGCCGAACACAACCGCGAAATACTCGGCCATGGCGCGGCCACGCACTGGTTCGTACCTGGCTTTGTCAGAAAACCCATTAGCCGGAACGCGCTAGCGTCCGGTTCTGAGCGTCGTTTGGGTCTTGAACCGGACGCTAGCGCGTTCCGGCTGAATGGCCAATTTGTTTGGAACGCTTAGTGAGCGCTTCATCTTCT
>JANMIF010000228.1:0-17995 GCA_031375695.1 Planctomyces sp.
GCGATGGCGGTTGATTCGCTCGACGAATGCGGCATCTATTTCGGCACAACCGGCGGTCAGGTTTATGTCTCAGCTGACAGCGGCGACCACTGGGCTCCGATCGTCCACGATCTACCCAGCGTTTTATCCGTCGAAGTCCAGACACTGCCATGACGACCCCCCTGATCCGAGTCATGCTGCCGTATCATCTGCGAAACTTGGCGCACGTCGGCCCCGAAGTGACGCTTGAAGTCAAAGGTCCGATCACGCAACGCTCGGTTCTCGACGCACTTGAAGCTCGCTACCCGATGCTGTGCGGCACGATTCGCGACCACGTCACCAAGAAACGTCGCCCGTTCGTGCGATACTTCGCTTGCCAACAAGACTTCTCACACGAACTGCCAGATACTCCACTTCCCGATGCGGTCTCATTCGGAACGGAACCCTTCATCGTCTGGGGTGCCATCGCGGGAGGTTAAGAAAGCGAGTCGCGGGAGCGACTCGCCTGCGTAGCTCAGCCGCTTCCGCGACTGAGATTCTAAGTGTCTTTCCATGACAGGAATTCCATGAACCGTTCAACTCGATATTTCGCGGATGTTCGATTGGCGGTTGTCTCGCTGATTCTCTCCTTGTCATCGCTTGCGGTCTTCGGTGACGAAGTGCTAACGGCGAATGCCGTCGCCGACTTGGTCATCACCGGAGGCCGCGTCGTAACACTCGATGCTCAGAGTCGAGTTGTCGAAGCCATCGCATTGCGAGAAGGTCAGATTGCCGCGACTGGTTCGACCGCCGAGATCCAAAAATGGATCGGACCAAAGACGGAGGTGATCCGGCTGGAAGGCCAGTCGGTGCTGCCAGGGTTTGTCGAATCACATTGTCACGCGGTCGGCGTCGCCTGTGGGTCGCTTGAACAAACCTATGTCGAGATCAGCAACATCGCCGAGATGCAGGATTGGATCCGTCAGCAAGCGAAAGACCTGCCGGCGGGCCGATGGCTTGAAGTGCCGCGCAACGAGATCACGCGGCTCAAAGAACGCCGCTTCCCGACCCCCAGCGAACTCGACGTCGCCTGCACGACGCATCCGGTGCTCTACAACTCGGTGTCGAACAAGTATGTGCTCAATACACTCGGCTTTGAACGGCTCGGTCTGCTAAAGCCCGAAAGCAAGATTGAAGGGGGCGAAGTGTTGCGCGATGAGGCCGGCCGGCCGCTGCTGATTCGCGGCGGAGCGACGGCGATTCGCAGTCAGATGCCCACTCGTCCAACATCCTCGAATGACGAAGTCCGCGAGGCATTGGCCAAGTTGCTGCGGCGGTACAACGAAGTCGGCATCACGAGCATCTTTGAGCGCGCGACCGATCCACAGTCGCTCGCGTTCTTTCGCGAACTGCGATCACAAGACCGGCTGACAACACGAGTGACCGGCACGTTTCGCTTCTCCGCGAAGTCGGCCGAGGGGGTCGAAAAGTACGTCGCGAGCCTCGGCCTGAAGCCAGGCGAAGGGGATGACTGGATCAAAGCCGGCCCCCTGAAGATCACCGTCGACGGCGGCATTCATTGGGGCACGACACGCTTGACCGAGCCTTACGGCCCAAAGCGGATCGCGTTCTATCATCTGACCGATCCCGAATATCGCGGTGAGCAGTATTACTCGGTCGCCGAAATGCAGACGATCTTCGCGACCGCCACGAAGCTCGGCTGGCAGATGAGTTGTCACGTCACCGGCGACGAAGGAACGCTGCGAGTCCTCGAAGCGGTCGCCAAGGCCGCTGAATCCGAACCGTCAATCCGCTTGCGGCGTTTCACGCTGATCCATGCGTACTTCCCGTCGCCCGAAATTGTGAAGCAGTGCCGAGAGTTGGGCGTCGGTGTCGACACGCAAGGGTACCTCTACTTCAAAGACGCCGACACGCTGGCCGAGGTCTACGGACCGCAATGGGCCGAGCGTTTCCTGGGACTCGGCGATTGGGTGCGCGGCGGAGTTCCCGTCGGACTCAACGCTGATCACATGATCGGCCTCGATCCCAATCACTCGATGAACTCGTTCAATCCGCTGCTGATGATTTCGATCGCCGCGACTCGCAAGACAGTCAATGGCCACGTCCACGACGAGCATCAAAAACTCTCGCGCCTCGACGCGATCCGCACGGTGACTCAATGGCCAGCTTGGCTCAGTTTTGATGAGAAAAAACTCGGCAGCCTCGAACCCGGTAAGCTCGCCGACCTCGTGATCCTCGACCGCGACCTACTGAAGTGCCCCGAAGAAGAGATTACCCAAACAAAAGTCCGCCGCACGATCGTCGGCGGCAAAACGGTGTTCGATCACTCACAAATCCGAAGCGTCAGCGAGGGCGAAAGCTCCCAGTGATTCGGAATTCAGCGCGATCACGCGAACAGCCCGTCGATCACCTGCCCATCCGCAATCGGAGTGGGACGCGACAGGCGGGGGAAATAGGTCCGATGCGGGTCGAGGCCCAACGCGTGATAGATCGAGGCGGCGACATCTTCCGGTCCCCACGGCCGAGTGGCGGGGATGCTCCCGGTGCGATCGGTGGCTCCGATCACCGCGCCGCGTTGGACTCGGCCGCCGGCCATCAGCACGGATCCGGCATTCGGATAGTGATCTCGGCCGCCATCCTTATTGATGCGCGGAGTACGTCCGAACTCGCCCATGACCACAACCAGCGTGTTGTCCAGCAGGCCACGCTCCGACAAATCATCCAGCAGCGTTGAAAGCGACATATCCAACTGCGGCAAGTTGCCCGGCCCGTCGTATGGATGCCACTTGTAACCGCTGGGGATGTTGGGCGGCTGATTGGCGACCGACATCATCGAATCGAAGAGCAGTTGATGATTGTCCCAAGTCCCTTCAGTGGTCCCGGCACCGAACAATCCCCCTTGCACCGCTTGATTGATGGTCACAAACCGAGCCCCCGCTTCGATCAAGCGGCGAGCCATCAGGACTCGCTGACCGTAAATGTTCAAGCCGTATCGTTCGCGCAGAGCCAACGGCTCTTCATCGAGATTCATGGCCCGCTCCATCGCACCGTTGGTCAGCAGAACGATCGCCTCTTCCGAGAATTTGTCGTGAGCCTCATACGCATCGGAACGGCGTTCGTTCAATCGGCAAACATTTTCCAGTTGCGTGAGCATCGAGCGGCGATCCTCAAATCGCACGGGAGCGAGGCTCAGCTTGCTCCCTTTCAAATCAGGCTTGCAAGGATCTCCCTTGATGTTGAACGCATCAAACGCCGGCCCCAGATAGCCTGGCGGATTCGTATATCTCGCCGCCACTGGCAAACCAAAGTGAGCCGGAATGCCCTCCACCTTGCTGCCGGAAAGTGCTGAAACCAAACAGCCGAAGTTCGGAAAGTATTGTCCGCCGCGCTGCGGCAAGAACCCGCTGGTGACATGCTGCGAGCCGGTGTCGTGCCCGCCGTCCTTTCCCTGCCACGAGCGAATCACAGCGACCTTATCCATCCGCTGCGCCATCAATGGCATCTTCTCGCAGATGGCGATCCCCGGCACGTTCGTCTGTGTCGGATTCCACAGTCCGCGAATTTCGGCCGGAGCATCTGGCTTTGGATCGAAGGTTTCAAATTGGCTAGCTCCACCAGCCAAAAAGATGAAGATGCATGACAGATCCGATTTCGAGGGTCTAACCTCGCTGGCTGCTTGCAGGAATCGTGGAAGACTCAGTCCAAAAAAACCGGTTCCGATTTGCAAAGCGGCTCGGCGATCCATGGGGATGGCACTTGAAGACTGAGAGTTGAGCACGCTCACTTCTCCTGCTTGATAAACTGATTCGCGGAAGTTTCGTAGTTTGTAGTGTATCGCCAAACTCCGTGACGTCGCCCCAATTTCATGAGCGACATCAGCCCTCGCGATTCAATGGCGATTTCGCATAAATACGATCAACCTTTTTCCTCCAAAGAATTCTCCTGAGCGATCACCATGCGATGTCTTGCGATTTCACTGAGCCTATTTGTCAGCGCAGTCATCGTCCTCAGAGTCTCGGCAGCACCGCCGTTGGTTGATCCGGATCTTCCCGACGGCACGGATGCGGCAATCAAACAGATCGCCACGTTTCGAATTCCCGCAGGACTGAAGGTCGAACTCTTTGCCGCTGAGCCGAAGCTGGCGAGTCCCGTGGCGATCGGCGTTGATGAACGCAATCGCGTGTTTGTCGCGGAGGAGTATCGCTTCAATCGCGGGACCGAGGAGAACCGCACGCGACCGTTTCTGCTCGAAGACGATTTGCAGTTGCAGACGACCGACGATCGGCTGGCGATGTTCAAGAAGTTCGCCGGCAAGTTTGACGGCGGCATGAACTGGTTCACGAAGACGGCGGATCAAGTGCGACTGGTCGAAGACACCGACGGCGACGGCCGAGCCGATCACAGCACAGTCTTCGCCACGGGATTCAACGAACCGCTCGACGGACTGGCGGCTGGCGTGATGCCGTTTAACGGCGATGTCTACTTCTCCTGCATCCCGCATCTGTGGCGACTGCGCGACACCGACGGCGACGGCATTGCGGATGTGAAAGAGAAATTACTCTCCGGCTTCGGCGTCAACGCGGGGTTTCTCGGCCACGACTTGCACGGGCTGGTGTGGGGACCAGAAGGCAAATTGTATTTCTCGATCGGCGATCGCGGCTTTCACGTCACCTCGAAAGAAGGAGTCACCTTTCACGGACCGCGCAATGGCGCTGTGTTTCGTTGCAACCCGGACGGCACCGAGTTCGAAGTCGTGCATCGCGGGCTGCGCAATCCGCAGGAGATCGCGTTCGATCAATACGGCAACCTCTTCGCCGCCGACAACAACTGCGACAAAGGGGATCACTCGCGGTTGGTCCACATCGTCGAGGGAGGCGACAGCGGTTGGAACATGGCGTTTCAGTCGCTCAACCCGCCGTACCTCACCGGGCCGTGGCACGCGGAGAAGATGTGGTCCGCGCAAGGAGATGCCTCCGCCGTCGATCTGCAACCGGCATGGTTAGTCCCAGCGGCGGGACCGCTCGGAGCCGGGCCGTCCGGCTTCGCGTATTACCCCGGAGTCGGTTTGCCCGATCGCTACGCCGGTCACTTCTTCATGTGCAACTACACCGGCGGCGGCGGGATCGAATCGTTTGCCGTCAAACCTCGCGGGGCGAGCTTTGAGATCACCGACGCTCACGACTTCTTCAAGCCGATCAACGCGACCGATGTCGAGTTCGGCTACGACGGCAAGATGTACGTCTCCGACTTCGTGAATCTTGATTGGGGCGGTCGCAGTTTGGGTGGCCGTATCTTTTCGCTGTTCGATCCGCAACATGTCGCGAGCAACTCCGCGAAGCTAACTCAGCAACTCATCCGCGAGGGTTTTTCAAAGCGATCCCCGGACGAACTCGTCGCTCTGCTAAGTCACGCCGACATACGGGTCCGGCAGCGAGCCCAGTTCGAGTTGGCCAATCGCGGCGAATCATCCGCCGAGAAGTTGCATGTGATCGCAGCCGATCGCACGTCATCGACGGTGACACGACTGCACGCGATTTGGGGACTCGGCCAAATCGCGGCCAGGCGACCGGAAGTCCTCGCGCCGTTGCTCACACAGCTTGAAGAGGGAGACGAAATCGTTCGCGGCCAGATCGTCAAAGTGCTCGGCGATCGGCGAGTGACCGACGCGGCCCCGGCGTTGCTCAAGCTTTTGAAAGAGGACAGCTCTCGGATTCGATTCTTTGCGGCACTCGCTCTCGGCAAGATCGCCGCTGCCGAGCCGCAAGTGCCGATCGGGGCGCGGCGCGGCGATACCGTCTTTCCGACAAGCTCGTCGCTCGGTCCGATTCCGCGTGTCCCGTCGGAATTGAAACGTGGGACGATCAATCTCGGACTACTCGAATTGCTGCGAGACAACGCGGATGCCGATCCGTATCTGCGTCACGCGGCCGTGATGGCGCTGACCTGGATCGGCGATCTGGAACTCCTGCAATCATTCGCGACCGACCGATCAGTCGCGGTGCGTCGCGGCGTGTTGCTGGTGAAACGTCGCACCGCCGATCCGCGCATTGAGCAGTTCTTGAACGACGAAGACTGGACCATCGCCACCGAAGCCGCGCGAGCGATCAACGATGCCCCGATCGAAGTCTCACAGCCGGCGCTCGCTCGCAAGCTGGCACAACTCACGGCCTCAACAGTCTCGGTGAAGCCGGTCGTCACGGAATTCACATCCAATCCGGAAGCTCTGCCGCGAGTCATCGACCTCGAACCGCTGCTCCGCCGAGCAATCCATGCGAACTATCGGCTCGGTGGTGCAGAGCATGTGCAACAAGTCGTCACCGTCGCGATGAATCCGCAACACTCACTTCGGATGCGTGAGGAAGCCTTTGCCGCGCTGGCCGCCTGGACCGAACCGACTCCGCGCGATCGCGTCACCGGATTCTGGAGACCGCTGGGGAAGCGCGATCCGAAAGTGACTCGCGACGTGTTGAACGACAAGCTGCCGGAACTGCTAGCGTCCGCTCAAGGAAACTTGGTCACGCAAGTTGTGGAACTGGTCGCTCGACATGGCTTGAAAGCGGACGACACGACGTTCGCCGAATGGCTCACGGATGCCAAACGTCCCACCACCGCGCGAGTCGCCGCGTTGCGATTGCTGGCCGCACGCAACTTCCCGCAGTTGACCGACTCGCTGGTGAGCGCCTTGAAATCCGATGTGCCGTTGCTGCGAGTCGCAGCCCGCGACGTCATCGCCTCGCGTGATGCCGAGACAGGACTGCGCGAACTCAAGCAAGTTCTCGGTGACGGTGCAGGACAAACTGCGACGTCGATCCATCACGTCGATCGACAGCGAGCATTCGCGACTCTCGCGGCAATGAAACACAAAGAGGCCGACAACCTGTTGGCCACTTGGACCGATCGCCTGGCCGTCGGTGACGTTCCGGTGGAACTGCAAGTCGATCTCCTCGAAGCCGCGACCGCACGGCGGGAGATCACGACCATCAACCAAGCGTTGCAGCGCCGCTCCGCCGCATTGAATGCAAGGACCGCCGCTGACCCGCTCGCAGCACTGCGGCTGACGCTGCAAGGAGGCGACCCCGAAACTGGCCGAGCGGTCTTCATCGGCCACGCTCAAGGTCAGTGCATTCGCTGCCACAAGATCCGCGGCGAAGGAGGCACCGCCGGCCCGGACCTGACGGACGTCGTCAAACGCAATCGCGAAGTCACCGGAGGTCTTCGCGAACATCTACTGCAATCGCTGATCGATCCGAACGCGAAAATTACACCAGGCTTCGGCAGCATCACGCTGGTCCTCAACAGCGGCCGCATCGTCGCCGGCACACTGAAGACCGAAGACGCACAACAAGTCACGATCGAAACACCGGACGGAAAAACGGTGTCAGTGCCGCTCAAAGAGATCGACGAACGAACGCCCCCAAAATCGGCCATGCCTCCGTTCGGAAAAGTGCTCACGCCGCGCGAGCTGCGAGATGTGATCGAGTTTTTGGCGACGTTGTCACCGTGATCCATTCAATCAAGGAAAGGTTTATGTCCGCGATGTGCTGACGTACTTGGACTACGACAAAGAGGCTTGGAAGAGAGACCTCTAAACGACGTTGCTGGGCGTCACAACCTCCAGCATTCCCCGGCGGAGTGCCGACTGTGAGTGGTCAACATGGCTCTACAAACCAAACGGCGGCGGACCGCGCCACCAGACAGTTATTTGTCGCTCATTCATCGTTTTCCGTTGCGAGCCATTCGGAATGACCGCGAACTAGATGAGGCCATTGCGCTCATCAACGAACTGCTCGACCGGCCAAAACTCGACGAAGGCGAATCTGACTACCTGGATGTGCTCGGTGACCTCGTCGAAGACTACGAAGAAAGTCCGCATCCGATTAAGCCAGCCTCAGACTCGGCGATGCTCGAAAGCCTGCTGACTGATCGCGGCCAAACCCAACTTCAAGTCGCCGCCGCCACGGGCATCGCGAACACGACGTTATCCAATGTGCTGCACGGCAAACGACAACTGACACGAGACCACATCCGCCGCTTGGCCAAACACTTCAAAGTCGACGCCGGCGTGTTCCACGGATAGTTAATCATCACTTTTCTTGAGCCGTCACCCATTAAGATTTCAGACGTCACGTCATGCCTGCGTTGTCGAGCCAATCCGATTTCCGAAAGGTGCAGGAACTTCCGTTTTGTTACCTCTGTGGACTTTCCTTCGATGATCGCAGTGGCCTGTCGCGTGATCATGTGCCCCCGAAGGCAATTTTTGGAAGAGAGGATCGCACTCCTCCACTTATCCTGCCCGTACACAAAGCGTGCAATCAGGCACAAGCTGAACGCGACAAAGTCATCGGACAACTCCTTTCAGTTCAACACGGGCGGATTCCAACACAGCGGGATCTTCATCTTCAAGTTCATCTAACCCAACCCGCTGAACTCGGGCCGCCAATGGCTCTGCTCACTGGCATCAACTTACACGCAACGATCGCTCGGTGGATTCGCGGATTCCATGCCGCGCTGTACTGTCAACCGTTACCGAATGACACTCCAAACAACATCCATTCGCCTTTTCCAGAGCTGAAGCAGTCGGGTTCTTCATACGTCTCGGCACCAATTCTGGGACAGCAACGTGTCTTTGTCGAAGTCATCAAACAAAACCGCGTAGCGAACCGGCTTGACTGCATTTCCTGTTACAACAGGAAGTGCGTCTATGAGTGCGTCTGGGAGCAAATGGACAACCAAGCTTGGGCGTGCTTCTTTGCAATCCAAATCTATAATTGGCGCACTTTGGGAGAGCAGTACTACGCGGAGCCTCGTGGGTGCGTTGGGTGGTATTTGCCGCACGCTGGACTGCCACCGAAGGCAACTTGTGGGATTTCAAAGAACGAACCAGCAATTCCGTTTGCCAACGTCGAACCTCTAGACCCTTTCGGCGCATGAATTCGACGGGCGAGAGTGATCGTGCTACGCAACGATCTCCTTTATCACATGCCCATGCACGTCGGTGAAACGGCACTCGATGCTTTTGTTGCGGACGGTCTTTGGCACGATCAGCCACGAGGCTTTGCTGACCTGGGCTGAAGCGAAAAATGTGTGGACGCGCCAATGGCTTGGGCAATTCGGTCGAGCACATCGGATCGCAGCGTTCTTAGCCCCTCAAGCCAATCGCAGAGAACTTCTGGCGTGATCCCCGCCGCGGTGGCGATTTGCGGGACTTGTTGGCCGCTGTAATGGACGGCTTGGCGGAGTTGGCCAGTCAGTGAACTCTCGGCCGCCGCTTCGTTCATGCGTGAGAGCCGCTCCTGTTGCTCAGGAAGTTCGGCCTCGATATTGGGCCAAATGGCTCGGATGTCGGCCATCTTTTCGGGCGAAACGGTTTTGGCAATCGTGCTCATAGAAAACCTAGTTTTGAGTGGAAACGGTTTACTGACCAAGCCGGCGAGTGTCGTACGCGATTCGGGGGATGACGGTGATTCCGTCGTCTTCGACATCATAAACGCAAAACAAGAATCGGCCATCCGAAGTTTCGCCCCAGCAACACGGAGCGCCGGAACTGCGGCTGTAGCCAATTCGATCCGGTTCGCTGACCACTTCTTCAAAGTCATCGGGGCTAACGTCGTGTTCCGCCAAGTGGTCGATGATGTCGTCGGTCCAGACGAATTCGTAGTACGTCATTGCCGTGGCCGCCTCAAAATGGCTCAAGCTGTGCGAGAGGCGAATTCTAGGCGATGATCTCGTCGATCACATGCCCATGCACGTCGGTGAGGCGGCGGTCGATGCCGTTGTGGCGGACGGTGAGCGGTGTGGTCGATGCCCAGCAGCCGCCGAGCGATCAGGCATTTGCGGCCGAAGTATTCAAAGCCGCGGGTTTCAGGGCTGAGCCGTTCGAGTCGCAACTCGAGGGTGAACGCCATGAAACCCGCGACGGCTGTGATTCGACGGTCCCAAGGAAGAAGCGCCGAACCTCATCAAGGATGCAGTGATCAATTGGTGGCGCGATGCTCCGGTTCGCGAATTCACGACACGGAGCGTCGTGCCACTTTACTTTCTTTCAGGAAGTGAGACCGGTTCGGGCAGATGCACTTTGTAGTACCGATGCCCGCGTGTGTCGTAGAAATAGATGTCGTTGTGATCGCTGGCCCATACGGCTCCGAGACGAACTTGGCGCGGGCCTTGGACCGAGAATTGATATCCACACAACTTTCCGTGCTTGACCAGCGGCAGTTGGGCAAACTTCGATTGCTCGATCAGTAGGTTTTCTTTTTCGCAGAGCTTGGTTTTGACAAACGTTCGGAGTTCATCCAAGTTGCGAATGCCGGGAACAATGTCACTCATGGTGGTGTGAATCGGACAAAGGGTCGGTTGGACGAGAAACCGCTGGCTGGCTAACGCCCCCAAGGTATCGGCTGGAAGTTGGCGAAAGTCCGCATGCGAGTGGCAGCCTGTCCGATTCGGAATGGCTCGTCCGTCAGGCATGATGCGACTCGGTTGCCAAATCGGCGCGGTCGGAAAATTGCGAGGCGGCATCAATCCGCGCGGCGAACAAAGTCGCTACGATGTCGCACCGCACCGCCGGATTTCCGCAGCTCGACAGCTTGCGGCTCAAGTCTCGCGTGACGTTGGCGGAAACTTTTCCGAATGTGACAGTTCAACCCACCTCAATTCCTCAGGAGCCTGCCGTGCCTGTTGTCGCACATGCCAAGTTGACTCAATTTGCCGTTCAATTGCTTTCTGCCGGAGGGGCCAATGCCGACGAGGCTGCGATCGTGGCAGACAGTTTGGTGCAAGCCAATCTGCGCGGACATGACTCGCACGGCGTCATGCGGATTCCATTTTATTTGCTGAACGTGAAGACCGGTCGATTGAACGCTGGCTCACGACTGACGGTGATTCGCGAAACGCCGAGCGTGCTCGTTACCGATGGCGGATGGGGATTCGGGCAGGTGTTGTCTCGCGATCTGACATCGCGGCTGATTGTGAAAGCTTCGCAGACCGGGATCGCGTGCGGATCGTTGCGTCAGTCGGCGCACATCGGACGACTGGGGGAATACGCCGAGATGGCGGCGGCTCGCCAGATGGCGTCAATCATCGTGGCTAACACGCACGGAGCGGCTCCGCGAGTTGCACCGGTCGGGGGCAAACGGCCTCGGCTGGGAACGAATCCGCTGTGCATGGGAATGCCTCGGCAAGATGGCGCGCCGTTCGTGCTCGACTTCGGCACGAGCGCGACCGCCGAAGGGAAGGTCCGAGTCAAACACATTGCCGGCCAGCCAATCCCGCTCGGCTGGGTGCTTGATCCCGATGGAAATCCGACGACGAATCCGAGCGTGTTGTACGGCGATCCTCCCGGCACGATTTTGCCGATGGGTGGCGATCAGGCATACAAAGGTTTTGGCTTGTCGTTCTTGATTGAAACATTGTGCGGTGGTTTGTCAGGCGGACCGTGTGCCGCGCCGAATCCGCCGCCGCCGCTCGGCAATGAAGCGATCTTCATCGTCATCGACCCGAAATTGTTTTGCGGCGTCGAACACTTGTTTCGCGAAGTGGCTGGATTGGAAGACTACGTTCGCGGTGTGCCGCTGATCGACGGCGTGAAGGAAATCACGCTACCGGGCGATCCTGAACGGCGAGTGCTCGCCGATCGTTCGGCTAACGGAGTACCGCTGGATGACGGCAACTGGCAAGCGCTGCTGAAGCTGGCAAGTGAGTTGAATGTGGCGGTGCCGGAGGTCGGGTGATGCGAGACGTAGCGACACTAAGACGAAGCGAGGGTGCGCGTTCAAAAACGCTGGCTAGCGGGGCGGCGTCAGCGTCTCGATGTTCCGTGGAATCTGTGCCGACCGAGAAACGAACGTCGCCCCGCTCGCCAATTTTGTCACAAGCGTTTCGAGTTAGTGTGCTGCTGTTGTCCTGTGGATTGCCGACGATTGCTCAGTCTGCTGAACCACCAAGTTTTGATCGGGACATCGCGCCGTTGTTGGTCCGGCGATGTTTGGACTGTCACAACGGAACAGAGAAAAAAGGTGGACTCGATCTGTCGCGAGCTGACTCCGCGACGAAAGGTGGCGAGTCGGGCGCGGTACTCGTTTCCGGCAAGCCGAAAGAAAGTTTGTTGTGGCAGCATGTGCGTGATGGCGAGATGCCGCCGAAGAAACCGCTGCCGTCGGCCGAAGTCGAATTGCTGCAGAAGTGGATTGATGCCGGAGCAAAATGGGGCAAGTCACCGATTGATCCGTTTGCGTTCACGACCGAGACTCGCGCCGGGCATGATTGGTGGTCGTTGCAGCCGGTGCGTCGGGCAGAGCCGCCCCCGGTTGTGCCGGAGTTCGCCGCCGCGAATCCGCAAGGCGACGAACATCCGATCGACCGCTTTGTGCGGAGCCGAGTGAAAGCGGAATCGTTGTCACCGTCGCCGCCTGCCGAGCGGCGTGTGTTGTTGCGGCGCTTGTCATTCGATCTGCTTGGCCTGCCGCCGACACCGGAAGAGGTCGCCGAGTTTGAACGCGATCCCGCGCCGAATGCCTTCGATCGTGCCGTCGATCGGCTGTTGGAGTCGCCTCATTTTGGCGAGCGGTGGGCGCGGCATTGGCTGGACATCATTCGGTTCGGAGAAAGCCAAGGGTTTGAACGAGACAAGCTCAGGACAAATTCGTGGCGATACCGTGATTGGGTGGCGAGCGCGTTTCAAAAAGACATGCCGTATGACGAATTCGTGCGGCTGCAAGTGGCAGGAGATGTCCACAAGCCGAACGATCCCGAGTCATTGATTGCGACCGGATTTTGGGTGGCCGGAGCATATGACGAAGTCGGTCAGTCTCAGCAAAGCGCGGCGATGAAAGCGGTTGTCCGGCAGGATGAGATCGAAGATTATGTCAGCACGATTGGCGAAACCTTTTTGGGGCTGACGGTGCATTGTGCTCGCTGCCACGATCACAAGTTCGATCCGATCCTGGCGAGAGACTATTACCGGTTGTCGGCCGCACTGGGGGGAGTTCGTCACGGCGAACGAGAACTACCGGCGAACAACGACGCGTTCATTTCGCATCGGCAACACCAGGTCGAGCAATTGCAGCGAGAGTCGAGTGTCTTGGCGAAGAAGCTTGAGGAATTGGAATCCGAGGCGCGGCACACGATCTTGGCCGAGCGGCGAGCGCGCATCACCAACAGCAAAAAGAATCCGCCGCCGTCGCCGATCGCTCGCTGGGATTTTAATGAAGATCTGAAGGATGCGATCGGCGACCTACACGCGACGGCGAATGGTGCGAAGTTGCAAGACGGTCGCGTGAAGTTGAGCGGCCGAGAAACTTCCTTCGCGACTGCGCCGTTGAAGAAGGATCTGACTGCGAAGACGCTCGAAGTGTGGGTGCAACTCGATCAAAGGCAGCAAGCGGGAGGCGGTGCGATCAGCATTCAAACTCTGGACGGCGTGACATTCGATGCGATTGTGTTCGGCGAACGGGAACCGAATCGGTGGCTGGCCGGGAGCAACGGGTACGCTCGCACGCAGAGCTTTCAGGGATCGGAAGAGACCGACGCGGACAAGCAGTTGATTCACTTCGCGATCGTGTACGCTGCAGACGGCGTAATCACCGGCTATCGCAACGGCCAGTTGTACGGTCAGCCGTACAAAAGCAGCGGGCCGATCACGTTTGAAGCGAACAAATCGCAGGTCATCTTCGGCTTGCGACATAGTCCGCCGGGAGGCAATCGGCATTTGGCCGGGTCACTGGATCGCGCGGCGTTGTACGACCGGGCGCTCTCAGCCGAGGAAGTCGCAACCTCGGCGGGTGTGTTTACCGAGGCGATCTCGGATGCCGAACTGGTGGCTCGACTGCCGGTTGCCGCGCAAGCCGAACGATCTCGGTTGAAGTTTGAGTTGGATCATCTGCATCGGCAGCTCGCGCGAGCGAATGAAAACAAAGTGTATGCCGTCGCTCCGCGAGCGCCGGAAGTGACACACTTGCTGCTGCGCGGGAATCCGGCATCGCTCGGCGAAGAACTGGCGGCGGGAAGTCCGGCGGCGTTTGCAAATCACGCAGTTGTGGAGAAATCGGGGGAGAATGCGAGTCGCGAGAGCGACGTGTCGACGGGGTTTAATTTGCCGAAAGAAGCGACGGATGCCGATCGTCGCGTGGCACTGGCTGAGTGGTTGACCGATCGTCGCAATCCGCTGTTGGCTCGCGTGATCGTCAATCGACTGTGGCATTATCACTTCGGCGTCGGCCTCGTTGATTCGCCCAGCGATTTCGGTTTCAACGGCGGACGGCCGAGTCATCCTGAATTGCTCGACTGGCTGGCTGCCGAGTTGATGCAGCCAAGCGTGAAGTTGGTCTCGACCCAGCCCGCGCCGCGACCGTGGAGCTTGAAGCACATTCATCGCTTGATCGTCACGTCCGCGACGTATCGGCAGTCGTCGCGTGCGCGAGCGGATGCAGTCGCGCGTGATGCCGGCAATCGGTTGTTGTGGCGCAAGTCGCCCATGCGACTCGATGCCGAAACCGTGCGCGATGCGGTCCTGGCAATGTCGGGCGAATTGAATCCGACCGTCGGCGGGCCGGGCTATCACGACTTCACGACGTTCACGTTCAACTCTCAGTTCTACGACATCGTCGATCCGGTCGGCGCAAGTTTTCATCGCCGCAGCCTGTATCGGACGTGGGTTCGTTCCGGCCGGAATCCGTTCTTGGAAGTTCTCGATTGCCCGGACCCCTCGACCAAAACGCCGCGCCGGGCCGTCACCACGACGCCGCTTCAGGCGCTCTCGCTGCTCAACAACAGCTTCATGTTGCGGATGTCCGATCGTCTGGCCGAGCGGCTCAAACGCGATGCTGGTGACGATTTATCAAAGGCCATCGAACGCTGCTGGCAACTGGCGTATTCGCGTTCGCCCACGGAAGCGGAATCGGCGTCGCTGCAAAAGTTCGCTCACGAGCATGGCCTCGCGGCACTGACGCGGTTGGTTTTCAACAGCAACGAGTTTTTGTACGTCGAATGACTCACCCTCGTCAGATCGTTGTCCGCTCGTCATGACTGGGATCGTCCGCTTGGATGATTTCGTGTCGCGAGATGTTTCGTGATCGCGCTCGGCGGCGAAGTGACGCGTCATGCACCGCCACACCCAGCGATTCTTCCACGCGATCAACTCGCCACGACGTGCGAGCCAGCCGCAGAAAGCGGAGTTGAGCTACGTTCCACAAGTGGTTCACTACCTCGCTGGTCTTCGCCGCATTAGGTTCTTCCACTGTCAGCACCAACGCGGCCGAGATCAACCGCAACACCACGCTTACGGCGAACAACACATGAAAATGTGACACGCCAATCGCTAGGAACGAAAAATCCCAGCCGGACAATGACCGCAACACAGCACCCGAAACAATCGACGTCAACCCACCAATCATTCCCGCTAGCGCCGTTCCCGCCGCGATATACATCGCCCGATTTTCCGACGGCGAATAGCTCAGCAAGAACCCGTGATTCGCGATTGCAATCCCCGCATTGAGAAGTGCGTCGAGCATGAAGACAGGAATCAACAACCAGAACGCTGCCTGCGGATTCGCCGGCACCAGCAATAGCGCGATCATCAACGTCGATTTCAGCGAGATCGAAAGGACCAACAGCGGACGGTGCCCAAACCGATCTGCCAACCAACCCATGCGCCCCGCCATTAACGCCCCTCCCACCCACGAGCAGGCCCACAGCAGCATCGCGTGATACAGGTCCATCCCAACATATTCGAGCAGAAACAAACTGATGAACGGCGCGCCGGTCATCGCAGCAAAATGCCAAAAACAAGTAAACGCGATGTACGCTCGAAATTCGCGCCCCTTGAACGGAGCGGCAAGTATGTCGCGCAGTCGCGGACTCGGTGCCGGTTGCACCGGCGGTTCCTCAACTCGCAGAAAGAACAGCAAGTCGATCACGCCACAGACTGCAGCCACCGATCCCATGACCGCGAAGATCGGAATGATCCCTTGTGGATTCGCCGCCACGAATACCGCCGCCAGACCCAAGACCGCGGCCGCCGTCCAATGCATCCACAATTGCCGCCGACCCCAAAACCGGCTCAGCCCCTCTTTCGGCAGATAATCTCCCATCCACGACATCCATAACGGGTGACAGAAGTCCGCCATCCCGTAATTCGCGGCCGATAGCCCAATCAACGTCCAGACCCAAAACCCTGCCGGAGCCTCTGGCCAGAGCCACGGTCCAAGCGCGGCCGGCAACATCACCAAGCGATGTGCGATGCCAACCGTCAGCCACACGCGGCGACGATATTTCATACGATTGACTAGCACACCGGCGACAAACTGCATGAACAGCATCGCCGTTGGCAACGCCCCCAAGATGCCGATGTGCAACCCGTTGGCCCCTAGCGCGCGAGCGAACTGCACCGTGGCCGGAGACTGTGTCAATTGCAAATAAATCATCCCCAGACACCCGGCGACAATGATCGCCCGCTGGGCCGACGCTTGAGACCACACGATGAACACTCACAGACGGGAAACGAGGAATAGCGAACGGCAGGAACCAGATTCGCCAGCGATCAAGGTCGCCAAGCAATTTTCCTGCGAAGGGAGCGGGACGATAATCAATTCTCCCAACCGCGGCGAGAGCGTTTTTCTGCTGGCAAATCCATGTCGGCACTGAGCTTGCCATGACGAACGCGTTGATGGGGGCGTCGAACGATGAGGTACAAGTGGACTTCGCCACGGGCTCCGATCGTTCTCAGCGACGGCAAGAAACTGCTGATTAGACAGTGCATTCGAACGTAAATCCGGATGACAAATGAAAACAATCAACAGACGTATTTTGACCGATCTTTCTTTGAGCCGATGATCGCGATAACTTGATGGCCCCGAAGATCGTCGTCCCACCGGTTTGCCCTTTTTGTCATCCCGCCCCAAAAGGTTTTGCCCTGTGATGAGCCAGCGTATTCCTTCGGTAATCAGCAGTTCGTTTTCGCGTCGCCGCGCGTTGCAGGTTGGTTCGGCCGGAGTGCTTGGCTTGTCGCTTCCGCAGTGGTTGGCCGCGCAAACTCTGGCGGCCAGCGGCTCGAAGGCGGCTGCGAAAAATGTTCTGGTTATCCTGGAACAGGGCGGCCTTTCGCACATGGATACCTGGGATCCAAAACCAGAGGCGATCGCCGAGCATCGCAGTCCGTTTCAGCCGATATCGACAAATGTTCCAGGAATTCAATTCACCGAATTGCTGGCTCACACCGCGAAAGTCGCCAACAAACTGGCGGTCGTTCGTTCGATGCGGCATCCGAAGGCCGGAGCCAACGGACATCCCGACGGTACGCAGTACATGCTGTCCGGTTCGCATCCCAGCAGCCCGATGGAGATGCCGGACATCGGTTGCATCGCCACAAAAATTCTTGGAAGTGAATGCCGTGACCTGCCACCGTACATCATGGTTCCCGGCAACGATGAACAGAACGCCTCAACGAAAACCGGGTTCTTGCCGGCCTCGTCACGCGTCTTCAAAACTGGTGGGAGTGATGTTTCCTTGCCGAATTGGAAAGTTGCCGACTTGTTGCCTCGTGGCGAGAACGTGGCATCGCGACTGGCCGGTCGCCGCGAAATGCTGACGTCGCTCGACGCCCGGTTCGCCGGCGCGCGGAATGTGGACGGCATGGATCGTTTTTACTCACAAGCCTTCGACACGCTCACCAGCTCGCGAGTCGAAGCGGCCTTTGATCTGAAGTCCGAATCTCCCGCCACGCGCGAACTGTACGGCCGAGGCCATCGCGGAGCCTGCTATTTGGTCGGCCGTAAGCTGATCGAAACGGGCGTCCGCTTCGTGACGGTCGATGTTCGCTGGCCGTTCTCGGAAGAAGTGCCCGGCGGATTCAACTTGAACTGGGATCATCACGACTTGATCTACACGTCCGGCTCGTGTGGCACGATCCGCAACAAAGCTGGCGGTGAAGGTCGTTACGGCATTGGTCACTGGGTCATGATGGGGAGCACCGACCGAGCCTTCGCGGCATTGATCCAAGACCTCGATCAACGCGGCTTGTTGG